>NZ_JBHYZP010000016.1:48236-180776 GCF_042752355.1 Streptomyces sp. NPDC059255
CCGTGCTGCGCTCGGCCGCGCACGCACTGCGCCCGGGCGGACGGCTGCTGGTCGTGGTGCCCCGCGCGGCCCCCCCCGGGGGGGGTTCGGGTGGCGGGGGGGGGGGGTCAATTGGGGGGGGGGCCCCGGGGGGGGGCCCCCGCCCCCCCCGGGGGCCCCCCCCGCTTCTGCTGTCCCCGCGGTGTTCCCGCTGCTCCCGCCGCCGTTCTTCCGTTGCTTCCCCCGTTGCTTCCCCCGTTGCTTCTCCCGCTACTTCTCGGGCTGTTGGGCTCCTCCGGGCTGCTGGGTGGTGGACGCGGTGATCTCTTCCAGCGCCGCGAGGATGTCGGCCTCCGATGCGGCCTTGTCGACGCCCGCGTCGTGGAGCACGCCCGTACCGTCCTCGAACTCCAGCAGCGCCAGCAGGATGTGCTCGGTGCCGACGAAGTTGTGGCCCAGCCGCAGGGCCTCCCGGAACGTCAGTTCCAGCACCTTCTTGCCCGCCGCGTCGAACGGCACCAGATCGGGCACCGTCGCGGCCTTCGCCGGCAGCGCCGCCGTCGCGTGCTGCCGCACGGTGTCGAGCAGCACGCCCTGGGCGACGATCGCCCGCGCGCCGAGGGTCCCGGGCTGGCTGATCAGCCCGAGCACGAGGTGTGCGGTGCGGATCTCGTCGTTCCCGGCGGCCTGCGCCTCGTTCTGCGCCGCGACCACGGCGCCCCGCGCACCCGGGGTGAACCGGCCGAACCCCTCGTTCGGGTCGAGGGCCGACGGCTCGGCGGGGGACTTCGGTACGAAGCGCTTCTGGGCGGCCTGCTTGGTGACGCCCATGCTGCGGCCGATGTCGGTCCAGGAGGCGCCGGAGCGCCGGGCCTGGTCCACGAAGTGGCCGATGAGGTGGTCGGCCACCTCGCCGAGGTGGTCGGCGGCGACGACCGCACTGGTGAGCTGGTCGAGGGTGTCGGAGTGGACCTTCTTGATGCCTTCGATCAGGTCGTCGAGACGGATGGGGTTGTTGATCTGCACGGGCTTCTGGGTGGGGTTCTCGGGGTTCTCCATGCCGTCAACCTTAGGTTGACGATCGAGAGACGTCAACCCAACGTTGACGATTCGGTCACGCTGTCGTTCTTGCCTTCGTGTGCGCTCCAACTCCTAATCTGCCGCCCATGGATGCCATGCAGGGCAGGACCCTGGGACAGAGCGGAATCAGCGTCGGCGCACTCGGCTTCGGGTGCTGGGCGATCGGCGGCGAATGGCAGCGGCCCGACGGGGACCCGCTCGGCTGGGGCGCCGTCGACGACGACGAGTCGGTCGCCGCGCTCCGCCGGGCGCTCGACCTCGGGATCACGTTCTTCGACACGGCCGACGTGTACGGGACCGGCCACAGCGAGAGGATCCTCGGCCGGGCGCTGCGGGGCCACCGCGACGAGGTCGTCATCGCCACGAAGTGGGGCAACCTCTTCGACGAGGCGACCCGCACCGCCGACGGCCACGACGCCACCCCGGGCCACGCCCGGCGGGCGCTGACCGCGTCACTGCGCCGCCTCGGCACGGAGTACGTGGACCTCTACCAGCTCCACATCTCCGACGCGCCCCTCGACGCCGCCGCCGAACTCCGCGAAACCTGCGAGGAGTTGGTACGGGAAGGGCTGATCCGCGCGTACGCCTGGAGCACCGACGACCCGGAGCGCGCGGCGGTGTTCGCGCCGGGGGAGCACTGCGCGGCCGTGCAGCACGGGTGCAATGTGCTCCAGGACGCGCCGGAGATGCTGGAGCTGTGCGCGGAGCACGGCATCGCGAGCGTGGTCCGCAGCCCGCTCGCGATGGGCCTGCTCGCGCGGGACCCCGGCGCCGGGGGGGCCGGGGACACGGGGTGGGCGCTCGGCTCCGGTGACATCCGGACCGTACCGCCCGCGTGGCTGCACTGGTTCGGCGAGGGCGGGCTGCCCGTACCGGAGCAGGCGGCGCGGGTCGCCGCCGTACGGGACATCCTCACGTCCGGCGGCCGCACCCTGGCCCAGGGGGCGCTCGCCTGGCTCTGGGCCCGCAGCCCGCACACGGTGCCGATCCCGGGCATCCGCTCGGTCGCCCAGGCCGAGGAGAACGCCGGGGCGCTGCGGTACGGGCCGCTCGGCGAGGGCGAGATGAAGGAGATCGCCACGCTCCTCGCCGGGTAGGCCCGGTGGCGTCGCGGACCACCCGCCGGTGCCGGTCGGCCGGGGCGTGCGTGCGGATGCGCCGCGCCTGCCGGTGACCTCCGGTGCCGGTGCGCCGCGCGTGCCGGTCAGCCGCCGTCCGGGATGCGCGCGCCCGCGCCGCTCACCCGGACGCGCGGGTCACCCTCCCGCAGCTCCACGGTCAGCACGCCGGGGCGGCCCATGTCCTCGCCCTGGTGCAGGGTGAGGACGGCACTCCCGGCCACGGCGCCCAGCACGCGCAGATACGCCCCGAACGCCAGCGCGGCGGCGCCGGTCGCGGGGTCCTCGACCACACCGCCCACCGGGAACGGATCGCGGACGTGGAAGACATCGGCGGACTCCCGCCACACGAGCTGGACCGTGGTCAGGTCCAGCCGGCGCATCAGCGCTTCGAGCCGGTCGAAGTCGTACGCGAGATCCGCGAGCCTGGCCCGGCTCGCGGCGGCCAGCACGAGATGGCGGGCGCCCGCGAAGGCGATACGGGGCGGCAGGGCGGGGTCCAGATCGGCGGCCGGCCAGTCGAGGGCGCCCAGGGCCTCCCGTACGTCGTCCTCCGCCACGCCGGTGACGTCCGGCTCGACGCTGGTGAGCGTGGCCCGCAGCGTCCCGTTCTCCTCCGTGACGGTGACGGGCACCGTACCGGCGCGGGTCTCGAAGACCAGGTCCCCGGGGCCGGTCCGCTCGGCCAGGGCGACGGCGGTCGCGACGGTGGCGTGTCCGCAGAAGGGGACCTCGGCCTTGGGGCTGAAGTAGCGGATGGTGAACACCCGGCCGTCGCCGCCCGCCGCGCCCGCCTCCGGAAGACCGGTGAGGAACGCGGTCTCGCTGTACCCCAGTTCCGCCGCGACGGCGAGCATGCCGCCGTCGTCGAGCCCCCGCGCGTCCAGGACGACACCGGCCGGGTTTCCGCCCAGGGGATCGGTCGAGAAGGCGGTGTACCGGAGCACGGCGGGGGACTCGGGGGCGGGCGCGTCGTCGGTGGTCATGCCACTGCCCAACCGCATGGCCCGGCACCTCTATTCCGGCTCTCCGGCTCTCCGGCTCCTGGCCGTGAGGTCGGCACCAGGTCGTCGTCTCACGGCAGCAGACGCCGCTCGTTGGCCACCGCCACCGCGCCCGACCGGGTGTCCACCCCCAACTTCCCGTAGATCCGGCCGAGATGGGTCTTCACCGTGGCCTCGCTGATGAACAGGGTGCGGGCGATGTCCCGGTTGCCCAGGCCGCGCGCCAACTGCTGGAGGATGTCGCGCTCCCGCCCGGAGAGCGCGGGGCGCGGGCTGCGCATCTGGGCCAGCACCCGGTCGGCGACCGGCGCCGACAGCGCCGTACGCCCGGACGCCGCGTCCCGGATCGCGGCGAACAGTTCCTCCGGCTGCTCCGCCTTGAGCAGATAGCCGGTGGCGCCCGCCTCGATGGCGCGGGTGATGTCGGCGTCGGTGTCGAACATGGTCAGCACCAGCACGCGCGGCGCGGCCGCACCGGGCGCGGCGCCGGAGACCAGCCGGCGGGTGGCCGTGACCCCGTCCATACCCTCGCCGAGCTGGAGATCCATCAGGACGACATCGGGCCGGACCCGCGCGGCCACGGCCAGGGCCTCCTCGCCGCTGCCCGCCTCGCCGACCACCTCGATGCCGTCGGTGCTGGACAGCAGCGCGCGCAGCCCGGCCCGTACGACGGCGTGGTCGTCGCACAGGAGCAGCCGCACGGGCGGTACGGCATCGGCGTGCGCGGCATCGGTCGGTACGGCATCGGTCGGGCTCATCGGGCGGCCTTTTCGAGGAGGTCGGGGGTGGTGAGAGGCAGGGCGGCGCTCACGACGGTGCCGCCGCCCGGCTCGGACTCGACGGTGAGTGTGCCGCCCGAGCCGAGGGCCCGGACCCGCATGGCCGGCAGTCCGTGCCCGCGCCCCGAGCCCGCGCCGGGGGCGGGCCCGGCGTCCGGGTCGAAGCCGCGCCCGTCGTCGGCGACGTCGAGGGAGATCTGGTCGCCCAGCCAGGTCAGGGTCAGCGCGGCCCGGGTCGCCCCGGCGTGCTCGCGCACATTGGCCAGCGCCCCCTGCGCGATGCGGAGCAGCGCCGCCTCGGTCCGCTCCGGCAGCGGCCCCGGGGTGCCGTCGACACGCAGCTCCACCCGCAGCCCGGGGCCGCTCTCCCGGTCGGCGAGCGCGCCCAGCGCCTGGACGAGGGTGCGTTCCGCGAGGTCGGCGGGGGCCAGGTCCTGGACGAACCGGCGGGCCTCGGTGAGTCCCCGGGCCCCGATCTCGGCCGCCTCCCGCAGATGTCCCCGGGCCGCGCCGGGGTCGGCCCGCCAGAGCCGGTCGGCCGCCTGGAGCATCATCTGCTGACTGGACAGGCCCTGGGCGAGGGTGTCGTGGATCTCCGTGGACAGCCGCTGCCGCTCGGCGAGGATCCCCGCGCGCCGCTCGGTGGCGGCCAGGTCGCGGCGGGTGCGGACCAGGTCCGCGATCAGGCCGCGCTGCCGGGCCGCCTGGCGCTGGAGGGTGATCAGGACGGCGGTGCCGACGGCGGCGACGGCGGGCGGGACGATCACCGCGTTGGGGTCGAACATCCCCTCCGCGAACCGCAGTTTGGAGGCCACCACCAGCAGGGTCAGTACGGACGCCAGTGCCACCGCCGTCCGCGTGGGCAGGGTGTGCAACCCGGTGAAGAAGAGCGGCATGGCGCACCACGCGGCGCTCGGAGCGACGACGAGGAGGACGACCCAGACCGCCAGCACCGCCCCCAGCCAGAGCGCGTACCGGACGGCGGGGCGGGCACCGGGGCGCGGCGCCGGCGCGAGGACCCGGCCGAGCGCGTACAGCACCCCGAAGACGACGAAGAGGGCGACGATCCAGCCGGCCCCCGGCTCGCCGCCGTGCAGGAGCAGATGGCGGACGAGCGAGGAGCCCAGCAGCAGGAAGAACGCGGCATGCATGACGACGGTCAGCCACCGCCCGTCGGTGTCGCCGCGCAACCCGGGACCGGTCCGCCCGTCGGCGTCACCGGGCACCCCGGGACCGGCCCACCCGTCGCGATCGGCAAGCAGACCGGATTCGACCCGCCCGTCGGCGTCGGCGCGTACACCGGCATCGGTTCGCGCGTCCCGTTCGGCGCGTACACCGGGACCGGTCCCCGCGCGGCCCTCCGGCTCGCCGTGCCGTACCACCGCAGACCTCCGCATCGTCTCGCCCGACTCCTCCCTCAGCGGTCCCTTTCAGCGGTCCCACCTCAGCAGTCCTAACGTCTTCCCCGCCGCGCCGCATCAACCGATCGGCCGATACGGACGTCCCCCGCGCCGCCCGCGAACGGGGGCCGGTCCGCCGACCTCCGCCCCCCGTTCCCGTGGGGAAGCTGGTACCAGCACCCGCCAGGACACCACCGGCCGCAGCGCCGGCCCGGCACAGACAGAGGAATCCACATGCCTGCCAAGAATCTCACCGTCAACCGCGCCTCCCTCGGGCACCGGGTCGGCTACGCCCTGCGCCACCCCGGACGGGCGCCGCGCTTCCTGGCCCGCGCGGCCAGGGACACCTGGCTGCGCCACCGCTGGCCCGACCACATCGCGTATTACCGCGCCGTGATGCGCTCCGACACCCGCGCCGACCCGGACCTGGCGGTCGGCAGCGCCAGCCATGAGCGGTGGCTGGCCCTGGGGACGATGCAGTTCGACTACCTCGTCGGCCACGGGCTCCGTCCCGAGCACCGGATGCTGGAGATCGGCTGCGGCAATCTGCGGGCGGGCTGGCGCTTCATCAGCCACCTGGAGCCCGCGCACTACTACGGCATCGACATCTCGCCCGACATCCTCGCCGCGGCCCAGAACACCCTGGTGGACAGGGGACTTCAGGACCGGCTCCCCACTCTGACCCCGGTCCGCGACCTGAAGCTGGCGTTCCTGCCCGACGCCCGGTTCGACGTCGTGCACGCGCACAGCGTCTTCTCGCACTCCCCGCTCCCGGTCATCGAGGAGTGCCTGGCCAACGTCGGCCGGGTGCTCGCCCCCGGCGGCTGGTTCGACTTCACCTTCGACCGTACGGAGGGCAAGGAGCACCAAGTGCTGCGGGAGGACTTCTACTACCGCACGGAGACGCTCATCGCCCTGGCCGAGAAGTACGGCCTGTCGGCCCGCTTCATGGCCGACTGGGAGGAACTCCCGCACGGCCAGTCCAAGATCCGCGTCACCCACGGCCCGGGCACCCGACGCGCCTCCTGACCCGACCGTCTCCTGACCCGACCGACGCCTGATCCGGCTCCCCGGAAACCGTCAGCCCCGGCCCACGAACGGCATCGACGTCGCCAGCACCGTCGCGAACTGGACGTTCGCCTCCAGCGGCAGCTCCGCCATGTGCAGCACCGTCCGCGCCACATCCGTCACGTCCATGACCGGCTCCACCGCCAGTTCACCGTTGGCCTGCGGCACGCCCCGCCGCATCCGCTCCGTCATGTCGGTCGCCGCGTTGCCGATGTCGATCTGCCCGCAGGCGATCCGGTACGGGCGGCCGTCCAGCGACAGCGACTTGGTGAGGCCGGTCATGCCGTGCTTCGTGGCGGTGTACGCGACCGAGTCGGGGCGCGGCGCGTGTGCCGAGACCGAGCCGTTGTTGATGATCCGGCCGCCCCGCGGGTCCTGCGCCTTCATCAGCCGGAACGCCGCCTGCGCGCAGAGGAACGTACCGGTCAGATTGGTGTCGACGACCTTCTGCCAGGCCGACAGCGGCAGGTCCTCCACCTTGACCCCGCCGGGGCCGAACGTGCCCGCGTTGTTGAAGAGCAGGTCGAGCCGGCCGTACCGCTCGCGTACCGCCGCGAACAGCGCGTCCACGTCCGCCGGTCGGGACACGTCGGTCCGTACGGCCAGCACCTCGCCCCGGAGACCCGCCCCGCCGCCCGGACCCGCGTCCAGCGCCGCGGCGGTCTCCTCCAGCGCCGCCGTCCGCCGGCCCGCGAGCACCACCGACCAGCCCGCGCCGCTCAGCGCCACCGCGACGGCGCGGCCGATGCCCGAGCCCGCCCCGGTCACGACGGCGACGCCCCGTCGGCCCCCGCTCCCGCCGTTCCCGGTATGGCCGTTCCCGCCGGCGCTGCCGCTGTCGGTCCTCCGCATGGCGTCCATGGCCACGCAGCGTACGTGAGGTACAACGTTCAGCGGCACGCGGATCTCACCCGCCCGACATACGTCTGTTGTGCACCCGACAACGGGTCGTCTCCGCCACCCACTGCACTGTCAGGGACACCCACCGTCAGGGGAGGGCCATATGGCATCCGCCGCACACACCCCCGAACTGAGGGCCGCCGCCGCGCACATCGGCCGGCGCCGCCTCCTCACCGGCACCGCTGCCGCCGCCGCGCTCGCCTTCGCCGTCCAGCTTCCCGCCGAGGGCGTCGCGGGCGCCGCCGAGCTGGACGCGCGGCGGCTCACCGAGGACCCGTTCACCCTCGGCGTCGCCTCCGGCGATCCCCGCCCGGACAGCGCGCTGCTCTGGACCCGGCTCGCGCCCCGCCCGTACGAGCCCGGCAGCGGACTGCCCCGTACCCGCGTGACCGTACGGTGGGAGCTGGCCCACGACGCCGCCTTCCGCAGGACCGTCCGGCGCGGAGAGGCCACCGCCCACCCCGAGTTCGACCACAGCGTGCGCGTCGACGTCCCCGGACTCGCCCCCGACCGGGTGTACTACTACCGCTTCCGCGCCGGTACGTGGCTCAGCCCCGTCGGCCGCACCCGCACCGCGCCCGCCCGCCACGCCCGTACCGGCGAACTGAAGCTCGCGGCGGTCTCCTGCCAGGCGTACCACGACGGCTACTTCACCGCCTACCGCCACCTCGCCGACGAGGACCTCGACGTCGTCTTCCACCTCGGCGACTACCTCTACGAGTACGCGGTCAACTCCGCGGGCGGCGCCCGCAACTACACCGACCGCGTGCTGCCCGCGCACTACAACCACGAGACGGTCACGCTGGAGGACTACCGGCTGCGCTACGGCCTCTACAAGTCGGACCCCGACCTGCGGGCCGCGCACGCCGCGCACCCCTTCGTCGTCACCTGGGACGACCACGAGACCGAGAACAACTACGCGGACGACATCCCCGAGAACGACGTGCCGCCCGAGGAGTTCCTGCTGCGCCGCGCCTCCGCGTACCGCGCCTACTGGGAGAACCAGCCGCTGCGCGCCCCGCAGCGCCCCACCGGCCCCGACATGCGGCTCCACCGGCGGCTGCACTTCGGCCGGCTCGCGCAGTTCGACATCCTCGACACCCGCCAGTACCGCTCCGACCAGGCCTACGGCGACGGCTGGCGGGTACCGGGACCGGAGTCCGAGGACCCCTCGCGCACCATGACCGGCGCCGCCCAGGAGCGGTGGCTGCTGGACGGCTGGCGCGCCTCGGACGCCACCTGGAACGTCGTGCCGCAGCAGGTGACCTTCGCGCGGCGCCGCGACCGTACGACCGCCGACTTCAAGCTCTCCATGGACGCCTGGGACGGCTACCCGGCCTCCCGGCAGCGGCTGCTGGACGGCGTCGAGGCGGCCGGGCTCGCCAACTTCATGGTGCTGACCGGCGATGTGCACACCGCCTACGCCTACGACCTGAAGAAGGACTGGGACGACCCCGCGTCACGCACCCTGGGCACCGAGATCGTGGCGACGTCCATCTCCAGCGGCAAGGACGGCGCGGACCGGCCCGCCGACTGGGAGCGGCTGACGACGGCCAACCCGCACATGAGGTTCTACAACGGGCGGCGCGGGTACGTCACCGTCGCGCTCGGCGCCCGGCAGGCGCGCGCGGACTTCCGGTCCGTCGCCGCGGTCACCGTGCCCGGCGCCCCGGTCACGACGTCGGCGTCCTTCGTGACCGAGGCGGGCAGGCCGGGCCTCGACCCGGTGTAGGTCCCGTCGTCCAGGCCTTGTCGTCCAGGCCCTGTCGTCAAGCGGCCGAGCGCGTGGCGCCTTCCCGCGGAGGTGTCACCGCTCCTGGTCCACGGGGTAGCGGACGCCGACGCGCTCCCGTACCGCGTCGAGCGTCCGCATCACCGCGAGCGTGCCGTCCAGCGGGACGAGCGGCGACTCCGTCTCGCCCGCGCGCAGGCAGCGCATCACCTCGGCCGCCTCGTACTGGAGACCGTGCAGCGTCGCCGCCGGCCCCGCCGTGATCTCCTCGGGCTCCGCGCCGTCCCGGTGGAGGACGAACCGGTCCGCGTGGAAGAAGCCGGACGGCACGTCGATCCGGCCCGCGGTGCCCGTGACGGTGGCGGTCGCCGGGGTCCGCCCCTCGATCGAGCACGACAGCAGCGCCGTCGCCCCCGACTCCCAGCCCAGCAGCATCCCGGTGTTCAGGTCGACGCCCTCGGGCGAGAGCAGCGCATCGGCCTGTACGCGGTCGGGCTCACCCAGCAGGAGGTGCGCGAAGGAGACCGGATAGACGCCGAGGTCGAGCACGGCGCCCCCGCCGAGCGCCGGGTCCCGCAGCCGGTGGCCGGCCGGGAAGGGGCCCTGGATGCCGAAGTCCGCCTGGACGGTACGGATCTCACCGATCGCCCCGTCCCGCACCAGCTCCGCCAGCCGCAGGAAGACCGGGTTGCAGTACGTCCACATCGCCTCCATCAGGAAGACGCCGCGCTCGCGGGCGAGGGACACCAGCTCCCCGGCCTCCCGGGCGTTGAGGGTGAACGCCTTCTCGCACAGCACCGGCTTGCCCGCCGCCAGCGCAAGCCCGGCCGCGGCCCGGTGCGCCGAGTGCGGTGTCGCGACGTACACGACGTCCACGTCCTCGTCGGCGACGAGCGCCGCCCAGTCGCCGTACGCGCGCGGGATACCGAACCGGCCCGCGAACTCCTTGGCCGACGCCTCGCGCCGCGAGGCCACCGCGACGATCTCGGCGTCCGCCAGCTCCTGTACGTCGGAGGTGAACCGTGCCGCGATACCGCCCGTGGCCAGTACACCCCAGCGCACGGCACGGTCGTCCGGAATCTTCCCTGCTGTCATAGCCGCCTCACTCGCTGTCCGCTTCACGGGTCCCGACCACACCGGCTGAGCTGAGAGCATAGACAGGGAATTCAACGACATGGAGATATGGATGCCGGACGGCGGCCGCACCACTGAAGGACGTACCGAGCACATACGACCCGAGCAGCGCCGCTCGGCACCCACCGAGACCCACACCGAGACCCACACCGAGATCCACACCGAGATCCACACCGAGACCCGCACCGAAGCACTCGCGCCGGGGGCGGTGGTCGCCGCGCGCCGGGCCGGGCTGCTGGTCACCCTCGTCCTCGGCGGACTCACCGCGCTGCCGCCGCTCTCCATGGACATGTACCTCCCGGCCCTGCCGGAGGTCACCCGCTCCCTGGGCACGACCGCCGCGACCGCCCAGCTCACCCTGACCGCCTGCCTCGCCGGCATGGCGCTCGGCCAGATCGTCGTCGGCCCGATGAGCGACAAGTGGGGGCGGCGCGGACCGCTGCTGACCGGCATGGTCGTCTACGTGGTCGCCACCGCGATCTGCGCCTTCGCGCCCACCGTGGAACTCCTCGTCGGCTTCCGGCTGCTCCAGGGCCTGGCGGGCGCGGCGGGCATCGTGATCGCCCGCGCCGTCGTCCGCGACCTGTACGACGGCATGGAGATGGCCCGCTTCTTCTCCACGCTCATGCTGATCTCCGGCGTCGCCCCGGTCATCGCCCCCGTGATCGGCGGCCAGGTGATGCGCCTCACCGACTGGCGCGGCATCTTCGTCGTCCTCACCGTGGTCGGCGTCCTCCTCACCCTCGTCGTCTGGAAGTGGCTGCACGAGACGCTCCCGCCGGAGCAGCGGCACAGCGGCGGCGTCGGCCACGCGCTGCGCACCATGCGGGGCCTGCTCGCCGACCGGATCTTCACCGGTTACATGCTCGCGGGCGGGCTCGCCTTCGCCGCGCTCTTCGCGTACGTCGCCGCCTCGCCGTTCGTCGTGCAGGAGATCTACGGCGCTTCGCCGCAGACCTTCAGCCTGCTCTTCGGCGTCAACTCCATCGGCCTGATCGCCGTCGGCCAGCTCAACGGCAGGGTGCTGGTCGGCCGGGTCTCCCTGGACCGGGTGCTCGGCTTCGGCCTGCTCGTCATCGCGGGCGCCGCGCTGGCGCTGCTGCTGATGACCGCCGGGGTCTTCGGGGACGTGGGTCTCTTCCCGGTCGCGGCGGGGCTGTTCGTCCTGATGTCCGCGATGGGCCTGGCGATGCCCAACACCAACGCCTCCGCGCTGATGCGCACCCCGCACGCGGCGGGCTCCGCGTCCGCCCTCATCGGTACGGCGTCCTTCCTGATCGGGGCCGTCGCCTCGCCGCTGGTGGGGATCGCGGGAGAGGAGACGGCCGTCCCGATGGCCGTCGTCCAACTGGTGTGCGCGGTGGGCGCGCTGGCCGCGTTCGTGGGGCTCGTACGGCCGTGGCGCCACCAGCGTCCGGCGGACCTGCCGGTCGCCTGAGGCGACACCCGCACCGGGCCCGGTTCCCTGGACCGGGTCCGGTGGCCGGGTGGGGCCGGTCGGCGGCTCGGCCGACCGGCCCCGACCGGCCCCGGCCCCTCAGGCGGGGCGGCCGGACAACTCGCCGTGCAGGTGAGCGGCGAGCGCGTCCGCCGTCGGCTTCTCGAACAGCAGACCCGCCGGGAGGTCGAGCCCCGTGAGCCGGCCCAGCCGGGTACGGACCTCGATCACCGCCAGTGAGTCGAAGCCCAGCTCGACGAACGGCCGGTCACCGGGGAAATCGGCCGGGTCCGGCCGGCCCAGCACGGCCGAGAGCTCCCCGCGCAGCAGCTCACGCAGCTCCGGCTCGGACATCCGCGCCGGCCACCGCCGCCCCGCCGACGGCGGTCGCTCGCGCGTGACGCCGCCGACGATCGGCGGCGGGCCCGCCGCGTCGGGGTCGAATCGGACCGGCACCAGGACCGGTTCGGCCGAGCCGATCGCCGCGTCGAACAGCGCGAGCCCCTGCTCCGCGTCGAGCGCGGCGATCCCGGACGCGTGGATACGGCGCCGGGCGAGGCCGGAGATCTGGTCGCCGAGACCGTTGCCCAGCTCCCACAGCCCCCACGCCAGCGACACCGCCGGCAGCCCCCGCGCACGGCGATGACACGCCAGGGCGTCCAGGAACCGGTTGGCCGCGCTGTAGTTGGCCTGCCCGGCCTTGCCGAAGAGACCGGCGACGGAGGAGTAGAGCACGAACGCCGACAGCCGAAGGTGCGCGGTGGCCTCGTGCAGCACCCAGGCCGCGTCGGCCTTCGGCCGCAGCACGGTGTCCACGCGGGCCGGCGTCTGGGCGCCGAGCACCGCGTCGTCGAGGACGGCCGCCGTATGCACGACCGCCGTCAACGGCGGGTCGCACGCCGCGATCAGCCCGTCCACCACCGTACGGTCCGCCACATCACCGGCGACGATCCGTACGGCGGCGCCCAGACCGGACAGCTCCCGCCGCAGACGATCCGCGTCCGGCGCCCGCGGGCCGCGCCGGCTCACCAGCAGGAGATGCCGGATGCCGTGCTCCCGGACCAGATGCCGGGCCGTCAGCGCGCCGAGCGCGCCGGTTCCGCCGGTGATCAGCACGGTCCCGGCCGGGTCGACCGGCCGGGTGTCGCTCGGCGCCGCCGATGTGATCCGCAGCGCGTGCACCAGGCCGTCGCGGACGGCGACCTGCGGCTCAAGACCGCCGCCCACGAGTTCCCGTACCCGGGCCATCGGCAGATCGGTGTCCACGTCGACCACGGTGATCCGTCCCGGGTGTTCGGCGGCGGCCGTGTTGACCAGACCGTAGGCGGCCGCCGCCGCGAGGTCCGGATCGGGTGTGGTGGCGTTCCGGGTGACGACGACGAGGCGGCCGGAGCGGTCCTGCCAGTCGTGCAGGACGTCCAGCGCCCGGCTCGTCAGCGCCCGGACGCGAGCGCCCGTGTCGCCCGCGTCGCCCGTGCCGCCACGGCCGATCTCGACGAACGTCGTCCCGTCGGTGGCCGGTACGGCCGGCAGTTCCGGTACGGCCGGCACCGGAATCCACCGTGGCCGGAACAGCATGGTGTCCCGCGGCGCCATCGGCCGGGTGAACATCGACGCCACCGTGGCGACCGGCTCTCCCGCCTCGTCGAAGACCTCGACGCCGATGGTGTCGGAGGCGGTACGCACACACCGGATCCGCGCCGTTCGCCGGCCGGGGGCGTGCAGCTCGACCCCGCTCCACACGAACGGCACCCGCGCCGCGGCGCCCGGGCCGTCCGCCAGCGCCGCCGCGTGCACGGCCGCGTCCAGCAGCACGGGATGCAGCCCGAACCCGCCGCCCACACCCTCGGGGAGACCGATCTCGGCGAACACCTCCTCGCCCCGGCGCCACAGGGCGGTCACCGCGCGGAACGCCGGCCCGTACCCGAAGGAGCCGTAACGGTCCGCCACCTCGATCCGCTCGGCACCGGCGGGCGGCCACTCGGCCCCGTACCGCTCGGGGGCCGGACCGCGCGGCGCCCGCAGCCGGCCCGAGGCGTGGCGCGTCCACGGGTCGTCCGGTCGCCGCCTGGCGTAGATGTCGATCCGCTCTCCGTCGACGACCACCTGGAGCGGGACGTCGTCGTCCGTCAGCCGCAGCGGTGCCTCGATCGTCAACTCGCCGACGGCGCCTGTGCCGCCGCCCGCCGCCGCCCCGGCCCGCAGCGCGATCTCGACGAACATGGTCGCCGGCACGACGACCGAGTCGCCGACGGCATGGTCGGCCAGCCACCCGTGGGCCCGGACGCCGAGCGAGCCACCGTGCACGATCCGCGGCGAATCGGGTGCGACGAGGGCCGGGCCGAGCAGCGCGCCGCCGGAGCCGCCGACGGCCGGGCGCGGTGGGTCGAGCCAGTAGCGCCTGCGCTGGAAGGGGTAGGTGGGCAGCGGGAACAGCCGGGCGCCGCTGCCCGCGTACACGGAACGCCAGTCGACGGAGATCCCGGCCGTGTGCACCGCGCCGACCGCGCCGAGCAGTGTCCCCGCCTCGTCGTGACCGGCACGTGCCGCCGGGACCGCGGGGAGCACGGCCGCCGCCGCACGGCTGAGCACGGCGTCGGGACCGACTTCGAGACAGGTCGTCACTCCGGCCCCGGCGAGGGCGGAGAGCGCGTCGGCGAACCGTACGGTGTGCCGCGCGTGCCGCACCCAGTACGCGGCCGACGCCATCTCCTCGGAACGGGCGCCGGTCAGTCCGGAGATCACCGGTATCAGGGGGCGGTGGTAGGTCAGGCGCTCGGCGACCGCGCGGAACCGGTCGAGCACCGGTTCCATCAGGGGCGAGTGGAACGCGTGGCTGACGCGCAGCCGGGTGGCGCCCGGGAACCGGCGGCCGATGGCGGTCGTCGCGGCGTCCTCCCCGGACACCACGACGGAGTGCGTGCCGTTGACGGCCGCGATCGACACCCGGTCGGCCACCTCGGCCACCAGCGGGGCCATTTCGGCCTCGGTGGCCGTCACCGCGATCATGACGCCACCGGCGGGCAGCTCCGCCATCAGCCGGCCACGGGCGCCGACGAGCGTCGCGGCATCCTCCAGGGAGAGCACACCGGCGAGGTGCGCTGCGGCGATCTCGCCCGCCGAGTGCCCGACGACCACGTCCGGCCGTACGCCCCAGGACTCCAGCAGCCGGCAGAGGGCGACCTCGAACGCGAAGAGGGCCGCCTGCGCGTGGTCCGTACGGTCCAGGGACGCGCCGGAGAGCACGGCCGCGCGTACCCGCTCCCCGAGACCCGGGCCGTCGGGATGACGGCTGTCGGGACGGCCGTCAGGGCCCTGGCCTTCGAGATCCCGGTGGTCGAGCGCGTCGCACGCCCGGCCGAACGCCTCGGCGAAGACGGGGAAGCCCCGGGCCAACTCCCGGCCCATGCCCGCCCGTTGCGCGCCCTGGCCGCTGAACAGATACCCGAGGCGGGCGTCGGCGGGCGCGGTCGCCCCCTCGCGTTCGCCGGTGGCCAGCGCGCGCAGGGCCACCCGGTCGCCGGCGTCGACCACGGCCCGGTGGTCGAGCGCGGCGCGGCCCACCGCCAGGGTGTAGCCGACATCGATGTCATCCGGCGCGTCGAGCAGCCCGGCCGCGACGGCCCGCAGCGCGGCGCCGTCGGCGGCACTGAGCAGCCAGGGCGCGACGAACGCCCCACCCCACGGAACCGGGTCCGCGTCGCCCTGCGCGGCCGGACCTGCGTCGCCGTGCGCGGCCGGGTCCGCGTCGCCCTGCGCGGCCGGACCTGCGTTGTTGTGCCCGCCTGGACCCGCGTCGCCCTGCGCGCCCGGGTCCGCGCTTCCGTGCCCGACCAGGCCCGCGCCGTCCAGCGCCGCCGGGTCCGCACCGTCCCGCGCGGCCGGGTCAGCGCCCCCGTGCCCGACCGGTCCCGCGCTGTCCAGCGCCGCCGGGGCAGCGGTGTCCCACGCACCCAGGCCCGCACCGTCCCACGCACCCGCACCCAGGCCCGCACCGTCCCACGCACCCGCGGCCGGGTCCGCACCGTCCCGCGCGGCCGGGGCCGGGGCCGGGTCCGTGCTCGGGGCCCGGTCCGCGGCCGGGGCCTCCTCGATGATCACGTGTGCGTTGGTGCCGCCGATCCCGAACGACGACACGCCCGCCCGCCGCGGCCGGCCGGTCGCGGGCCAGGGCCGGTCCTCCGCGAGGAGCGACACCTCACCGGCCGACCAGTCGACCCGGGAGGTCGGGGCGTCCGCGTACAGCGAGCGCGGCAGCCGCCCGTGCCGTATCGCCTCGACCATCTTGATCACACCGGCCAGACCGGCCGCCGCCTGCGTGTGCCCCAGGTTGGACTTCACCGAGCCGAGCCACAGCGGCCGGTCCCGGTCGCGGCCCCGGCCGTACGTCGCGAGCAGGGCCGCCGCCTCGATCGGATCGCCCAGCGGGGTCGCCGTCCCGTGCCCGTCGACCGCGTCGACGTCCCCGGTGGTCAGACCGGCGTCCGCGAGGGCCGAGGCGATCAGCTCCCGCTGCGCGGTTCCGCTGGGCGCGGTGAGCCCGTTGGAGGCGCCGTCGGAGTTCACGGCCGAGCCCCGTAGCACCGCCAGGACCGGGTGCCCGTTCCTGCGGGCGTCGCCGAGCCGTTCCAGCAGCACCGTCGCGACCCCCTCCGACCAGGCCGTCCCGTCGGCGTCCGCCGCGTACGACCGGCAGCGGCCGTCCGGGGACAGCCCCCGCTGTCTGCTGAACGCCAGGAACGTCTGCGGCGTCGACATCACCGTCGCCCCGCCGGCCAGCGCGAGGTCGCACTCGCCCGTACGGAGCGCCTTCGCCGCCCAGTGCAGGGCGACCAGCGACGACGAGCACGCCGTGTCGACCGTGACGGCGGGACCCCGGAGCCCGAACGTGTAGGAGATCCGCCCGGACGCGAGGGCGTGCGACGACCCGATGCCGAGGCGCCCCTCCAGCTCGTGCGTGTCGAACCGGCTCGCGTAGTCCTCGTTCATCACGCCCACGAACACGCCGGTGGCGCTGGAGCGCAGGGTCGTGGCGTCGATCCCTGCGCGCTCGAACAGCTCCCACGACGTCTCCAGCAGCAGCCGCTGCTGCGGGTCGGTGGCGAGCGCCTCACGCGGCGAGATCCGGAACATCCCGGCGTCGAAGTCGGCCGCGTCGTACAGGAAACCGCCGCGCCGGGTGGTGGAGCCGCCGATCCGGTCCGGATCGGGGTCGTACATCCCGGCCAGGTCCCAGCCCCGGTCGGCCGGGAAGTCGCCGGTCGCGTCGACGCCGTCGGAGACCAGCCGCCAGAGATCCTCCGGCGACCGCACCCCGCCCGGATACCGGCACGCCATCGCCACGACGGCGATCGGCTCAGGCTCCGGCCCGGGCTCGGGTCCGGGTCCGGGCCGGAGCCCGGCCGAGAGGCCGGTCGCCGTGACCGGCGCGGGCGCGGTCCCGGAGACCGTTCCGCCGGCCCGGAGCCGCGTCAGCTCGCCGATCAGGGCGCCGGGGGTGGGGAAGTCGTAGAGGAGCGAGTGCGGCAGGGCGAGGCCGGTCAGCGCGGCGAGCCGGTGCCGTAACTGCACACCGCCCAGCGACGACAGGCCCAGCTCCGTGAAGGCACGCTCACGCCACCGGCCGCTGTCCTCCCCGCTGTTCTCCTCCCCGCTCTCCCCGCCGCCGCACAGGGCGGCGGTCTCGGTACGTACCAGCTCCTCCAGCGCCGTCGGGCTCGGCGCGGGCGGGTCCGCGATCCGCTCGGCCATGGCCTTGCGCAGCGGTTTCCCGGAGGACGTACGGGGGATGGCGTCGACCCGCCGGAACTCCACCGGCACCTTGTGGACCGAGAGCCGGCGCAGGCACCGCCGGCGCAGCTCCTCCGGATCGAAGCCGTTCGCTTCCGGCACGACGAACGCCACCGGGACCTCGCCGACCTGCTCGTCGGGCCGGCCGACGACCAGCACGTCGCGCACCCCCGGCGCGCCCGCGATCACGGCCTCCACCTCCAGCGGGTGCACGTTCTGGCCGCCGCAGATGATCACATCGTCGATCCGGCCGTCGATGGTGAGCCGGCCGTCGTCGATCCGGCCCGCGTCGCCGGTCCGGTACCAGCCGTCGCCGGCCGGAGCGCCGGGCCGCCCGTGGTAGCCCGACATGATCCCCGGGGTGCGGACGAGGACCTCCCCGTCCGCGACCCCGATCTCGACGCCGTGCACCGGCGTCAGCCCGCTCTCACCCGGCAGTTGGACGGCGATCTTGCCGCTGGTCTCGGTGGCTCCGTAGCAGTCCAGCAGCGGGGTGCCGAACAGGTCCCTGACCACGGCCCGCGCCGCCTCGGTGCAGGGCGCGCCCGCCGTGAGGCTCAGCCGGGGCGGCACGGCCACGCCCCGCGTCTCCTGGCCGAGTCGGAGATACGTGGCCGGCACACCGGCGAGGACACACCCCGGGTGCTCGGCGAGCAGCGGCGCAAGGTCGCCCTCGGCGATCCGGGTGTGCGCGCCGAGCGTCACCGTACCGACGAACGCCAGCGACATCCCGTAGCAGTGGTGCAGCGGTAACGGCCAGAGGATCGTGTCCTGTTCGGACAGCCCGAGCATCGGGCCGTAGCACGCGGCCGCCGACCACAGCATCGCGCGCTGCGTGGTCAGCACCCCCTTCTGCGGCCCCGTCGTGCCCGAGGTGTAGAGCAGCCAGGCCGGTTCGTCCAGCCCGAGTCCGTCGGCGGACGCTTCGGCAGCCGCCGAGGCCGGGGCCGCCGACCCCGGAGCAGCGGACCCCGGAGCAGCCGAAACCGGATCGGACGGCTCCGGATCGGATGACCCCGGTGCCGCCGAACCCGGCTCCGTGGCCGGCCCCTCCTCGACGATCAGCACGCGCAGCCCCGGCCGCCCCTCGCACAGCCGCCGCGCCGTCGCCGCGTGCCGCGCCTCGGTGATGAACAGCGTCGCGCCGGAGTCGTCGGCGTAGTGGCGGAGTTCCGCCTCGGTCGAGCGGGTGCTCACCGGTACGCCGACCGCGCCCGCCCGCAGCACCGCGAGGCCGTACTCGATGAAGTCGACGCGGCTGCCGATGTGTATCAGCACCCGGTCACCCCGCACCACCCCGAGCCCCGTGGCGAGCGCGCCGCTGACGGAGAGCAGATCCCCGTACGTCACGGTGCGGCGGCTGTCCGTGAACGCCGGCCGGTCGGCCGGATGCCCGGACAACGACACCACCAGGGGTCTGATCAACTCTTCCCGGACGACTGACATCGAAGGGTCCTTCCGCTAGCTCCTGATCCGCCTCAAGAGGCGTATCGCGCCGCCGAGTTCACCGTACCGACGGCCTGGCGCGATCGTGATCATTCAACAGACGGGAAGAGCGAGTTGACAGCCGCAACGCCGCAGCGGCACGGGCCGAGAGGCCGCGCGGTCTGCCTACCTGTCGTCGCGGTGCGGATATCCGGTGAGGTGCGACCGGTCCTTGCCGTCCGTCCAGCGGAAGAGCCCGATCCCGGCGATCTCCGTGCTGGGCAGCCGGGTGTTGAGGGCCATCGTCTCCGGCACCGCGGTCGTCAGATCCACCATCACCGGCGCGCTGCCCCCGCCCGCCAGCGCGTCCGCCGGGTTCCGGGCGCTGCGCGCCCCGTACGCCGTGCCGTCGTCCGCGACCGTGGTCAGGACCAGCGGGCGCGTACCGTCCTCCTCCTCGAAGCAGTACGCGCGCTTCTCGGAGAGGTCGAAGGCGAGCCGCCCGGCGATCAGGTAGCCGCCCTGCGGCGAGGTGACGAGCTGCGGGTCGTCCGCGGACCTGATCGCCGGCTTGCGGCAGCGGACCTGGAGCACCGCCTTGCCGGTCGCCGCCTCGTGCAGCGCCCACACCTCGTGCGTACCGACGTCCTTCGCGCCCTTCTTCAGCTGCCAGGAGGCCAGGACGTAGCTGCCCGTCATCGAGGCGGGCACCCCGGACGCCGCGTCGGTGTCCTTCGGCGCGACCTTCCTGCTGTGCCAGCCGCCGCGCACCCAGAACTCCTTGGCACCGCTCACCAGCAGGCCCTTGACGGTCGTCCCGCGCACCTGCGTCAGCTTGCGGCACTCCTTGCAGCCCTTGGGATAGCCGAGCGCCCCCGGCGGGACACTGACCACGTCGACGGTCGCCGGGTCGACGACGGCGCTGGTGGCCTTGCCGTCGCTGATCAGGACGGAGGGGCCGGACGCGGTGACCCTCGGCGGGTCGGGCCAGGGGATCTCCACCCGCTGCGCCGAGCCGTCGGACGCGCTGTAGATGTCGAGGGAGACGATGGGGTCGCCGGGCTGTCCCGAACTCTGGTTGACCCGCCCGTACGACCAGGTGACGAAGTACTCCTGGCCCTCACCCGCCGACACGGAGAGCAGCCGGGGGTAGCGGTCGGGCGCGAAGAGGGTGCGCCGGGGCGGCCCGTCCCAGCCGGCCTTCCCGGTGGCGGGATCCACCGTACGGACCAGGTAGCGGTCGTCGTCGGTCCTGGCCAGATAGGCGACGAGCCCGGTGGACCCGGCCACGGCGTAGGTGGGGGAGCTGTCGGTGATGTCCCAGCCGCGCGCAGTGTCGTACGTATCGGGCACGGGCAGTTGCGGAATCCGCGGCACGCTGCTCGCCGACGGCCGCACGGCCTTGGTGTCGGCGCTCGGACCGGCCTGGTCGCTCTTGGTCTTCGTGGGTCCGCCGACGGTGACGAGGAGGAGCAGCAGCGCGAGCACCGACACTCCGGCCACCAGGGTCCCGCGGACGATCCGCTGTCTCCTGGTCGGCTTCTCCTCGTCGAGAGGCCGCATGCGCCGCATGGGTCGCAAGATCCCCGTGGGCCCCAAGAGTCTGCGCCCGATCCGCTGCCACCTGGTCCCCATGGTCCCCGTGGTCCTCCCGTGAGAGCCCCCGCCCCGTCCTGCAAAGGCCGTCAGCGTAGCAACTGGCCAACGGGCCCTCGGCGTTCGCCCGGGGTGACGGCCGAGGGCGCCGCGGCTTGCCCCGGTTGCCTACAATTCGGCCGGTGAACGCCACGCTCTCCACTGCGGAAACCCTGCGCGCCCAGCTCGCCCGCCTCCTCGACGGGCTGCCGCCCAAGCAGGCGGCGCAGGCCGTCGACCGGCTGATCGCCAACTACCGCGGCACCACCCCGACGGACGCGCCCGTCCTGCGGGACCGCTCCGACGTCGCCGCGTACGCCGCGTACCGGATGCCCGCGACCTTCGAGGCCGTACGGTCCGCGCTGGAGGCCCTGGCGGACGCCGCGCCCGGGTGGGCACCGGGCAGCCACCTCGACGTGGGCGGCGGGACCGGCGCCGCGGTGTGGGCGGCGGACGCGGTCTGGGGCGACACGGCCCGCGCGACCACCGTCCTGGACTGGGCCGAGCCCGCGCTCGCCCTCGGCCGCGAGCTGGCGGAGGGCTCGGGTATCCCGGCGCTGCGCGCCGCCGAGTGGCGCGGGGGCCGGATCGAGGGCGCGCTGAAGCTGGCCGGGAGCGATCTCGTGACCGTCTCGTACGTCCTGAAGGAGCTGACCGCGCGGGACCGCGCCACGCTCGTCGCGGAGGCCGCGCGGGCGGCTCAGGCCGTGGTGGTCGTGGAACCGGGCACGCCCGACGGCTACCTGCGGATCATCGAGGCCCGCGACCTGCTGATCGGCGCGGGCTTCCACGTCGCGGCCCCTTGCCCGCACGACGGCGCCTGCCCGATCGTCCCCGGCACGGACTGGTGCCACTTCTCGGCCCGGGTGAGCAGGTCGTCCCTGCACCGGCAGGTCAAGGGCGGCTCACTGCCGTACGAGGACGAGAAGTTCAGCTATGTGGCGGCCGTACGGTTCCCTCCTCACCCGGTGCCCGCCCGGGTGACCCGTAAGCCGCAGATCCGCAAGGGCCAGGTGCTCCTGGAGCTGTGCACCGCGACCGAGGGTCTGCGCCGCGACACCGTCACCAAGCGCCACGGCCCCCTCTACCGCGCGGCGCGGGACACTGCCTGGGGCGACCCGTGGCCGCCGCCGGCCCCGGGGGACGCCGACGACGAGTGAGCCGCGGGCATCCAGAGGCTGCGGGCATCCGGATGCTGCGGGTGTCCGGGCGCCGCGGGTATCCGGGCGCGGGGACCTATCCGTAAACGACACCTTTTTATCCGCCTTCGGGGGGTGGCCCCGCCTCCACGCGTACGTGAACCTCTTGTTACGTGCATGCCAATCCGGCGGAGGTTGCCCGCGATGAGGAGTGGATCAGCCGAGAACGGGCCCGTCCGCCGTTCGGTGACCCGCCGGGTTCTCAGTGTGCTCGACGCGTTCGCGGGGGAGCGCCGCGGGCTCACCCTCTCGGACATCAGCCGGCGGACGGGGATGCCGCTGGCCACCACGCACCGGCTGGTCGGCGAGCTGCACTCCTGGGGCGCGCTCGAACGCGACCGCGACGGCCGCTACGAGATCGGCCTGCACCTGTGGGCGGTCGCGGGGCTGGCCCCGCGCCGGCTGGAGCTGCGCGAGGTGGCGCTGCCGTTCCTCCGGGACCTGCACCACAGGACCGGGCGGCGGCAGGTGCGGCTGGCGGTGCTGGACGGCATGGAGGTGGTGCTCGTCGAGCGGATCCACGACCGGGACACCGGCCCCGCGTTCGAACCCGCCGGCGGCCGGAGCCCCGCCCACGCCACCGGTGACGGCCTGGTGCTCCTCGCCTACGCGGGGGCGGCCGTACGGGAGCACTACCTGGCCCGCCACGCCCCGGCCGCCGGTCTGCGCCCGCTGCTCTCCGAGGTGCACCGGGCGGGCTTCGCCACCGGTGACCGGTGGCCGGGTCCGGGCCCCGGGCCGGGGCACAGCGGGTCCGTGGCCGCCCCTGTACGGGACGCGTCGGGCGAGGTGGTGGCCGCCGTGTCGGTCGTCCCGCGGCTGCCCGAGACCGGGCGGAGCGGCTTCGCCCCCGCGGTGGTGGCCACGGGCCGGACCATCTCCCGCGCCCTGTTCCGCCGCCAGGAAGGCGCGTGAGCCGACGCACCGTGGCGCCCCCGCATCGCGGGAGCGCCACGGATCCGTCGATCAGAACGGACAGGAGTCCTGCCAGCGGGTGACCAGGGCGGGGTTGTTCTTGTCGGCCTCGCGCGGGGTGCCGCACAGGAACGGGGCGAACCGGGTGTCGCCGTACAGCCAGCGGCTGAAGAACGACACGATCAGCTTGCCCTGCTTGGCCTTGTTGCCGGAGCCGGTCATCGGGCAGAGATGGTCGCCGGGCACCTCCACGAAGAGCTTCTCGGCCCGGGACATGGAGTTGTACCAGGGCAGCGCGTACGTGTTCGCGTGCGCGACGGGGTCACTCGCGCAGGTCAGGAAGAAGGTCGGGTCGGTGACCCCGGAGAAGTTCCCGTTCGGGAAGTACGGCGCCGTGGGCACCCCCGCCTTGAACCGGGCGTCGTCCCGCAGGGCCACCATCACCCCGCCACCGCCCATCGAGTGACCGGCCGCGCCGAGCGTGCCGTTGACCTTCTGGTACACCGGGTTGCCGGCGGTGGCGCTGAAGGAGAGCAACTGGGTCCCGGCGGCGCTGATCTGGCGCCCGCGCGACGTCGGGTCGTCGCCGAGCGTGAGAGTACCGACGTTGACGACGACGAAGCCCCAGGAGGCGAGGCGCGGCGCCAGCCACTGCAGGTTCTGCTGCGTGCCCTGATACCCCGGCATCAGCACGATGCCCGGGTACGAGCCACTGGCCGTCGGATAGGTGATGGTGCCGGATCCGTATCCGCTCGGATTGGGCACGGTGTAGGCGGCGGTGGCCAGCGGCCCGTTCGTGGCCTCCAGTGACGCGGTCGTCGGATCGGGAATCGCGCGGACGGACCCCGCCCCGTCGGACGCGGCGGACGAGGGGGAGACGCTCAGCAGAGCGGCGGCCACAGCGGTGACCAGCGCGGTCACCACGGACAGAACACGGGACCGGGCCCGTAACGGCAAGGCCGTGCCGGACGCACGGCGGCGGACGGGACGCATCGATGAACCTCCAGGAGGAACCGCGGGTGCGCGCCGCCGGAAAACGCGGCGCGACCGCACCGTAGATTCGGCCGGAGCCGCCCGGAAGCCCGGCTTCTGCTGAGTGGAAGAGAAGCGGCGCCGCCACGGCCGGCCCCGGTGCCCGGCCTGGTTCCGGGCCCTTTGATTGCGTATCCGTCGAATGTTCCGTCTGCCGGATGTGGAGCACCCCAGGATGGGTCGCACACGGTTCACATGTTCGATTAACGGAGGGGTACAGATGCGGACGCGTAGAAAGTTAGCGGCACTTGTCGCGGGGACAGCTGTGGCGGCCGGCACGTTGCTCGCCGCGGCGCCGGTACAGGCACAGTCGGGCGGGTCGGCTCCGTTCGCCGGTTCCGCCGAGCGGGCGGGGAGCGACCGGGTGCTGACGGCGCCGGCGGCTCCGGCGGAGGCCAGGGCGGACGTGGGCGTGAGGGCGGTGTCGCCGCAGGTGACGCCGGCTGCTGAACGAGTCCGCTTGGTCACCCCGGGCGGCAGCTACACGTGCTCGTACGGGCGGCTGTGCGCCCAGGTATGGGACGAGGCCGCCGGCAAGTGGAAGGTGTTCGACTTCTACACCTGCCGGACCTACTCGCTGTCGAACTGGATCGGCATCGGCGCCTACGCCAACAACCAGACCCCGGGCACGGTCGCGCGCTTCTACAACTCAAGCGGCGCGGTCATCCGCACCTCGATCGCGCCCGACTGGGACACCTCGTACAACTGGAACCCGGTCTGGAAGATCAAGCCCTGCTGATCCGCGCCTACATGGTGCAGCGCGCCCGCCTCGGCATGTCACATCCGAGGCGGGCGCCTCGTCGTGCGTCTGCCCTTCACCCTCCGTTGAGCAGTGCCTCTCCCAGCGCCGTCCGCCGATGCAGCACGGAGTGCCCGTGCCGGAAGGAGCTGACCAGCCCCGCCTCGCGCAGCACCGAGGCGTGCCGGCTCGCGCTGGCCGGGGAGAGCAGCAGCGTGGCGGCGATCCCGCTGGTGGACATCGGCCGGCCGAGCGACTCCAGCACCAGGGTCCGGGTGCGTCCGAGCAGCCGGTGCAGCCGCTCCCCGGATCCGCGTCCGGCTTCCGCCAGCCAGCCCGGCGCCAGCGGCAGCGGATGGACCAGGACCGGAGGGAGCTCGGGGGCGGCCAGGGTGATGGGCCACCGGGTGCAGAAGAACGACGGGACGAGCGTCAGTGGGCGGCCGTTCAACTCCAGGTTCCGGTCGAAGGGGTAGCCGGCCTCGATACGGCCGTCGCGCCAGATCAGTTCCGGCTGATAGCTGGTCATCAGCCCCTCCGCCCCCGTGGCCAGTGCCGAGTCGGCGCGCACCGACCGGTTCGAGCCGATGGCGTGGTCGATGGCCGTCTTGTACGGCGCCACCGCCACCGCGTGATAGCGGCGTACCGCCGTCCCCAGCCGACGCAGTGCCTCGCTCCCGCCTTGGGCGAGCCGGCGGGCGCCCTCCGGCATCGGCCGGTTCTCGTAGAGCCTGATGAGCTCCTGCCCCAGGCGCCGCTTGGGGGTGGACAGCACCGCGTCCACTCCGGTGTCCGGATCGGAGGTGCCGTGTCCGGGAGTGAGAAAGTCCGGAATGTAAGGGCCGTGCGGGCTCAGTTCCATCAGCGCCCGGGTCATCCGGGTCAGCCCCGCCTGTGCCAGTCTTTCGCGCACCTGCTTCCGCCAGGGGTCGTAGACCAGGGCCGAGTGCCGGTTCTGCAGCAGTTGCAGGCTGAGCACCACGTCCCACATGAAGTCACTGTTCCCCGCCACCCGTAATCGGTTGAGATCGTCCGTACTGAAGTCGATATGCAGCATGTCCCCCGCACTTCCCTCCCGTGATGTGTCCCCCCGGACACACCGCTGTGACAACGGGCGGACGCTGACGGGTGGTTCCGGAGAGTGACGGGATGTCCGAAAAGCGTGATCGGGTTCGCCCGGGCGGGAGCGTCGACCGCGTCGGTTCCGCTGCGCAACACCACAGCCGGGGATCGGTTGGAGAGATGTCCTCGTTCTCGAGCATCGAGGGAACGAGGCAGGGCGGTGAAAGCCGGAGCCCAGTCCGACGGCATGGAGCCGCTGTCCAGAAGGGAAAGGACCAGCTCCCTCGGACCGGGTCGCCCTGCTTGCTCGGTTGTCGCTCTGTTCAGGCTCTCCGAACTTGGCGACCTCTTGCCAACGCCCTGGTCCCTACCGGGCCGCGAAGGCCACGAAGTCCGACCAGGCGACGGGCGTGAGGGTCAGGACCGGGCCTGTGGGGGCCTTGCTGTCACGGACGGGGATGACGCCGGAGGGGGCGAGGTTAGGGGCGAACTCGACGCACTCGCCTCCCTGGCCGCTGCTGTAACTGGACTTCATCCACAGCGCGTTGGAGAGGTCGAAAGTGCTCATGGGATCCAGTCCTCCATTGCTTTGCGTAAGAAGTCGAGTGACGTTGCCGGGGCAAGTGCGTCGGCGCGAAGCCGATCGTAAAGCACGCTCGCATCCGCCACGATCTTCCGTGAGTCGGTCACATGCCCTGCCCCCATAGTCTCCTGATAGAGGACGTCCGGCTCACCGTTGTCGAACTTCATCAGCGTGAATGCCAGCGGCCAGGCGGGAGCCCCCGAGCTGTAAGGGAGTACCTGAATGGTGAAGCGAGGAGATTCCGCTTCCTTGATCAGGTGCGCCAGTTGGCCGGCCATGACAGCCGGGCTCCCGATGGTGCGCCGCAGGCAGGACTCGTCCAGAACGACCCACGCCAGCGGCGGGTTCGGGCGTTCCAGTACGTCACGCCGTTTCAACCGGCGTGCGACCTTCGCGGTGGTCTCGTCCCCATCGTCGGTCGGGCAGCCTTTCCGGAACATCGCATGCGCATATGCCTCGGTCTGCAACAGACCAGTGACCAGATTATTGCTGTAGTTGAGCACTGCGGCAGCCTTCTGTTCGAGCAGAAGGTACGGCTCGAACCAGTCCGGATACCCGCCCTTCTCGGCGCACCGGTCCCGCAGCCGGGCGAACATCCGTGGCGTGCCGAAGACTTCGTCGCACCCGGCGGCGAATTCCGGACTGGCCATCCGCTCCCCGGCCTCCACCTTCGCCACGTACTGCTGCCCGTACCGCGCGGGCGCGCCCACCTCGCGCTGGCTCAAGCCCCTGCCGACCCGCCATTCCCGTACCTCGTTGCCGAAGTAGGCGGCCCCGCTGACCGGCCCCGTAGGTGTCGTCGGCCCGTCCGGCATGTGTGCGTCTCCTTCACCCCAGGCCCGCTGTCGTGCCCTCAAGCCTGTTCAGCGTACGCGCGAATGCCGACTCTTGGACACAGAAAGTAGTTGTACGACGACAGAGGGGTGCGACATGGTCGAACGGAAGACACCTGCCACGGACGCCGGGCGCAGCGAGGCGCGCAGGCGGCTGTCCCTGCTGATCGCCGCATACGGTGTGGACGGCACGCTCGTCGTACCGGCGGCCGGGTACGCCCCCGGCGAGGGCGCGGACCTGACCCCGGGGAGCGCGCTCAGATGGCCACCGTGCGAGTGCGGCCACGCACTGTGCCCCGACGCTCCCGATGCCTCCGACTCTCCGGGTGCCGGGCAATGACCGCTCACGGTGTGCTGGGGCTGGTGATCGGGTGATCCGTCCTCAGTGTCGGACCAGGCAGAACGGATGCCCCGCCGGGTCGGCATAGATCCGCCAGCTCCGCTCGCCGGATCCGGCGTCCAACACCGCCGCCCCGCGGGCCAGCACCTGCTCTTGGGCCCGGTCCAAGTCCGTGACACCGAAGTCCAGATGGAACTGCTGGGGCCGGGACGGGTCGGGCCACAGCGGCGGCTGGTAGTCCGCTGCCCGCTGGAAGGCGAAGACGAGTCCGGACGGCGTGTGCAGCGTCGCCCAGGTGTCGTCGAGTGCCCACCGCCGATCTTGCCGATTGACGGCCCCACCGAGCAGCGACTGATAGAACTCGGCGAGTTCCAGTGGATCGGAACAGTCCAGCACCACACACTGCAGGTCAGCGATCATGGGCCGATCCTAGGAGCGTGGGTTGGTAATGGCGCAGCCGACGAGCGGTTGTGGATCGGCTGATGGCCGGTCGCGGCCGTTTGTTCGGGCCTGGTGCCGCAGTGGTGGGCTCGATGGGCCGTTGTTCGGGGGGCTCCGGCCGGGCCCGTCAGGCTCGGGCGGCGGCCGGCCCGGCGGTTCCGGCGCGCCGGAAGATCTTGCGGAGGTTGTGGCAGGCCGCCAGGAGTCGCCATTCGTCACGGGCTCCGTTCTCACCGCGCAGCAGCAGTTCACGGCCATCCTGGCAGGTCATAACCTGGCCGAATGCGGGTTCGACGATGGCTTTGCGGCGGCTGTAGGCGGCGCGGCCGGGTTTGGTCCGCAGCTTGCGGGCCATGCGCTCACGGGCCGTGGCGTCCTGTGGGATGCGTCCGCGCGGTGCGGTCACCAACTTGCCGAAGTAGCGCGGGCTCGGCCCGGTGAACGGGGCTGTCCAGGACGGCTCGGACGCCGTGATCACACCAGCCACAGCAAGACCATCTCACCGTGACCCAGTAGTTGAGGAACGATCCTCAGTTGATGATTTCGGCGCGGTCATCCATGCGGATTGCAGCCAGCCGGTCTCGCCACACCTGGAGAGCTTCGGGTGTCTGTCGCGTCCAGTCGGTGACCTCACCAACGATCCGGAGCGGTTCCCTGCTGCGATAGGAGCGGGTGGGGTTGCCAGGGAACTTCTTGTCGGTGACGTTTGGATCGTTCTCGAACTCCCCGGTCGGTTCGACGACGTACACTCGCGGGGTTCCGTCGCCTGCGGCGAGTTCGGCGGCGAGTCCCGCGCCGTCGCGCAACGCGGTGAAGTAGATGTGGTTCATCACGATTTCGGGCCGGTAGTTGGAACGGAAACCGGCGGTGAGGTGATCTCCGACCCGCAGCTCGGCCTGTGTGCCGTGATAGAACGGCCCCTCGTCCAATGCCTCGTCCATCGCCACAGGTTATCAACCCAGGCTGTCGTGACGGCCGGCTGTCCAGGACGGTTCCGGACGCCGTGATCACACCAGCCACAGCAAGATCATTTAACCCTGGTCAGTAGTTAGCAGGACAGCGCTTAGGCGGCAGCCCGGAGCGGTTCCGCCCTTGATGTTCAAGATCGCAGAGACAGAACTCAACCCCGGCGGACCAGCGCGTCATACGTCTCGGTGGTCCGCTCGCACGCGATACCCAGGCCGACCACCATGGCGGCCAACTCCGCCTGGACGGACGCCTCGTCGGCTTCCTCGCTCACGATGCGCTCCAGTTCGAGGAAGGTCCCCACGCCCTCCAGATCGTCGAGATCGTCCTGCCGGACCGGCTCGCTGAGAGCCACCCCCCGGCTCTTCAGGGCCAGCAGCAGCGCCTCCCTGTCCGGTTGCCCGGTGAGCGGCGGCCCGCCGGGCGAGTCCGGCGAGCGCTAGGGTCATGAACGTGTTGAGCTCATCGGTAAGTGGGGACTTGATCGTCGTCGGCGCCGGAATTGTCGGCGCGTCGGTGGCCTATCACGCCGCCCGCGCGGGCGCCGCGGTGACGTTGGTCGACGCCGGGCGGCCGGGCGCCGGCGTGACGGGGGACTCGTTCGCATGGATCGGATCGTCCGGCGTGCGTACCGGCCCGGCCGCCGGGCTGCGGGCCACCGCGACGGCGGAGTACCACCGACTCGGGGCCGAGTTGCCGGGGCTCCCGGTGACCTGGTCCGGCTCGCTGAGCTGGAACAGGCAGGAGAGTGCGCCGGACGCCGGGCCCGGGCAGACGATCGTGGACGCGGCGACCGTGGCGACGCTTGAGCCCACCCTTCGGCAGCCTCCGGAGTGGGCCGTCTGGGCGCCGGGTGACGGCGCGGTCGACTCGGTGGGCGTGACCGAGCGGCTGGTCGCGGCCGCTCGCAGCCACGGGGCTCGGGTACATCTGGACACGCCGGTCACCGCGGTCCGCCGGGACCCGGCGGGCCGGATCGCCGGGGTGGAGACGGCGGCAGGACCCCTCTCCGGTGCGACGGTGGTGCTGGCGGCCGGAGTTGCCACGGCCGAACTGGGCGCGACGCTCGGCGTGCGCGTCCCGGTCGAACCGTCGCCGTGCCCGCTGTTCCGGCTCCGCGCCCCGGCCGGCCTGGTCCGCACCGTGGTCAACACCGAGGACTTCGACCTTCGGCAGGTCGCCGTGGACCGGCTGATCGCCGCCGCGGACTCGCCTGAACGGACCCTTGCCGCCGTCCGGTCCACTTTCCACGGCGCCGGGAGCGTCGAACTGCTCAGCACCCGGCTCGGAGCGCGCCCGATGCCGGCCGACGGTGAGCCGATCGTCGGCCCGGTCGCCGAGGTCCCCGGCCTCTACGTGGCGGTGATGCACTCGGCGGTCACGCTCGCCGCGGCCGTGGGCCACCTGGTCGCCCGGGAGTTGGTCGACGGAACCGTCGAGTTGGCTCTGTCGGGTTGCCGCCCGGACCGCTTCTGATGGCATGGCCCCGCTGCCGCTCTTGGAGCAGGACCGCTTGAAACGTCGAGTTGAGGAATATGACGATCATCATCCGACCGGCCTCCGAGACCGATCTGCACGGACTGCTGGCGCTCTACGCGGAGCTGAACCCGGACGACGCGCCCTTGTCGGCAGAGTCCGCGGGAAGCATCTGGCAGGCTGTCCGCGATCAGCAGGGCCGGACCGTGCTGGTCGCGGATCTGGACGGCACGCTGGTGGGCACCGCGGACTGCGTGGTTATGCCGAACCTCACGCGCGGCGGGCGATCGATCCTGGTCGTGGAGAACGTCGTGGTCTCCCATGCCCATCGTCGACGTGGTGTCGGGAGGCACCTGATGGACGCTGCCGCACAACTTGCCGAGTCCACCGGCTGTTACAAGATGCAACTCCTGGCGGCCGACGGGCAGGAAGCGCACACGTTCTACGAGGCCTGCGGCTTCCGGTCGCTTGCCCAGGGATTCCGCCGCTATCTCGGTCAAGGCCGACCCGCGGGCCCAGCCGGTGAACCACGGCGGTCGGAGTCCTAGGCCGTGCTTTAGAAGTCCCGCTACACTCCCGCCACCCGGCGAAAGACCAGTTCAGACAGCGAATTCCTGCTGGAGTACTAGAGGCGAGAGCGGCGCAGGACAACGGGTGGACGCGTGATCCTGTGCTTGACTCTCCCACCGTGTCAGGGCCTGCACTGGAAGGCGTCATGTTCACCATCGGAGACTTCGCCAGGCATGGCCGCGTGTCGGTCCGCATGCTGCGCCATTACGACGCCGTCGGGCTACTGCGCCCGGCCCACGTCGACCCGTCCAGTGGCTACCGCTATTACCAGGCCACCCAGTTCGCCCGGCTCAACCGCGTCATCGCCCTCAAGGACCTGGGGTTCACCCTGGACCAGGTCCGGGCGATCCTCGACGAGGACGTCAGCACCGAGGAGCTCCGCGGCATGCTGCGGCTGCGCCGGGCAGAGCTGGAATCTGCCGCCGCCGAGGCGGCGGTACGAGTGGCCCGGGTCGAGACAAGGCTCCGGACGATCGAGAGCGAGGGCACCATGCCTCCCGACGACGTTGTCGTCACCTCCCTTCCCCCGGTCCGGGTAGCCGAGCTGACCGGCATCGCAGCGAGCTTCGAACCACAAGACATTGGGCCGGTCGTCGGCCCGCTCTTCGACGAACTGTGCTGCCGACTCGATGACGCGGCCACCGCCCAGGTCGGCCCCGGCCTTGCCCGCTACGAGGAAGCACCCGGCGAGGACCCGATCACTGTGCGGGCCGGGATACCGGTGGCCGGAGAGGCAGGTGGCCTCCCGATAGTTGAAGTGCCCGGCATTCCGCTGGCGGCCACGATCATCCACCACGGGCCGATGGACGGCGTCCTGCCCACCACGCACGCGCTCGCCCACTGGATCGCCGCTCACGGTTACCGCTCCATCGGGCTTGCCCGCGAGGTCTCCCTGGACTGTCCCGACGACACCACCGCATGGGTGACAGAGCTTCAGCAGCCCATCATCGCCGTCTGACCAGGCCGAAGAGAGGACGACAATGACGCACTACATCGGCTCCGGCCCGTACTGCTACGCCAACTCCCTGGCCATGGTGCTCGGCGAGACGGTCCCTCCCCCGACAGTGATCGAAGTGCTGACCGGTTCGCCGTTCGGCTTCGAGCTGATCGGCGGAACCCTGCCGCTGTTCGACCCTTACGGCTGGGACCCGGACCTGGGCCTGGACGCGGCCCTCGCCCTGCTCGGCGCCCACTGCGAGCGGACTGCCGGCGGCACAGCCGAGGAGGCTGAGGAACGACTGCGCGATATGTCCGCCCGGGGGCCCGTCCTGGTCGGCCCCGTAGACATGGGACTGCTGCTCCACCAACCGGGCACACCCACTACCGGCGGCGGCGACCACTTCGTGGTCGTGCTGGAGATCGACGGCGGCACGGTGGTCTTCCACGACCCACACGGCCACCCTTACGCAACGCTGCCGGTCGCGGCATTCCTCGCTGCGTGGGAGGCGAAGGCGATCGGCTACGTCGACGCCCCCTACGTGATGCGCGCAGGCTTCGTCCGGGAGCGACAGGTCACATCAAAGGAGGCGCTGCGACGGTCTCTGCCCGATGCGCAGCGGTGGCTGGCGGGCCATGGCGACCGGCCCGTCCCAGCGGGAACGCTCGGCGGGGCCGCCGGCGTGGAAGCCTTGGCCGCCCAGGCAGACGGCGGACTCGACGCCGGAACGCGCGGGTTCATGGCACACTTCGCCGTTCGGGTGGGCGCGCGCCGCCTCGCCGACGCCGCACACTGCCTGGAGTCGCTGGGCCTCTCCGGTGCGGCGGCGGTCGCCGCCGGGCAATCCCGGCTGGTCGGCAGCCTTCAGCACCCGCTGGTGACGAGCGAGGACCAGTCCCTGGCCCGCCTCCTGCGCGAACTTGCCCCGACCTACGAGCGGCTGTGTACGGCACTCGCATCCGAAACTCGCTGACGATGACAGAGCCGGGCGCCGCCCCTGCTTTGGGACTCGGGCGCCCGGTCCGGATTCCGGCATCCCTCGGGTTGGACCGGTGCAGGTGGGCCACTACCGGAGATCAGCCGCGTTCCGTAACGGAGCACTGGCCCCGGCGAGGTTACTTCTGTTCGCAGAGACAAGCGGCGCCGTCGGGCGCCCAGATTCTGGCCTACGACACAAAGATCCGGAGCTCTCAAGGAAGCCCCGGAGGAACTCGACAACTTTGGTTCCGAGCGGCTCACCGGCCGTCGCCCTCTGCCGGGTGCTCCCGGTCGGCGAGGGCCAGGATCTCCACGGGCTGTTCTTCACCCTCTGTCCTGTGGTGGTGGTTACCTTGGGCACGACGGGAGCGGGTTCGGCTACCTCATCCGGGGTCCGCCCGCTGCCCCGAGTCAACCTGCAATGTTCCAGGTACGCGTACGGGCTGGATCTCTACAGACTGAGCCCATGACAAATCTGTTCAGCAGTACTCGTACCAAGGTGGCCGCTGCCGCCGGCACCGTGCTTCTCGCGGGCGTGGGCGTCACCCTCGGGGCGTCACCGGCCCACGCGGCGAAGTCGGACTGCCCGCCGGGCGCACTGTGCGTCTGGACCCAGCCCAACTACGGCGGCACCATGGGAAAGGTCTACGGAAACAACAACGACCTGACGGTCTTCTACGCGTTCAACAACGTGAAGTCGCTCTACAACAACGGCAACGACTGCGACGTCACTGTCTACACGGGCAAGAACCGCACCGGGTACGGGATGAACATCGATCGCGGAGACGCCATCCCCGAACTGAGCGTGAACAGCGTCTTCTACAACGACATCTCCTCCAATCAGTGGGTCTGCCCCTGGCCTGCCTAGTACTCCAGGCGGTCTCGTTCCGCATCATCGTCCGGCTCGGTGGACGGTGACCCCGACCAGGCTGCCCCCTTGCCTCGTGCGGTGTCCGCGTCGGTGCTGCGGCTGAACTCGGCCTCCAGGAGATCGGTGAAGATGCCGATGGGGTCTTCCCAACGGCCTCTCGCCCAGTCGGCGTTGATGTTCACGGCGAGCATGTGTGCGCCTTCGCGTGTGCCGTAGACGTACGACCAGGAGCCGAAGAGCGCGCCGCCCATGCCCCGGACCACCGTGCCGGAAGGCAGGGTCAGGCGGGAAACCCCGAGACCGTACGTGGCGCCCGGAAGCCAGCTTTCCGTCGGGACCATGGTGAACATCTCGCGCTGTTGTTCCGGCCGGAGGAGGCCTCCTCCGAGCAGTGCCGCGAAGAACCGGTTGAGGTCGGCGACGGTGGAGATCATGCCGCCCGCGCCCAGTACGGACTCGTCTCCAGTTCCGTGACGTTGTGGACCGCGGCGTCCGGGTCGGGGGAGAACAGTCTGGTGTAGTGGCTCGAATGCGGCCCGGAGAGCGCCGGGTCGGCGCCGAGCGGCAGGGAGGTTCCCGTCAGGCCGAGCGGGCGGGCGAGACGGTCGGTGATCTCGTCGGCGAGCGTTCGGCCGGTCACGTGCTCAACGATCATCCCGGCGAGAATGTAGTTGGTGTTGGAGTACGCCCACCCCTTCCCCGCCGGGAAGTCGGCCGGATGCGACGTGGCGATCTCCACGAGTTCTTCGGGTGTGTAACTCTCCTGCCTGCTCAGGGCGGGCTGGTCGCGGGTGTGGCTGAAGACACCGCTGGTGTGGTTGAGGATCTGCCGGACAGTGATCGTGCTGCCGTCGTGCCCGTTTCCGGTGAGCAGGCCCGGCAGCCATCGCTCCACCGTGTCCTCCAGGGCCAGTTGGCCCTCGGCGACGAGTTGCAGGAGCACGGTGGCGGTGAAGGTCTTGGTGATGCTGCCGATCCGGAACCGGTCCTCGTGTCCGCGCGCCCGGCGTGTCCGTGTGTCGGCGACCCCTGCCGTGCCGAACCAGTGCCCGCCGCCGTCACGGACCTGAGCGACGATGCCTGGTACCTCCCCTTCCCGCACCGCTCGGTCGAGCACCTGCTGGGCGGCATCGTGATTCCCGTGGGCGACATGCGCCGCGGGCGTGGCATCTTCCATGTGAACCCCCTGGTCTCAACTTTTCGCGACAGCTGAAAGCTACGTCCCCTATGCGTCCGCGGAAGCGGCGCACGCGTGGGAATCTGCGGAAACCGGGGCGTTTCCCGGATCTTGTAGCGTTGCCGATGACGGCTAACGCAACGCACGGGGGCGCGCGGAATCGGTCGCGTACGGCCGGCTCGCGGTGCACACGGCGGGAGGGCGGAGATGGGCGGCAGGAGACTCGCCGCGGAGGAGCGCGGGGACATCGAGGCGGGACTGGCCGAGGGCCTGCCGTACGCCGCGATCGCCCGACGACTGGGGCGGCCGACTTCGACCGTCAGCAGGGAGGTTGCCCGCAACGGCGGCCCCGGCGCATACCGCGCGGAACACGCCGACCGGGCGGGCAACTGGCGGCGACGCCACCGTCCGCCCCGGCCCGCGACGCCACCGGCCGCCGACGCCGAGGCCACGCACGGGCGGGAACCCGCCGCCGTTCGCGCCTACGTGGACAGATTCGCGACGATGATGACCGGGACCGGACTGCCCCGCACCGCCGCCAGGGTGCTGGCCTGTCTGGTGACTGCCCCGTCCGGTGCGCGGACCGCTGCGGAACTCGCCCAACTGCTGCGCGTCAGCCCGGCCTCGGTGTCCAAGGCCGTGGGGTACCTCGAAGGGCTCGACGTGCTCAGGCGGGAGCGAGAGCCCGGCCGTCGCCGGGCACGCCACGTCATCGACGACGACGTCTGGCTCCGCACCTGGCTGGCCAGTGCCCGGAAGAACGCCGCGTGGGCCGAGACCGCCCAGGTGGGTGCTGAGCTGTTCGGCCCCAGCACCCCGGCAGGAGCACGGCTTGAGGCCATGCGGCGATTCTTTGCCGGAGTCCACCGGGACATGACCGGCCCGCCCGTCGCCGCGCACGTCGACGACGCGCTGACGGTACTTGCCGCCCTCCTCCACGCGGCCCGGCCCCTCGCCACCGGTGAACTCGCCACCGCCCTCGGCTGGCCACCGGCGCGCGCCGCCACTGCGTTGCAGGCCGCCGAGCACCGGCCGGAGCTCTGCGGACCACTGTCACTTCAGCGCACACCCGCCGGCGCACACCGGGTCACAGCCCGGCACGACAGGCTCACTCCGGCCCAGCGCACCGCTCTCGCCCGGCGTCCGGGACCATGCCCGAGCGGGAGCCCGGAGGATCCCGATGAGTGAACCCCCGTAGCCTCGGCGCCCGGCCCGGAACGCGCAGGCGAGGGCGTCGCTCACCTGACGACGATTCCGCCGGCGGCCACCACCCCTCGGTGCCAGGGCGCCGGCTCAGGCCCGCAGCCCGCGCAGCCCCCGCAGTTCCTGCGTGCAGCACTTCACGCTGCCGCCGCCCTTGAGGAGTTCCCCGAGGTCGATCCCGATCGGCTCGAACCCCCGCTCCCGCAGCGGTGTGAAGAGCCCCGTCGCGGCCTGCGGCAGGAGGACATGGCGGCCGTCGCTCACCGCGTTCAGGCCGAGCCTGGCCGCGTCCGCGTCGTCCGCGGTCAGGGCGTCGGGGAAGAGCCGGGCGAGGACGGCGCGGCTGCCGGGGGAGAACGCGTCCGGGTAGTACATGATCTCGTCGGCCGCGTCGTCCAGTACGCAGAGCGCCGTGTCCAGGTGGTAGAAGCGCGGGTCGACCAGGTCCAGGCCGATCACCGGGCGGCCGAAGAACTCCTGCGCCTCCCCGTGGGAGAGCGGGCTCGACCGGAAGCCGCGGCCGGCCAGCAGATACGAGGCGGTGACGGCGAAGTCGCCCTCGCCCTCGTTGATGTGCACCGGCTCCGCGACGTCCGGGCAGCCGTGGCTCCGGAACCAGTTCAGATGCGCCTCGGCCTCGCCGTACCGCTCCTCGTGCGCGAAGCGCGCCCCCAGGACGCGGCCGTCGACGACCGTGGCGCCGTTCGCCGCGAACACCATGTCGGGCAGGTCGGGCTCCGGATCGAGTACGGAGACGGTGTGGCCCAGCGCCCGGTAGCGGTCGCGCAGATCTTCCCACTGGACGAGCGCCAGGGACTGGTCCACGGGCTTGGCCGGGTCCATCCAGGGGTTGATCGAATACGTCACCCGGAAGTGGACGGGCGGACACATGAGGTAGCTGCGGGGCGAGGCGTCACGAGGCAACGGGGGCTCCTCACGAGCGGCGGTGCGCACGGCATGTGCGTGAGCGTCTGAGAATCATGGTCCGCCGCACGGCGGTTTCGCGCTGTGCACCGTTCGGGTGGTTCTTTGCGCATGTCAGACCGCTTGCCGAGACGGTACGTACCGGCTTGTCACGGAGGCCGGGCGCGGCTGCCGCCACCCCTGCCGGTTGCTAAGTTGACCGTCATGGCTGAGAGCGCTGAGAGCAAGGCACCCGACTCCTCCCGCCGCAGCGAGCGGTCGCGCCGCGCCATCTACGACGCCGCTCTCGCCCTGGTGGGCGAGGTCGGCTACGCCCGGACGACCGTCGAGGGCATCGCGGCCCGCGCCGGGGTCGGCAAGCAGACGATCTACCGCTGGTGGCCCTCCAAGGCCGCCGTCCTGCTGGAAGCCTTCCTCGACCTCGGGGAGCAGGCGGCGCGGGAGGCGGGCGGCGACGGTACGGAGTACGAGATCCCCGACACCGGCGATCTGGAGACCGACCTCAAGCTGGTGCTGCGCGCCACGGTCGACGAGATGAACAACCCCGTCTACGACCTGCCGTCCCGGGCGCTCGCCGCCGAAGGGATCATGGACGCGGAGCTGGGCGCCGAGTTCACGCGCCGGCTCCTCGAACCACAGCTCGAACTGTACGTACGGCGCCTGGCGGCGGCCCAGGACGCCGGTGCCGTACGGCGCGACCTCGACCCGCGGATCGCGCTGGAGCTGCTGGTCGGCCCCGTCGCCCACCGCTGGCTGCTGCGGACCCTCCCGCTGACGCACGCGTACGCGGACGCGGTCGTCGAGTACGCGCTCCACGGGCTGGCCCCCCGGACCTGAGAAACCGCGGGTGGCCACGGGGGCGCGCGGGGGCGCGTGGAGGCATGCGGGGAGGCATGTGGGGCGGGTGTGGTGAAGACCACCGGCCCGGGAAAGGCCCCCGGAACCGCCGATCCGCCCCGAATATCGCCACATAAGCCGCAATCCTCCGCATGGCGAGGGATGATCCCTCCTCCCCCCGCCGGGAAGCGCGGCGCCCCGAGGCGCAGGATGGTGCGACCATGGGAAGAGTCCGCAGGGACGAGCATGAGTGTGAGGGGATAGATGGGCGACGATTTCGGCCGCTACCGCGGCACGGAGAGCAGGATTCCCCAGTGGCTGCGCCGACGGCCGAGGAAGAGCACCGGCGATTCGGCGCTCCAGGAGAGCGCGCCGGGCCGTGAGGCGCTGCTGCTCGCCGTGGCCGAAGCGGGAATGCCCGTCGCGCCCGCCGCCCACCCCGTCGGATACCGATGTTCCTGCGAGCGCATCGGCTGTCCCACCCCGGCCAGACACCCCGTCTCCTTCGCCTGGCAGACCCAGTCCACGACGGACCGGGCCCAGGTCGAGCGCTGGGCGCGCAACCAGCCCGAGGCCAATTTCATCACCGCGACGGGCATGGTCCACGACGTCCTCGACGTCCCCCTCGAAGCGGGCAGCCGCGCCCTGGAACGCCTGCTGGCTCAGGGCATCGACGTCGGCCCCGTCGCCGATTCCGGCGGCGACCGCATGCTCTTCTTCACCGCGACCCGCGGCACCCCCGAGGACGAGGACGAGTGGTGGCCCTGTGAGCTGGACTGCCACCCCGAGACGATGGACGAGCACCCCGGGCTGCGCTGGCACTGCCGGGGCAGCTACGTCCTCGTACCCCCGGCGCGGCTCCCCGGCGAGCTGACCGTCCACTGGCTGCGCGGCCCCGAGTACCCGCTGCCCGACCCGCTGACCCTCCTGGAGACGCTGACCGACGCGTGCGCGCGGTACGCGGGCGAGAACGGCGAGCTGGACCCGCACGCGGTGGCCTGGCCCCTGGGACGCTGAAGAGGCCCCCGCTCGACGGACGCGGTCGCGGGTCGTGGACGCGGGCCAGGCGTGCGCGGTCACCCGCCCCGCGCCGCCCCCGGCACGCCCCGCGCGCGGCCCGCGATCACCCGTGCCGCCCGCGGTCACCCGCCCTGCGCGCGGCCTGCCGTTACGGTCACCCGCCCCGCCCCACGCCGCCCCCGGCATGCACCGCGCCGCCCGGCACGCACCGCGCGGCGGCTACGAGCCCTTCGCCGCGATGACGCCCTGGAGCCGCCCCGCCACCGTCACCTTCGGGTCGCCCGCGTCCGTCGCAGGGACCAGGACGGCCTGGCTGGAGATCCACTCCTTCGTGAGCGTGTTCGTCACCTCGCCCGTCGTCAGCGCCTTCACATCCGCGCTCACCTGCGGCTTCACACCCTTCGCGCCCGTCAGCCGCTCGAAGTAGCGGGTGGCGAAGAAGACCAGCGCGCCGCCGTCCTCCGTCGCGAGCCCCAGCGGTTCGAAGTCGCCGCTGCTCGCCGCCTGGTCGATGTACTGCGTGGTCAGACCCGGCAGCCGCGCCTTCTCCTTGCGGGTCTTGCGCCACTCGCTGGTGTGCGGCCCGTCCGCGAAGCCGCCGGGCTCGCCGTCCTCCAGATACGAGGCGTACTCCGCGCTCAGATCCTTCGGCGCCACCGCCAGTGCCTTGCTGCCCGGCTCCACCGGCTCGCCCAGGCCCTCGCCGTCCGTCCTGAACTCCGGGACGGCGTCCGCCGCGAGGATCGTCAGATACGGGACCGCCCACTTCTCGCCGGGCCCGTTGCGCAGGAAGACCAGCACCCAACGGGTGTCCTGCGCGGCGTCGTTGTCCTTGTCCCGGTTGCTGTCGGTGTCCGCCACGAACCACCGCGGCCAGCCGGCCTTCTTCGGGATCGTGAACTTCGCGTCCGTCAGCTCCAGCGGCTGGTGCGCGGCGTTCCCGTTCGGGGACGTGAGGGAACGCGACTTCAGACCGGCCTGGTTGATCGCGCCGAGCGCACCGGTCACCCGGTCCGCGTCGAGCGCCGGATCGTACGCCTTGTCCGCCGCGTTGTACGCGTCGGTGAAGTCCTTCAGGGCCTGCGCGGCCTCACTCCGGTCCGCCGACGGCAGGACCGCCAGCTCCCCGTGCACCGTCACGCAGCCGCTCGCCGTCAGCGACAGCACCGTCACCCCCGCGAGCGCCGTCACCGCCCGGCCCGTCGCCCGACGCGCTGCCCGACCCGTCCCCCGCATCGGCCTTCCCAGCCTGCTCATCGGCCGCCACTGCTCCTTGACCCCTGCTACCCGTGCTACCCGGACCCGTACGAACGGATCGCCACCCTACCGGGGCCAGGAACAGTGCGAGCGTCGGGACCAGATACAGGAACCAGACGGTTACCTGAAGCACCGTGGGGTCCGGCTGGAAGTTGAGAACACCCTTCAGGAGCGTGCCGTACCAGCTGTCCGGCGGGATCGTCGCACTGATGTCGAACGCCTTGTCCGACAGCCCGCCCAGGAAGCGTGCCTCCTGGAGGTCGTGGACGCCGTACGCGAGCACCCCCGCCGCCACGACCACCAGCATCCCGCCGGTCCACGTGAAGAACCGGGCCAGATCGATCCGCAGCGCACCCCGGTAGAACAGCCACCCGAGGACGACCGCGCTGGCGATCCCCAGCAGCACGCCGATCAGCGGCGCGTGCGTACCGTCGGACGAGGCGCGCACCGACGCCCACACGAACAGCGCCGTCTCCAGCCCCTCCCGGCCCACCGCCAGGAACGCCGTCGCGACCAGCGCGCCCGTCCCCATCCGCAGCGCCGCGTCCAGCTTGGCGCCCAGCTCGGCCCGCAGATGCCGCGCGGTGCGCCGCATCCAGAAGACCATCCAGGTCACCAGCCCCACCGCGACGACCGACAGCGAGCCGCCGAGCGCCTCCTGCGCCTCGAACGTCAGCTCCTGCGAGCCGAATTCGAGCCCGAAGCCGAAGCTCAGCGCGAGGACGACGGCGACGCCGATGCCGATCCAGATGGGCCGCAGCGCGTCGCGCCGCTCCGTCTTCACCAGATACGCGATCAGGATGCAGACGACGAGGCTGGCCTCCAGCCCCTCGCGCAGGCCGATCAGATAGTTTCCGAACACGTCGGAACTCCTTCGTTCGGTGGGTCAGGTGAACAGCGCCCGGCCCCACCAGTCGCCCGTGTCCCGGACGCCCGGCGGGATCGCGAAGACCGCTGAACCCACGTGCTGGATGTACTCGTTGAGCGCGTCGGAGCGCGCCAGTGACCGCTGTACGGGGATGAACGCGTCCCGCACGTCCCGCTGGTACGCCAGGAAGAACAGCCCCGCGTCGAGCCGGCCGAGCCCGTCCGTACCGTCCGTGAAGGAGTAGCCGCGGCGCAGCATCCGCACCCCGTGGTGCGCGTCCGGGTGGGCCAGCCGCACGTGCGAGGTCGGCAGCATCGCCGCCAGGTTGGGCTTGTCGTGCTCGCGCGCCTTGCCGACCGCCGCGCCCTCGCCCTTGTCCCGGCCGAAGACGTCCTCCTGCTCCTGGAGCGGCGTACGGTCCCAGCTCTCGATCCGCATCGAGATCCGGCGGGCGACGAGATACGAGCCGCCCGTGATCCAGCCGGCATCGCCCTTCCCGCCGCCCGCCCAGACGTACGTGTCCAGCGCGGCGGTCTCGGTGACCGCGATGTTGCTGGTGCCGTCCTTGAAGCCGAAGAGGTTACGGGGTGTCTGCGCGCCCGGGGTCGTCGACGACGTCTTGCCGAAGCCGAGCTGCGACCAGCGCACCGCGACCTTCCCGAAGCCGATCCTGGCCAGATTGCGGATCGCGTGCACCGCGACCTGCGGATCGTCCGCGCACGCCTGGACGCAGAGATCACCGCCGCCGCGCGCCGGGTCGAGGTTGTCGCCGGGGAAGTGCGGCAGGTCGACCAGCGCGGCCGGCCGGCGCGCCGCCAGCCCGAACCGGTCCGTGCGCCCCGTGCCGTGCTGGAAGAGCCCGGGGCCGAAGCCGACGGTCAGGGTGAGCCGGGACGGCCGCAGGCCCAGCGCCTCGCCCGTGTCGTCCGGCGGCGCCTCGGCGAGACCGCCGTACGCGCCGTCGCCGACCGGGTGTCCCGCCGTCATCCGCTCGGCGGCCCGCGTCCAGTCCTTCAGCAGCTGGACCAGCTCCGCGCGGTCGTCCGTCGTCACGTCGAACGCCGCGAAGTGCAGCCGGTCCTGGACGGGCGTGGCGATGCCCGCCTGGTGCGCGCCGTGGAAGGGCACCGCCGCGCCGCCGTCCGCGGCGGGCCCGGCGCTCTCCCCGCCCCGTACCGCCGCGACGGCGCCCCCGGCCGCGGCGGCCCCGAGCGCGAGCCCGGCACCGCCCCAGCCGAGCAGGGCCCGCCGCGAGGGGACGGGCGCGGCATCGCTCTTCGCTTCGTTCTCGGCTTTGCCATGAGCCGTGTTCGTCTCTCCGGTGCCGGACATCGCGCGCGCTTCCTTACTTCTTCACCACGGCGGCGGCCAGCTTCGAGAGCGGCTCGGCCAGCGCGTTGACGCCGTCCGACAGCTCCTTGCGCTCCGCCGTGCCGACCTTCTCGTACGACGTGAAGGTGTACGGGTCCGCGCCGTCCCGGTACTTGTCCAGCAGCGTGCCGAGCGCGGCGAACCGCTTGTCCAACTCGGTGACCAGCGCCGGGTCGTTCTTCGACGCCACCGGCTTCAGCAGCTCGTACGAGCGCTCCGCGCCCTCGACGTTGGCCTTGAAGTCCACCAGGTCGGTGTGGCTGTACCGCTCCTCCTCGCCGGTGACCTTGCCGGCGGCGACCTCGTCGAGGAGTTCCTTGGCGCCGTTGGCCATCGACGTCGGGGTGATCTCGGCCCGGCCCACGCGCTTCTGCCAGTCCAGCAGGTCCTTGTCGAGGCCGTCGGCGAGGGCCTTCGCGTCCGGGCCGAGCTTCTTGTCCTGCCACAGCTCCTTCTCCAGCCGGTGCCAGCCCGTCCACTTCTGGCCCGGCTCCAGGCCGTCGGCGCGCACGTCCACCTTCGGGTCGATGTCGCCGAAGGACTCGGCCACCGGCTCCGTACGCTCCCAGCCGATGCGCGAGGGCGCGTACGCCTTCTTCGCGGCCGCCAGGTCACCGGCGCGCACGGCGTCGGTGAAGACCTTCACCTTCGGCAGCGTCTCGTCGGCCTGCGCCTGGACGTAGGTGCGGTACGCGGCGACCGCGGCGTCCATCTCCGGGCTGCGCTCGGCGGGCGCCCCGCCGGTCACGGTGACCTTCTGCCGGATGCCGTCGCCCTTCATGCCGGGCTTGCAGGCGATCTCGTACGCACCGGACTTCACCTCGGCGGTGATCTTCGCCTTCGTGCCGGGGCCGATGTTCTCGCGCTCGGTGACGATCCGGTCGTCGGGGAAGAGGAGATAGACCTCGGTGACCTTGGACCCCTGGTTCTCGACGGCCAGTTCGAGGTGACCGGCGGGGAACTCCGTCTTCGAGACCTCGCAGGCGTCGTCCTTCGCGGTGACCCGGACGGCGTCCGCGCCGCCCTGGGAGTCGCTCTTCTCGGCGCACCCGGTGACGGCGGTCAGGGCCACCACGGCGGCGGTGGCGGTGACGAGGGAGAGACGGGCAGGTCGCATACGGGGCTCCACGATGGAAGGGCCGGAACACGGGCGGGAACGCGGGCGGGAACATTGGGCGGGAATACGGACATGACGCCAGATGCGGCGGGCTCAACTTAACTTAGGCTTACCTGACTGCCACCCCTCCGTCGAGTGATTCAGCTCTCACTCACGCATCCGGGGGCCGCCCGGATACGGCCAGGTCACAGGGGGGCCAGGGGTACGTCATGACGGGGCAAAGCCGGGGTCAAGAAGGCGCTTTCCGCTCATCGGCCCGCCCACCGGTGGGTCAGGCCGGACGCCTGGGAACGATCAGCGGAACGCCGGTCCGCGGGTGCGGCAGGACCTCCACGGGCTGCCGGTAGACCCGGCTCAGCAGTTCGTCGTGGAAGACCTCGCCCGGCGGGCCCTCCACCGCGATCCGGCCGTCGTGCAGTACGGCCGTACGGTCCGCGTGGGCCGCCGCCAGCCCCAGGTCGTGCAGGACCACCACGACGGCGTCGCCCGCCGCGGCCCGCTCCCGGCAGAGCCGCAGGACGAGTTCCTGGTGGCGCAGATCGAGCGCGGCGGTCGGCTCGTCGAGCAGGAGCAGCGGCGCCCGCTGGGCGAGGACCCGGGCGAGCGCGACCCGGGCGCGCTCGCCGCCGGAGAGCGCGGAGAAGGGGCGGGCGGCGAAGCCGGCGACCTCGGTGGCCGCCATCGCCGCGGCGACGACCTCGTCGTCCTCGTCCTCCCGGGCGGTCCCGGCCCACGGCGCCCGGCCCATCCGTACGACATCGGCGACCGGGAAGGGGAACGAGAGCGTGGCCGCCTGCGGCAGCACGGAGCGGCGCAGGGCCAGTTCGGCCGCCGACCACTCCCGTACGTCGCGCCCGTCGATCCGTACGGTGCCCCGGCCGGTCGGCAGATCGGCGGCGAGCGCGGCGAGCAGCGTGGACTTGCCGGCCCCGTTGGGCCCGACGAGCGCGACGACCTCACCGGCCCGCGCGACCAGTTCGATCCCGGAGAGCACGTCCCGCTGCCCGAGCCGGAGATGGAGCCCGGAGACCTCGGCGACGGGGGAGCCGGGGGCGGCGGGGGAGGGCAGCACACGCCCCCGCGCGGCGAACCCCCGCGCGGCGAACAGGCTCCCGACGGCTGTACGCAGACTCATGCCCAACCACCTTGCCTGCGACGGGTCCTGCGCAGCAGCCAGAAGAAGAACGGACTGCCGAAGAGCGCGGTCAGCACCCCCAGCGGCAGCTCGGCGGGGGCCGCCACCGTACGGGCCGCCAGATCGCCGGCGAGCAGGACCAGCGCGCCGCCGAGCGCGCTGCCCGGGACCAGGAAGCGGTGGCCGGGCCCGCCCGCCATCCGCAGCAGATGCGGGACCAGCAGCCCCACGAACGTGATGATCCCGGCCACCGCGACCGCCGCCGCGGTGAGCAGCGCGACGACGAGCACCAGCAGGATCCGCAGCCTCTCGACGTCCACGCCCAGGTGACGGGCGGGCCGTTCGCCGAGCGCCAGCAGATCCAGCTTCCGCGCCGAGAACGGCGCGATCGCCAGCCCGGCCAGCGCGCAGGGCAGCACCGCGAGCACCTTCGGCCAGGTCGCCTGGGCCAGCGAACCGAGCTGCCAGAAGGTGATCTGGGTGATCTGCGCGCTGTCCGCGAAGAAGATGAACAGCCCGATCAGCGCCCCGGCGAACGCGTTGACCGCGATGCCGGTGAGGATGAGCGTGACCACCTCCGTACGGCCGCCCGAGCGGGAGAGCGCGTACACCAGCAGCACCGTCGCGAGACCGGCGACGAACGCGCAGACCGTCACCGTCCAGTTGCCGAGAAAGCTCAGCCCCAGCGCGATCGAGGCGACCGCGCCGACCGCCGCGCCCGAGGAGATCCCGATGACGCCCGGCTCGGCGAGCGGATTGCCGAACACCCCCTGCATCAGCGCGCCCGCGCAGCCGAGCGAGGCGCCGACGAGCAGCGCGAGGACGACGCGGGGGAGCCGTACGTTCCACAGGACGCTCTCCCCGACCCGGTCGAGCGGCGCGCCGCCGAGCCCCGCCCGGTGCTGGAGGGAGGCGAGGACGTCTCCGAGGGGGATGTGGTACGCGCCGATCCCGGCGGAGAGCAGGCACAGGACGACGAGCCCGCCGACGAGCCCGGCGGTGAGAAGGGCGGTGGCACCGGGCCGCCGCCGCGCGTCGGGCGCGCCGCTGCCGGGCCCGTCCGGCGGAGCATCGGGCGGAGAACCCGGCGCCTTCGGGGCCCGTGCCGTGGGACTGGTCGTCACTTCCCGTGCCGTCCCGTCACTTCTCGTCCGCGTAGAGCTGCTCGACGATCGACTTCAGCACCTCGTCCGTCCGCGGCCCGTAGTTCAGCAGGACTCCGTCCTCGACGGAGATGACCCGGCGGTCCATCCCGGCGGGTGTCTCCGCGACGCCCGGGATCTTCACCAGGCCGTCGACCCCGTCCACCGAGGCGAGGCCCTTGGTCATCACCAGGATCGCGTCGGGCGCGGCCTTCGCCAGGGCCTCGCTGGTGATCGGGGTGAAGTCCTTCGTGAGCCCCGACTCCTTGCCCGCGTCGACCGCGCCGGCCGCCTCCAGCAGGGAACTCGCCCCGGAGTCCGCGCCGCCGAGCAGATAGACGGAGGCCGAGCCGCGCAGATAGAGGAAGGCGACGCGCGGCTCGCGCCCGCCCTCGCGCGCCGGAATGTCCTTCCGCACGGCGGCGATCCGCCGCTCCGTACGCTCCTTCAGCTCCGTGCCCGCCGCCGTGGCCCCCAGCGCCCCGGCCACCGCGTCGATCCGCCGGCCGACATCGCCGAGGCTCTTGGCCGGCGCGACGACGAGGAGCGGAATGCCCGCCGCCCGGATCTGGCCGATGGCCTCGGCGGGCCCGGTCGTGGTGTCGGCGAGGACGAGGGTCGGGCGGAGCGAGAGCACGCCCTCCGCGGAGACGTCGTGGGCCCGCGTCACCACGGGGAGTTTCGCGGCCTGTTCGAAGGTGGCGGTGATGTCGCGGGCCACGACGCGCTTGCCGAGGCCGAGCGTGAAGACGATCTCGCTCAGCGATCCGGTCAGCGGCACGATCCGGTCGGTGGAGGTGACGGTGACCTTCCTGCCGTCCGCCGAGTCGACGGTGACGGGCAGCCGGGGCTCCGGCGTCGCCGCCAGAGGCTCCACCCGGTCCGCCGCGTCCGCCGCTTGGGCACCGGCGCGCCGCTCCGTACCGCTACTGCCCCCTGCACCTCCCGCATCTCCCGTACCGCTCATGCCGTTTCCGCCGCAGCCGGTGGCGGCGAGAGCGAGGGCGAGTGCGGTGACGAGCGCACCCGCGAGGCGTGATCTGCGCACCGGGCGCACCGTCCTTCTTCGAGGCTTCTGTGGCGGAAGGGTTCCGGCACAGAGTGAAAGTAGCTTAGGTTAGCCTTACCTAGGTTGCCAGGCCCGGTGCTGTTTTCACGTCCAGAGTCCAGATGCGGGAGTGATCCCATGCCGTCCTTCAGACCCGTCGCACGGCTCGCCGCGTTGCTCGTCGTGCTCCTCATGGCGCTGCCGGTGGCTCTGCTCCCGGCCACCGGGGCGCACGCGGCGGACCGTACGGTGCAGGGCGGCAGACTGGACTGGGGCATCAAATCCTCCTTCCTCACCTATGTCACCGGGCCCATCGCCCAGGGCAGTTGGGGGCTCACCGGGGGAGCGGCCACCGTGGGCAGCCGGTTCCGCTTCCACTCGGCGACCGGGTCGTACGATCCGGACGGCGGCGCCTTCCGCTCCGCGTTCTCCGGCGGTGTCCGCTTCGTCGGCCACCAGAAGCCCGACGGCTCGTACGAACTCGACCTCACCCTCTCCCGCCCCACGGTGCGGATCTCCGGCGGCAGCGGCACCCTCTACGCCGACATGGTCAGCAGGGCGAAGGACTCGGGCAAGGTCACCACGTCCTCCCAGGTCCCGTTCGCCTCCCTGGACCTCTCCGGGATCGACATGCGCGGCGGCTCCTCGCCGATCGCCCTCAGCAACGTCCCGGCGACGCTCACCACGCGGGGCGCGACGGCCTTCGCCGGGTACTACACGGCCGGTACGGCGCTCGACCCGGTCAGTCTCTCCGTGGACGTGGCCGCCGCGAAGAAGACCGCGGCGCCGGACACCCCGACGCCCCCGGACGGCGACGGGAAGACCGGTCCCGACAGCGGGACGACCGGCGGGACGGCCGGCGCGACCGCCGGGAAGTCCCCCGGCGCCTTCCAGGACGCGGCCGTCGACTGGGGCGTCCGCCGCACGTACCGGGAGTACGTCACCGGCTCCATCGCCCGGGGGAGGTGGACGCTGGGCGACGGCGCCCAGGACGGCGGCGCGCTCTTCCGCTTCCCCGGGGGCAAGGGGTCGTACGACGCGGAGAAGGGCACCCTCGACGCGGAGTTCGCGGGCAGCGTCCGCTTCACCGGCACCCGGCTCGACCTGACGCTCGGCAAGGTCGCGGTCGTGGTGAAGGACGGCAAGGGCACGCTCTCCGCCGATGTCATCGACGCCGCCGAGGGCAGCCCGCCCCGTAAAGCAGTACCGTTCATCACCTTCGCCGCCCGGGACTTCACGCCGGAGAACGGCCTCGCCACCCTCACCGAGGCGCCCGCGAAACTGACCGCACAGGGCGCCGAGAGCTTCGGCTCCCTCTACCCGGCCGGCACCGAGATGGACCCCGTCTCGCTCGCCGTCACCGTCGACGCGAAGGCGAAGCTCCCCGCGCTGCCGGACCTGGGCAGCGATGCCACGGCCCCCGCTCCCACACCCTCCCCGGCCGGTACGGAGTCCACCGCGACCAGGACCGACACCGAGTCGTCCGTTTCATCGGTGTCCTCCGTGGGCGCCGGGACGTACGCGGCGATCGGCGCCGGGGCGGCCGTGGCCGCCGGGGCCGTTGTCCTCGTGGTCCGCAGGCGCCGCGCGGCGGCGGACACCGGGACGGCGGCGGACGGCGCTGCCGCCCCCACGGACCCCTCCTGACGGCCCGTCCCCGACCGGCCGTCGTCCTCCCCCTCCACATACACGTGCACCCCCGCCTCATACCTTCGAGGAGTACCCCGCCCATGGCAGCCAATCGCCGCCCCGTAGCCCTCGCCGCCGCCATCGCGACGGCGGTCGCACTCGGCGCGACCGTCCTCACCCTCCCGGCACTCGCGACCGACACCCGGAACGCCGCGCCCGCCGCGGCGCCCGGCGTCGCGCCCGCCGCCGCCCCGAACCTCGTACTGAAGGACGGCACCCTGGACTGGGGCCTGAAGGAGTCCTTCCGCAGATACGTGACGGGCATCGCCCTCGGCACCATCACCCCGTCGGACGGCGCCACCCAGGCCGCCGGCAACGGCCCGTTCACCTTCGTCAACGGCACGGGCACGTACGACTCCACGACGCACGACGTGGCCACGGAGTTCGAGGGCGGCGTCCGGTTCTCCTCCGCCGCCCACGGCTTCGACATCAAGATCGCCGACGTCAAGCTGGTCACCTCCGGGACGGGCGGCGCCATCGAGGCCGACGTCACCCTCAACGGCGCGACCCAGAACGACATCGAGCTGGCCGCCGTCGACCTGACGGGCATCCGCCCGGAGAACGCGAACGGCACGATGGTCTTCAAGGACATCCCGGCCACCCTGACCGCCGACGGCGCCAAGGCCTTCAACGGGATGTACGCCGAGGGCACCGAACTGGACAAGGCGACCCTCTCCGTCGGCTACGAGACGGCCCCCTCCGAGACCCCGCCCCCCACGCCCACCCCCACACCGACCCCAACGCCCACCCCCACCCCCACCCCCACCCCGACCCCGCCTCCCACCTCCGGGACGCCCACCACCCAGGCCCCGGGGCCCACTCCCACCGCGTCCACCACCCCCGGCCCGACGGCCTCGCCCTCGGTGCCGGCCCCGTCCGCCGAGGACGGCGCGATCGTCGACGGCAACCTCGACTGGGGCGTGAAGGACTCCTTCCGTTCGTACGTCACCGGCCCGATCGCGGCCGGCAAGGTCGAACTCGGCGACGGCGCCACCCGGTCCGCCGCCACCGCCTACCGCTTCCCGAAGGCCACCGGCGACCTCGACGCGGCGGCGGGGAGCCTCGACGCCTCCCTCGGTGGTACGGTCCGCTTCCTCGGCCACCGGGAGTCCGACGGTACGTACGTCCTCGACCTGCGCCTGAGCGCTCTCCAGGTGAAGGTGAAGGACGGCAAGGGCACGCTGGTCGCGGACGTCTCCACCAAGGACCGCGAGACGCACGAGGTCTCCTCGTACACCGGCCTCACCTTCGCCACCCTCGACGTCCCGGCCACCCTGCCCGCCGCTGTGGACGGCGTCGTCACCCTCAAGGCCGTCCCCGCGACGCTCACCGCCGACGGCACGAAGGCGTTCGGCGGCATGTATCCGGAGGGCACGCCCCTCGACCCGCTGACGCTCGCGGTCTCCCTCGACGCCGACGCCGAACTCCCGGGCGCCACGGGCGGTACGACGGGCGGCACCACCGGCGGCACGACGGGCGGCAGCGGTACGACAACGGGCGGCGGCACGGTCGGCGGCACCACCGGCGGCACGGGCGGCGCCCTCGCCTCCACCGGCGCGGCGTTCCCGGCGGGCACGCTCCTCGGCGCGGCGGGCGCGATCGCGGCGGCCGGCGCGGGCGCGGTCGTCGTGGCCAGGCGCCGCCGCGAAACGCAGGCCGAGCGACCCGCGTAACACCCCCAACGCCCTGTACGACAGGCCCCCGGGACAAGACGCGTCCCGGGGGCCCGACATGTGCCGGCACATGTCGCGTACGACGACTCACGACGACTCACGACGACTACGGAAGCCCCCAGGCGTCGCCCGGCTCCGAGATCCCGACCGGCGCGATGACCAGATCGGGCCGTGCCCCGGAGTGGACCAGCACCTCGCGGCCCTTGGGCACGGTGATGGCCAGCGTGCCGTTCCCCAGGTCCTGCGTTCTGGCCGGTGTGCCGTCGTCGAGCAGCACCGTGAGTGTGCCGGTCAGACCGTGCTTGAGCTTGAGCGGCTCGCCCGCCAGGCTCTTGACCCGGATGAACCGGGTGACACCCCCCTTGCGCACCGCGCTGACGAGGAAGGCACCCTGCGTCCGGAAATCGTGCAGGGTGACGTCCTTCCAGTCCTTCGGGACGGCGGGGAAGACCCGGACCGTGCCGCCCCAGCTCTGGCAGAGCATGTCGTGCACGGACTGCGAGGCCGACAGCGGCGTCTCGATGACCGGCCCGGCCTCGGTGTAATGGGTGTTGGCGCGGCAGGGGTACCGGGTGGTGGGGTCGAAGAACAGCTTCAGATAGCTGAGCGCGGTGTCGCCCCGCCCGGCCATCGCGTACAGCGAGGCGGCGCCGGTGTAGCTGTAGCCGCGGTGGGCGCCGGTCAGCGCGTGCCAGTGGACGAGCGACTTCTCGATCAGCTCGCGGTTCTCCGGCTGGTCCCAGTTGACGAGGTAGAGCGGGTACACCATCAGCAGGTGCGAGTAATGCCGGTGCGACTGGGCGTACGGGGTGTCCGCCCCGATCATGAAGCCGTTCTCGTCGGTCGGGTACGGCGTGAGCCGCGCCAGCACCTCCTGCCACCGCGGCTTCAGCGGATCGTCGACGCCGAGGTGCGCGGAGGCGTCGAGGAGGGTCTGGCAGCCCCAGCGGATCAGCGCGAGGTCGTAGTTGGTGTCCTGCGGCGGGACGACCGGATACTCGGGGGAGAGGGTGCTGGGCAGATGGAGCTTGCCGTCGCTGCCCGGCGCGAGGAAGTGCAGGTAGTAGTTGATGGCGCGGCGCAGCAGCGGGAAGAGCGTCTCCCGCAGCAGCGTCTCGTCCATGGTGTGCCGGTAGCTCAGCCACACGTTGTGCAGTGCCCAGGTCAGGTCCCCGACCTCGGCGCCGCTGCCCGGGGTGCCGACACTCCGGTTGGCGAACATGTCCGAACTGCGGCCGACCCCGGCGCTGTCGGAGCGGTAGGCGGCGGGCACATTGGCGGTGAGCTGCTCCTGGTTCTGGCGGAGCGTGGCGCTCAGCGAGTCCAGCTCCAGGTGGTTGGAGCCGTGGATGAGCCAGTACTCCAACTGCAGGTTGAGGTTCCACCACACGGCCGGCCAGGGGGTGCGCTCCAGCCACGGCCCGCAGGTGGCCATCACCGGGGCGTTCGCCCGGGTCGCGGAGGCGACCTTGTAGAGCTGGATCCAGTAGAAGCTCTGGAGCCGCTCGTCGGGGAAGGAGACGAAGCTCTTGCGGTAGAAGTCGTGCCACCAGCGGGTGTTCCGGTCGCGGAGGGTGCCGTACGCCTCGGCCCGCTGGATCTTCCGGAGCGAGACGGTCGCGGCCTCGCCGTTGGACGGGAAGCTGTGCCCGACGCTGAGCAGGAGGACGTCACCGGTCTGCCGGTAGGCCGTCGCGGTCTGGCCGCCGCCGACGAGCGGCTGGAGCACCTGCTTGACGCCGTCGGTGGTGCGGGTGGACCAGGCGGGGTTGGCGACGTAGTTGGCGGGCGGGTCCTCCTGGATCTGCCGGGGGCTCATGGCCTCCTCGGGGTGGAACGTCCAGCGGACGCGCTCGCCGCCGCTCGCCCGCACGCGGGCGACGAGGATCTCGTCGTGGATGAACGCGGTGAGCGTGAGCGTGCCGGACGAGGTGGTGACCGTACCGCTGAGCTCCGCGTTCCACAGGCTCAGCCGCCAGTCGACGGCCGTGATGGTGCCGACCGGGTCGAGCGTCAGATGCCCGACCGGCAGCCGGCAGGTGCCCCAGCCGCTGCCGAACGCGGGCCGGTGGTCCTGCACCCGGCCGTGCTGGACGGTGAAGCGGATCTTGTTGGCGTCCGGCTCCTTGTAGACCATGCTGCCCAGCAGCCCGTCGCCCAGGAACGGCCCCTCGTGCCACAGGGCGGGCAGCCGGCTCCAGACCAGGTCCTGCCGGCGCAGGAAGTCGGCCCAGTCGCCGCTGCCGGACATGCGGTTGCTCAACTTCCACGGCTGCGCCCGGACCGCCTCCGCCGCCGGCGCCGCGCCCCCGGCGGACTCCTCGGCGCCGGCCACCGAGGGCAGCGAGGCGAGGGCCGCGCCGGTGAGCGCGGAGCCGAGTACGGCTCTGCGCGATGTCGGTAAGACCTTTCTCGGCTGTGAGGTCATGCGTGTGCCTCCATGCCTGATAGACCGTCAATACATCGGGTGTATTGCGGGAAAGTTACGGTCCAGGCCTGTACCTGTCAATGGATAAGGTGCGATCCTCAAGCGAAGCACCCGCTCCCCCCTCCGACACATCGGATCTCTGGTCAGGGCGCCCGCACCCTCACCCCTCGGGCCTGTCCACCCGGATCAGGGTCTGCTGCCCGTTGGCGACGAGCTTCCGCTCGTCCTTCCGCTCGCCGCCGTCCCGGACGCCGTACACCTCCAGTTGGCACACGGTCAGGGTGCGGCCGGACCTCAGGACCGTCCCGACCGCCTCGATGTGGTCGCCGACGGCCGGCGCGAGGAGGTTGATCTTGTATTCGACGGTGAGCACCTCGGCCTCCTCGGGGAACAGCGTGTAGGCCGCGTAACCGCCCGCCGTGTCCGCGATGGCGCCGGTGGCGCCGGCGTGGAAGTACCCGTGATGCTGGGTGACTTCGGGGCGGCCGGGGAGCACGATGTGTACGCGCCCGGGCTCGACGCGGGAGATGTGGGCACCGAGGTGGGCCATCAGCCCCTGCCGCCCGAAGCTGGCCAGAACCCGCTTCTCCATGTCGCCGTCGGCCTCTTCGGGCCGGATCCGCTCTGCCATGAACTCTCCTCCGGAAGCTGGGGCGGGTCCATCACCCGGCGAGGCGTTCCACCAGCAGGAACCCGCCGATGACGATCATCAGGGCGCCGGACACCCGGGTCACGGCCCGGGCTGTCGAGGGCCGGGTCCTCAGCACCGTACGGGCCAGCACGCCGACGGCAAGATAGACCACCGCGCACGCGGCCATGTGGAGCGCCCCCAGCAGCCCGGTCTGCGCGGCGACGGGCCAGCCGGCCCCGGCGTCGATGAACTGCGGGAACAGCGAGAAGTACAGCAGCAGCGCCTTCGGGTTCAGCCCGCTGATCCCGGCACCCTTGAGCGCGATCCGCCAGGCCGGGCCGGCGACGGGCTCCGTGGCGGTGGCCACGGCGGCGGGCTGTCTCAGTACCCCCAGGCCGAGCCATATCAGGTACCCGGCCCCGATGACGGTCAGCGCGGTGAGCGCGGCCGGTGAACCGGCCACGACCACCACCAGCCCCGCGACGGCGAGCAGCGTGTACCCGGCGTATCCCGCTACCAGCCCGGCGACCGCCGGAACGACCGACCGCCCGCGCAGCCCCGCCGCGATCGCGTAGGCCCAGTCGGCGCCGGGCGTGAAGGCCAGCAGCAGGTCCACCGCCAGGAAAGCCGCCACCGTCGCCATATCCATCGACATTCCCTCTCACGTTCCGTACATCTCAAGGGAAAGCTAGACCGGATATGCCCGAAAGTGTTTGCGTATTTACTCCATGATCGCCTCAAGTGAGGGAGAATCTCCCTCATGGACGCCCTGGACCGGAAAATTCTCACCGAGCTGCAAGTGGACGGGCGCCTGACCGTCACCGAGCTGGCCAGACGCGTAGGGCTCAGCGTCTCGCCCTGCCACCGCCGCGTACGCGACCTCGAACGCGAGGGCGCGATCCGCGGCTACCGCGCCGTGGTCGACCCGCCCACCGTCGGCCTGAACTTCGAAGCCCTCGTCTTCGCCACCCTGCGCTGGGAGGACCCCGGCACCGTCACCTCCTTCGAAGAAGCCGTGACGGCCATCCCCCAGGTCATCCAGGCCCAGCGCCTCTTCGGCGAACCCGACTACCTTCTGCGCGTCGCGACCGCCGATCTGGCCGCCTACCAGCGGCTCTACGACCAGCAGTTCGCCCGTCTGCCCGGCATCCAGCGCCTGACGTCCACCATCGTCATGAAGAACGTCGTCCAGGACCGCCCCCTGCCCGAATGATCACCAGCAGCCGCCGGCAGGACAGCGAGCGGGGCCGGCTGTGGCGATTGCCGCGGGAGGAGGGGGTGTTGCCGGTGACCACGTACTGGCGCACGAAACCTGACGTTGGGGCAGGCGGCGCCGTTGCTTCCGACGTCACGCCCCAACGGGCAGCGAACAGTACCCTTACGGTCCCTGTCGTCGAGCACGCTCGCTGTCTACACATGTATCGTAGGCCGCCTACGTATACCAGAAGGTTTCGTCGCATGCATGCACACGATTCAGCCAAGGCTCCGGACCGGACGAAACCGCAGCTCTCCGCTTCCCGTACCCCATCGAGCGCGCCCAGTCCGGCGGCGCTTTCTCAAGGAGCCGCTCTCACGCCGGGTGCTGTGACGGCGCTTCAGCAGAGCGCGGGAAACGCGGCCTTCTCGCTCGCTCTGCAGCGGCAGACACACGGTGCGGGCCATGGACGATCCGCGCCCGTGCAGCGCGCCTTCGGCGCCGGCGTGCAGCGCGCCCCGGACAGCGACAAGCACTCCCCGGAGTACACCCATGTCGCCATCGACAAGCAGGACGTGGGCCTCGACCAGCTACGCCTCTCGCTCAACACGAACGGCCTCAAGACAGCCGCGAGCCTCGAAATCAAACTCTCCGCGGGCAGCGAGAAGATGGGGCACCACGAGCATGTCTTCATGTGGGATGCCACGGTCAAGGGGCTCAAGGGTGTTACGGGAATCGTCGAGGGCGTCGGACAGGACAGCGTCGTCAATGTAAAAATCCGCATGCTGGATCTGAGCGAACCCGGATTGTTCTCGAAAGGCACCTTGAAGGGTGACCAGCCCACCGGGCTGGGCGGCAAGTCGAAAAACGGCGCGTGGGCGCACGAGGGCGACATCCCCCGCAAGTACCTGTTCATCGAAGGGCTCGATCAGCCCAATCAGTCCGGCTTCAAGGACTGGCTCGCCGGTAAAGGGTGGCCCAACGACCACGCCAAACAGTTTGAGCCCGCGTCCGTTTAAGAATCGGAGACCTTCGCGCAGACGTCGCGCAGGGCAGTCCTCCGCCCGACGCCCGCGCGCAATGGGCCGCTCAGAACGCCGTGGCCAGCCACGCCGCGGCCACGGCGAGGAGGATCAGCGGCACGTTCAGGCCGGTCTCCTTGACCTCGCCGCGCGACAGGTGAAGAGCCGCCGCCAGGATCTGCAGGACCGCGAAGCCGGCCGCGGCCGCGATCGCGAGGACCGGCGCGATGCCCGTCAGCGGCGGCAGGATCAATCCGGCCGCACCGAGTATCTCCACGGCCCCGATGAGCCGCACGACCGGCATCGGGACGGTGTCGACCCAGCCCATCATCGGCGCGAGCTGCTCCTGGCTCTGCGTGATCTTCCGCCCGCCGGCGAAGAGATACATGAGACCCAGCAGTACGGCAACGATCCAGTACGCGACAACCACGGTGAAACCCCCAATAGTTACTGCTTGTAGGTAGGCCCATGATGGGTCACCCTCGAAGGGCTTACAAAAGGCACAACCTTGTGCCTTGGTGACACCGGGAGCACGATGTCGCAGTACGAGAAGACCTGCCTGATCCGAGGCGACGGCGGCCGTGCCGTCCGGGGCATCCTCGACCGCATCGGCGACAAGTGGACCCTTCTCGTGGTCGCGACCCTCCACGGCGAACGCATGCGCTTCACCGAACTGCTGCGCCGCATCCCCGGCATCTCGCAACGGATGCTGACGCTGACCCTGCGGCGTCTGGAACGCGACGGCCTCGTCGGGCGCACGGTCTTCGCCGAGGTGCCGCCGCGAGTCGAGTACGAACTCACCCCGATGGGCAGCACCCTGATCGAACCCGCGGTGACACTGGCCCAGTGGGCCGTCGAGCACAACCCCGACATCGAACGCAGCCACGACGCCTACGACTCCCGCGAACGCTGACTGCCTTACCGGGCGCGGGTCACGGGCGTACGATCCGGCCCCGCGCGGTGCCTTCGACGGCCGCCACATACGCCCGGTCCACCTCGGAGACGGGCGTGCCGGCGGCCCCGTCCGCGCCCATGGCCAAGCCGTCAAACGACTGTCCCACGAGGCGACCTGGCCAGGGTTCGCTACGTTCGGTAGTCTCGTTGTCTCAATCGGTAATGCTCTGGTTCACGGAAGGGCGATACACATGACACGTGATTTCACGCCTCCCCCGCGACGGCGTCGGATCTTCGAGGACCTGTTCGCCACGAAGGCGGTCCGGCGCGTCCAGAGTGCGGCCGAAACCCACGAATACAAGAAGGAGCAAGGCTCTTCGGACGGTGGGCACACCTACGACACGACCAAAGTCTGACCAGAACCGCATACCCCACTCCCTGGGGTGCTGGTGTCTCCGGATCCATGGCTGGAGAGATCGTGCTCAAACTACGTCTCACTCCGTATGCGGACATCACGTGGCAGTGGCTGGGTGATCGGTACCGGACCGGTGACCATCGGAGTGAATTCACGCCCTACGAGCATCCGATGGTCGAGTGTCTGGCGGTGACGGATGGAGAGCGATCCCTGTTGATGGTGCGGGAACGCGTGGCGGGGCGGTCTCGGTGCGAGCCGTTGGTCCGCGAGGTGTCCACCCGGGAGTACGACCGTGCCCGCGAGTTGGCGGAGCAGTGGCCGGGGGACTACGCCTTGGTGGAGACCGCCCCGGACGAGCCGGTGCAGGTCACGGCTGGGGCCTGTCGCACCACCCCGCTCTACCTCGCTCATGACACCGTCAGCCTGCATGCCTCTTGGGATATGGGGGATCTTCGGTCGTACGCGCACGGCATCAACCACAAGGAGGCGGCACGCCTCATGTTGTACCGGCCGCGTTACAGCACCGACACCCTGTTCACCGGGATTCACCGGCTCACAGAGCGGGCCAGGGCCTACTTTGGTGGCCACCTCTTCGTGCGCTATCCGGAGCCGGCTCTGCATACCGGTTCCCGGGAGCTTGTGCCGGGAGCCGATGTGCTGGGCGCCTTCATGCGGGTGCTCGACGATGCTTTGGACGCGCGTCCCCTGGACCCGGACCGTACTCTCTTCCATCTCACGGGCGGTTTTGACTCGGGCACCGTCGCGACACGAGCCGCCGAACGCTTCCCCGGACGGCTCAGCACCGCAGCCTTGTTGATCGGTGGGTCCGGCAGGGAACAACAGATGCGGCGTCGGGCGGAGATGCGAGCCGCAGTGCCGTTCGGAGCTGCGGACGAGTTGATCGACGCCATGACAGACCTGCCCTTGCACCCTGCTTGCCTGCGGGTGAGCGGCGCGGCGATCAGCCCGTACGAGGACCCGCTGCACCACCCTTTCGTCCTCCTGACGGACCGGATCGCAGCCACAGGCGCACACACCGTGGTCACCGGGCTGGGTGGCGACGAGATGGTGGCGCTGACCCAGGAGGAGTATCCACACCGGGCGGCGGGGTCGATGGAAGACGCTGGCTCCCTGCTCTGGATCGGCCGACGGGTCGGTGAGCTAGCCGAGTTCGGTGACGACGGAATCGCGCCACCGGCTTCGGTGAACAGCATGACGCTGCTCTCCTTGGAGAGCGCTGCGCCGGTCCTGCTGCGGGCGGGCCTTTGGCCTCTGCATCCGTTCGCCGACCCCGACATGGTGGCGCTGGGCGAGGCCCTGCCGATGGACTGGCGTGAACTCAAGCAACTTCAGCGTCGACGTCTGGCTTCTCTCGGGATGAGTAGCGACGTGACCTTGCCGACGGAACGCGAGAGCTTTGCCGAAGTTGTTCAGCACGCTCTGATCACGCATGGAGCGGGATTGCTGCGCGACATGCTGAATTCCGGTTCGGCCCTCTTCGAAGCAGGCCTCGTTGACCCGGACGGTCTGCGTGCGGGGTTGAAGGCGTTGAATCACGACCAATACGATGAAATGCGGCACTCGCAACTGATCGAGGTCATCCATCTGCATCTGGCCACTGTGGCGTACTTGTAAGCCGTTTGGTCTAGGGGCCTCGGCCGTCACGGTGCGGAAGGTGCGACCAGTCCCTTGAAGCGGTCCTCCAGGTCCTTGATGCGCTCAGCGCGACGACCCATCAGATACATGGGGCCGTGGGTCTTCTGCATCTCGTGGATCAGCGTGAATTTCTGCCGCTGGTAGTACGACACCAGCCCCGTGGAACGACATCCGCGACGTACCCACAGCTTGCCCGATTTCGCGGCGCGGTCGACCGCCCATAGCGCGATGAGGGTTCCCGGCTTCGATGAGGCGGTCTCGGGGTGTGTGATTGTGGTGTAAAGGTAGAACGCCGGTTCGGCCAGTTCCTCTTCGGTCCAGGCCATGGGAGGCGTCGACTCCAACAAGGTTGTGCACCCGACCGGTCGACCATCCGCTTCCAGCACGTACATGGCGCCATCGGGGTTCTGTGTCTGTACGCTGACGCTTTTCACATCGGCACGCCAACTCGGCAGTCCTCGCTCCTCCAACCAGCCAGACCGGGCGAGCACGATGTCACTGACTGCGTCGGCGTCCTCCGCACAGGCCGGGCGGATCATGAACTTCACAGTGCCTCCTGAAGCGCGGGAGAGCGGAATCGAATAGGTCCCACTCTCCCACTGGCGTGGCGTGAGGAAGTTCAGTGGGCGTGGAGCGTGTCCGAGCGCAGCGCCTCGACGAACGAGGTGAAGGCCCCCGCCGGGAAGAGAAGGGCGGGGCCTTCGGGGTGCTTGGAGTCGCGTACAGGGACGGTGCCGGGGAGGTTGAGGGCGGCTTCGACGCACGCACCGCCGTCGCCGTTGCTGTACGAACTCGTCCGCCAGGCCGCAGCGGCTTCCACGCACTGGCCGCCGTCCTGGTTGCTGTATGAGCTCTTGCGCCACCGGACAGCGCTCAGGTCGTTGGATCGCACGACACTTCCTCCAACATCCTCATGATGAACTTCCGTGAGTCGGCCGGCGAGAGAGCCAGATCACGGGCGAGATCGTACCTGAGCTGCAACCTCTCGACGGATCCCGTCGCCTCGATGAGTTCCCCCGAATATCCGGTCTCCACCCATGCCACGGTACGGCCGTCCGTGCCCCGGAGGAACATGGTGTCGGTATTTGACAGAGCGTGAGGGCCGACAGTGTGTGGCAGAACCTGGATCATGACTCTCTGACGCTCGCCCATGGTCAGCAGATGCTCAAGTTGGGTCCGCCATTCGTCAGCATCATCCAGTGGGGTGCGCAGCACGGTTTCGGACAGCATGGTGCGGAACGGTGGCGCGTCATCGCCCTCCAGCAACGCCCGACGCCCTATGCGCGCTTGGACCTGTTTCGTCAGCTCGGCGCCGGTGATGCCGCCCGCAGTGAGGAGCGCCCGTGCGTACCCTTCCGTCTGGAGCAGGCCAGGGAGGACGCACACCGCGTAATGCGACAGGCTCACCGCCTCCGACTCCAGGAACATGTATCGCCGGTACCGCTCCTTGAACTGAGTGGGGTCCGCCATCGCCAGTTCCCACAGCGTCAGCAACAGACCCGGCGTCCCGTAGTGCTGGTCCAGTGCCTGGGCGACCTCCGGGCCGCCGAGGGTGTCGCCGCTTTCCATTTTGCCGAACAGGGACGAGTCCCAGCCCAGTACGTCGCCGAGTTGACGCAGGCTGTCGCCCTTCTCGGCGCGTAGCCGGCTGAGTTCTTCCGTGAACCGCCTGCGCGGCTCCTGGCTCCGTCCCGTGATGACCCGCCTGGGTGGCATCGCACTGCCCTCTCGTCGAAGGTGCCGAATTACCGGAACGTGGCCACGACTTACCTTCCGCCGGCGGCAATTGAGCCAATTTCCGGGTGCATTCTCGTAGTTGTACGAGTACGCACGGTAATTCACCGCCCGGTTCCTCAACAGACCGTTGGCGACAAGTAGACAGGTGTCCGATGGCCCCTAACCAGGAGGTCCCGCCCGTGGCCGGCTGCGACGTGTGCGGCTGGTGGGCGAAGCGGCGGGAGAACGCCCGGCGCGGGATCGGGGAGGCGACCGCCGAGGAGTGCGACCGGCAGATCGCCGCGCATCCGCACCTCAGGCGGTTCGGGGCGCCGTGCTGTGGGCGGGGATGAGGTGGGCGCCGGGGTGGGCGGGGCCCGTGTGTACGTGGTGACCGTCGTCGCCGAGGGGCCGGTGTCGGGGCCCGTGGCCGGGGCGGTGGACGGGGGTGTCGTACGGTTCGTGCTCGGCGCCCGGCGGATGTACACGCCCGAGGGGGCTCTGAGCTGGCTGCGGGAGCAGGCCCATCGGGTCGCCGACGGGCTCGATCCCGATCCGTACGCCGCCTGGTTGCCCGCTGCCCGGCCGGATTCCGCGCCGGGGGCGGGCGTGCTGGTCGCCGTGGCCCCGTACGTACCGGACGTGCCCACGGCCCTGCGGAACTGGTGCGACGACCACCGGCAGGAGGGGGGCCGCGCTGCGGCGGCTCGTCGCCGGGGAACGGCTGGTGGTGGGCGCCGCCGATCACTCGGGGCGGTACACGCTCACCGCCGAGCCCACCACGGTCGTCGCCCGGCGCCGCTGCGGTGCGCCCCGGCGCCGGTGGTGGTGGCCCTTCCGGCCGTTGCGCCGCTCCGGGCGGCACGCGCGTACGGGAACGACGGAGGGCGGGGAACATTGAGGTGGCTGGAAGCGCTCGCCGTCACCTTGAGCGCCGTCCTCGGGATTCTCGTCATCGCCGTCATGGCGTGCGTACGCGGCGGGTGATGTTTGAATGCCTGGGTGACTGCTACTTCGACTGATGCGGCTGCGACCGTGACCGTGGCTGAGATCGACGTGCTCAGCGTCTTCTGCGGGGCCGACGGCCGGCACGGCAACCTGCTCGGCGTCGTCCGCGAGGGGCGGCACCACCCCGACCGGGCGGGCCGGCAGGCCCTCGCCGCCGAACTCGGCTACAGCGAGACCGTGTTCGTCGACGACCCCGACCGGGGCGTGGTCGACATCTACAGCCCCGGACTGCGGCTGCCGTTCGCCGGGCACCCGCTCGTCGGCGCGGCCTGGCTGCTCGACCTGGAGGCCGTCAACCCGCCCGCCGGGGAGGTGTGGGTGCGCCAGGACGGCGAGTTCACCTGGATCACCGCGCGCCCCGAATGGGCGCCGCCGCGCACCCTGGAGCAGTACGCCTCCGCCGCCGAGGTCGACGCGCTGCCCGCGCCGCCGCCCGGCGAGGGGTGGCTGTACGCCTGGGCCTGGGAGGACGAGGCCGCCGGGCGGGTCAGGGCGCGGGCCTTTCCGCGCCGGGGCGACGGCATCGTCGAGGACGAGGCGACCGGTGCCGCCGCGCTGCTGCTCACGGCGCGGCTCGGCCGGGCGCTGAACATCACGCAGGGCCGGGGCTCCCAGCTCATCACCGCCCCCGGCCCCGACGGGACCATCGAGCTCGGCGGGCGCGTCCGGCTGCTCTCCGAACACATCCGCTGAGCCCGTTCCCGTATGCCCATGGCTACGACTACGGCTACGCGCTCAGCGGGAACTCCGCGCCCAGCTCCCGGAACACCGCCCCGTTGAAGTCGAAGGCGCGCTTGCACTCGTCGATGATCCGCTGCTTCTCCAGGTCGTCCGCCGCGACCGCGTCCAGCAGCTCCCGGTACCCCCGCTTGAACGCGGCCGGGTTGGCGATGCCCTCGAAGACGTAGAACCGCACGCCGTCGCCCTTGCGGGAGAAGCCCCAGGTCTTCTCCGCCTTGTCGCGGATGATCTGGCCGCCGGAGAGGTCCCCCAGATAGCGCGTGTAGTGGTGTGCCACGAAACCGCCGGGCCACTCGCGCGCGCACTCCTCCACCCGCGCCGCGTACGCGGCCGTCGCGGGCAGCGGCTCAAGGCCCGTACGCCAGTCGGCGCCCCGCAGATGCGCCAGATCGCGCTCCAGCTCCGGGGTGCGCGCCAGCTCGTTCCGTATGAAGGGCCCGGCGACCGGGTCCTCTCTCAGCCTCTCCGAGGCGCCCTCCAGCGCCCGGTACACGAACCACAGCTGCTCCGTGTAGCGGGTGAAGGCGTCCACCCCGAGCCGTCCGCCGAGCAGGTCGCTCATGAAGGTCGACGTCTCCGCCTCCGTGTGCTGCTGGTGCGAGGCGACCCGGATCAGCGTGGAGAACGGGGTCGCGGCGGTGGTGGCGGTTGCGTCCAAGGCGGGCCTCCGGAGACCGAGGGGACGGGCGTACGGGACGAGGGGGGAAACGGGGGTGGCGGCAGGCACCGCCCTCACCGATACTCTTACTTAGGCTTACCTAAGTCAATGGGTTCCCGACGTCCTGTCGGTAAAAACGCTACCCCGGGATCACCGGAGGGCAACCTCGGGATTTCGTTACCGTACGTGTCCGCGTGTCAGGGCAGCGTGAGGATCTCCGCGCCCGTCTCCGTCACCACCAGCGTGTGCTCGAACTGCGCGGTCCGCTTCCGGTCCTTCGTCACCACGGTCCAGCCGTCGGCCCACATGTCGTGCTCGTACGTACCGAGAGTGAGCATCGGCTCGATCGTGAACGTCATGCCCTGCTCGATCAGCGTGGTGGCGTGCGGGCTGTCGTAGTGCGGGATGATCAGGCCGGAGTGGAAGGACGAGTTGATCCCGTGCCCGGTGAAGTCCCGGACCACGCCGTAGCCGAACCGCTTGGCGTACGACTCGATGACCCGCCCGATCACATTGATCCTGCGCCCCGGCCGTACCGCCTTGATCGCGCGGGCCAGCGCCTCGCGCGTCCGGTCCACCAGGAGCTTCGACTCCTCGTCCACGTTGCCGCAGAGGTAGGTGGCGTTGTTGTCGCCGTGCACCCCGTTGATGTACGCGGTGACGTCCAGGTTGACGATGTCGCCGTCCTGGAGCACGGTCGAGTCCGGGATCCCGTGGCAGATGACCTCGTTGACCGAGGTGCAGAGCGACTTGGGGAAGCCCCGGTAACCGAGCGTCGAGGGGTAGGCCCCGTGGTCGCACATGAACTCGTGCGCGACCCGGTCCAGCTCGTCCGTGGTCACCCCCGGCGCGATGTACTTCGCCGCCTCCTCCATGGCCTGCGCGGCGATCCGCCCGGCGATCCGCATCAGCTCGATCGTCTCGGCGGACTGCACCTCCGGCCCGGTGTACGGGGTCGGAGCGGGCTTCCCGACGTACTCGGGGCGCCGGATCTTTCCGGGGACGGAACGGGCGGGAGAGATCTCCCCTGGTACGAGCAGCGACTGGCCAGACATACCGGCGAGTCTATGGCAGGGCTCAACCGGCCCAGGTGGGGCAGCATGACGTCAGAGGTCCGAGGCCAATGGCCAGCCAGAGGAAGGAGCCGATGATGGCCCTGTTCAAGAGGCGCACGGTCGGTAAGCCCGGCGAGTGGTACTACTGCCTGGTGCACCAGAAGGTGGAGGAGGGGCCGGAGTGCCCTGCCAAGGACCGCTTCGGGCCGTACCCGAACCGCCAGGAGGCGGAGCACGCGATGGCGACGGCGCGGGAACGGAACCTGGAGTGGGAGACGGACCCGCGCTGGCACGACGCGTCGAAGAGCGGCCCGGACGGGGCTGACGGGGCTGCCGGGGCCGCAGGGGAGGGCCCCCGCGCGGGAGGGTAGTTCCGCCCGCCGCCGCGCTCAGGGCGCCGCCGTCTCCGTGGCGGTCCCGCCAGCCGCGTCCGGTGCCGTCTCGGCGCCCGCGTCCGGAGCCGCCCCGGGAGCCGTCCCCGGAGCCGCGCCGCCCGTGCCCCGCGCCGTCGACGCCTCCTTCTGGGCGCGGCGGCGCAGCGCGTCCTCGTCCGTGTCCGCGTCGTACGTCACCAGCTTCGGCAGCACCGCCGTCAGCAGCCCCACCGCCGCCACGCACGCCACCCCGCCGCCCCAGATCGCCGGCCGGGTGCCCGTCCAGCCCGCCATCGCGCCCGCGCGCACCTGGCCCAGCTGCGGGCCGATGCTGTACGAGAGCACCTCGATGCCCGCGAGCCTGCCGCGCAGCTCGTCCGGGATCGTCTGGTTCCAGATGGTCGAGCGGCCCAGGCCGCTCAGCGTGTCGCCCATGCCCGCGAGGGCCAGGCAGGCCAGCACCAGCCAGATGTTCGAGAACCACCCGGCGGCCGTCATCGCCAGGCCCCACCCGGCCGCGCCGCACACCACGAAGAGGCCGTGGCGTCGGACCCGTGAGGTCCAGCCGCTGGTCAGGCTGAGTATCACCGAGCCGATCGCGCCCGCCGCGTACATCAGCCCGAGCGACCAGGGCGCGTCCAGTTCGTCGGCGAGGAACGGGAAGATCGTGTTCGGGAAGGCGAAGAACATCGCGGCCAGGTCGATCGCGTACGTCCCCAGCAGCACCGGCCGGCTCCACGCGTAGCGCGCGCCCTCCGCGATGCCGCGCAGCGACGGGCGTTCCGCGTCGTGCGCGGCGGGCGCGGGCGACAGGCGCACGCACAGGAGTACGGAGGCGGTGAAGCCCAGGATCGTGATCCCGTACGCCGTGGCGTGTCCGGCGTACGCGACGACCACGCCCGCCAGCGACGGGCCCGCGATCGTGCCGAGCTGCCAGCGCGCCGCGTTGAGCGCCGCGGCGGCGGTGAGCTGGTCGTGCGGGACGATCCGGGCCATCAGCGAGTCCAGCGCGGGCCGCTGGAGCCCGGCGAGTGCGGAGACCCCGGCGGCCACGACGTAGAGCGGCCACAGCAGCGGCTCCGGCAGCAGGGCGTTCACCAGCAGGACGGCGGCGAGCACGCCGAGCCCGGCCTCGGTGAACAGGATGACGCGGCGCCGGTCGACGGCGTCGGCGAGAGCCCCGCCGTACAGCCCGAAGACGATCAGCGGCACCAGCTCCACGGCGCCCATCGCGCCCACGGCGAGCGGGGATCCGGTGAGATCCTTGATCTGGAGCGGCAGGGCGATCATCGCCATGAAGCTGCCGAAGGTCGTCACCAGACCCTGCACCCAGAGCAGCCGGAACTCCCGTGAGGAGCGCAGCGGCGTGAGGTCCGGCAGGATCGAGCGGATCGATCGGAGAGGGGCTGAGGTCACGAGAGGCCATGGTGCGTGGCAGGGAGGTGCCACGGCAACCCGGTTACGGGAGCGGCCTCATGGCGGCGTTACGGGAGGGGGCTCATGGCGGCGCGGTCACCAGCGGGCGGGCGGCGGGGCGGTCAACTGGTCGGCCAGGCGTGACAACCGGTCCCGGAAGCGGCGCCGGCCGCGCGGCGCGGGCAGGCTGTTCTCACCGGTGGCCGCGGCCACGAGATGCTGCACGGAGTCGAGGTCCACGCCGTGCGCCGCGTCCGCCGCGGCCACCGTCAGCGCGTCGTGCGCCAGCCCGCGTACGTCCGCGTCGCCGCCGTCCAGCGACAGCACCGTGGCCCCGGCGCGTCGCGCGTCGTGCACCCGCTCCAGCAGCCCGCCGTCCGGCCGTTCCGGCGCCACGACGAGCAGCGTCTCGCCCCGGCCCGCCGCCTCCAGACGGCCCAGCCCGACGGCGAGATGCGCCGGGTCGCCGGGGCGCACCCGGTGGCGTACGAGGGTGGGGTTCAGCTCCGGCTGGCCCGACCAGGCCGCCTCGTCCACGAGATGCGCGGCGAGGTGCCACGGCTCGTACGCCTCGGTCCCGACCAGCAGCAGCCCGCCGCCCTGCGGTACGACGGAGGAGCGCAGCGTCCCCGCGAACCGCCGGGTCGCGGACGGCCACTCCGTACCGGTGAGGACTTCACGCAGCAGTGCGACGCGTACGGCATCCATGGGCCCGCATCCTGCCGCAGTACGGCGCCGGGCGTGGCCGGTCCCGGCGGCTCTCACCCGATCGGGGCCGACCGGCGTCCGGTTACCGCCCCGTAGAGTTCGACCATGACTTCAACGGACAGTGCCGGAACCTCCCCGAACCGGCCGGAAGAGCCCGCCAAGCCCGCCGCCAAGGACCCGTGGGACCTCCCCGATGTCTCCGGGCTGGTCGTCGGTGTGCTGGGCGGCACAGGACCGCAGGGCAAGGGGCTCGCCTACCGGCTGGCGAAGGCCGGACAGAAAGTGATCATCGGGTCCCGGGCCGCCGAACGCGCCGAGGCGGCGGCGGCCGAACTGGGCAACGGCGTCGAGGGCGCGGACAACGCCGACTGCGCCCGCCGCAGCGACATCGTCATCGTCGCCGTGCCGTGGGACGGGCACGCCAAGACGCTGGAGTCGCTGCGCGGCGAACTGGCGGGGAAGCTGGTCGTCGACTGCGTCAACCCGCTCGGCTTCGACAAGAAGGGCGCGTACGCCCTGAAGCCCGAGGAGGGCAGCGCCGCCGAACAGGCCGCCGCCCTGCTGCCGGACGCGCGGGTGACCGCCGCCTTCCACCACCTCTCCGCGGTGCTCCTCCAGGACCCGGAGGTCGAGCGGATCGAGACGGACGTGATGGTGCTGGGCGAGGCGCGCGCGGACACCGATCTCGTCCAGGCGCTGGCGGGCCGTATCCCGGGCATGCGCGGGGTCTTCGCGGGGCGGTTGCGCAACGCCCACCAGGTGGAGTCGCTGGTGGCCAACCTGATCTCGGTGAACCGCCGGTACAAGGCGCACGCGGGGCTGCGGGTCACGGACGTCTAGCGTCCGTCGGCCGCGGGCCGCCGGACGGGCGGCCCGCGGTCGACAGACGGTGTCAGACGATCAGTTTGAGGGCATCAAGTGACAGGTCCGGGCTCAGAGTGCCGCCGAACTTGTACCCACCGGGATCCGTGCACGCCTTCTCGTGCCACCCCTGCGTGGCGACCAGCGTGGTGACGCAGACGCTGCCCTCGCCGATGCTGATCGCCAGCCCGCGCATGAACACGCCCTTGTCCGGGGCGCCGATGTACAGGTCCTTCAGGTTGTCGGCGCCCTTCCAGGCGGGCTCCCAGTCGGTCTTCTCGATGTACCCGTTGGCGGACATCCCGTTCGTGCCGGACACCGCGATGTTGATGCTCTCGATGGGCCGGCTCTGGCCTTCCGTGCCTGAGGGGAGGCCGTCGCAGACCGGATCCTGCCAGCCGGTGCTGCGCACGTAGGCCCGGTAGCAGATGTGCCGGCCCGGGGACCGCTCGTTCAGCGCGGTCACGGCGACCGCCGCCGTGTTCTCCTGAGGCTCGGGCGGCGCCTCTTCCTTCTCGCCGCCGCCCCCGCCCGCGCCCCCGTCGCCGTCCTTCTCGGGCTCGGGCGCCGACTTGCTCACGGACACGCTGGGCGCCGGGGCGGGCGGTTCGGCCGAGGGCAGGCTCGGCGGCGCGGGGGACTCCGCCGTGGGTATCGAACTGGCGGCGGCCGACTGGGGTATCTCCTTCGCGAGGCTGCGCAGCGCGGGCTGGTACGCGAACCAGAGCACCGCGAGGGTGATCGCCAGCGCGAGGAGGATGCTCAGCAGGGTGGCGACCCAGAGCGGCAGGAAGCCCCGCTGCACGTACGTGCCGTCCGTGCCGAGCGGAGTCGTTCCCGAGCGCTGCAACGCCAGGGTGTACGGCCGCTCCTGCTTCTGGCCGAGCCAGATGATCTGCCGCGGCTTGAGCTTCGCGTCCACGAACGCGGCGCGGCCCGGCTCGATCTGCACGCTGGCGGGGGTGAGCTCGTACGAGAGCGAGTCGCCGTTGTCGCTGCCCGAGAGGGAGGCGGTGAGGCTGGTGTTGCCGAGGTTGTCGATGGCCAGCTTGGGCCGGCCGCGGAACCGCCCCCTGACCGTCGGCGGGACCAGTTCCGTCCGTACCTCGGTGAAGGGCGTGAACGTGATGTTGCCCTCGGTCACCGTCGTGGAGTCGGTCTGCTCCGTCGGGACGATCTGCACCCCGTACGGATGCGGACCGGCGGTCGCGTCCGGGGTGCGCGGCGGCGCGAACGTGAGCTGAAGGGTTCCCGTGGTCCCCGGAAAAAGCCGGATCGAGGAGGGTTCGACGGTGACGTACGGGGCAACATCACCGACGGGCACGAAGCTGAATTCGTCGACCACATCGCCGGTGTTCCGCACATTCAGCCGCACCGTGGTCGTGTCGCCGGGGGCCACCGTGGTGGACGCGGGCTCAAGAGAAGTCCAGAGGCTCACGCGCTGACGTTAGCCGGGGAGCCGGTTCCCGTCAGGAAGCCCAAGGGCGGACATTCCTGCCCCCCGCGACCGGGAAGTCTGCCTTCCGTCTCCTTCCGACTCCTGTCCCGGCATGCCCCTACCCGCGGGTAGGGGAGCGGGTGCCCGGGGGCGTCCGCAGGTGTCCGCGGGGGCGTCCGTGCGCGGGCCGGCGGGTCTGGGGGAGACTGGGACCGTCGTACGACACCCACCCCGGGACACCCACCCCCGACAGGAGCCGACCCGCATGCCCCGCCTCGCTCTCTACGCCCTCGCCCTCTGCGCCCTGACCGTGGCCGCGGCCGTGGTCTCCTTCGCCCAGGGCAGCTGGCTCGGTGTCGTGTGGGTGCTGCTCGCGGGGCTCTCGTCCAACATGGCGTGGTACTACGTCCGCAAGGCGAAGGCGGAGCGGGCGGCACAGCCGTAGAGCAGCACGCGCCGCGTCGGTACGGCACGCTCCGCCTCCTGGAGTCTCCTGGAGCCCCCTGGGGCGTCACGCTCCGCAGATGTACTCCTGCCGGCTCGTCCAGAAGGTGAAGAGGTTGCGCCCGCAGTACGTCTCCAGCTCCGAGACGCCCAGGGCGCGCATCAGCGCGTGGATGCCGTCGAAGAACGCGCCGTTCACCTCGGGGATGAAGAGCACGACGAAGACGGCGAGCAGTCCGAACGGCGCGAACGGCTCCACCTGGCGGCGGATCTTGTGGGAGAGCCACGGCTCGATCACCCCGTACCCGTCCAGACCCGGCACCGGCAGGAAGTTCAGCAGCGCCGCCGTGACCTGGAGAAGGGCGAGGAAGCCGAGCGCGTAACGGAAGGACATGGGGACGCCGGACAGGGCGTCCAGCCAGAACGGCGCCGTGCAGACGATCGCGAACAGCACGTTCGTCAGCGGGCCGGCCGCCGAGATCAGGCTGTGCTTCCAGCGGCCCCGGATACGGCCCCGCTCGATGAAGACCGCCCCGCCCGGCAGCCCGATCCCGCCCATGATCACGAAGATCACGGGCAGCACGATGCTCAGCAGCGCGTGCGTGTACTTGAGCGGGTTGAGCGTCAGATAGCCCTTGGCGCCGATCGAGATGTCGCCGCTGTGCAGCGCGGTGCGGGCGTGCGCGTACTCGTGCAGACAGAGCGAGGTGATCCAGGCGCCCGTGACGAAGAGGAAGACGCCGATCCTGATGTCCGCGGCGAAGTCGGTCCACACCGCCCAGCCGGAGACCGCCGTGACGGCGACGATGCCCAGGAAGACGGGGGAGATACGCCGGTCGCTGTTGCGGGAGGTGACGGTGGACATGGGCGGGGCTCCCCAGGGGACGGGATCGGCGGGTCGGGCGGCAGGGCGGGAGCGTGTGGCGTGCGGCCGGAGATCTCCCCGACCGTACCGCTGCCCTTTCCCGAACGTCCGACACGCGGAAAACGTCTCGCCTCCCGGCACGGTTCCGGGGAGTCTGGACCCATGGCGCAGAGGACGATCCGGTACGACGAGGGGCGGCGGCTCCCTTCGCTGGTGCGCCTGCCCCCGAGCCGGTCGGTGGATGCGGGGCGGTTCCGCTGAGCGCCGTCCCGGACAATGGGCCCATGCGTCCGCGCTACCGCGTTCTCGGTCCCACCCTCGCCCTGCGTGCCGACGGCACCCCCGCCGCCCTCGGCGGCGCCCGGCTGCGCGCGCTGCTGACCGTGCTGGCGCTGCGGCCCGGCCGTACCGTCCCGGTCGGCGCGCTCGTCGCGGAGGTCTGGGACGGCGAGCCGCCCGCCGACGCGGTCGGCGCGCTCCAGGCCCTGGTCGGGCGGTTGCGCCGGGCCCTCGGCGCCTCCGCCGTGGCCTCGGAGAACGGCGGCTACCGGCTCCGCGCCGACGAGGACGACGTGGACCTCCACCGCTTCGGCGCGCTCGCCCGCGAAGGCGCGCGGGCGCTGGAGGCGGGCGACGCCGCCCGGGCGGCCCGGCTGCTCGACGACGCGCTCGCGCTCTGGCGGGGACCCGCGCTGGCCGACCTCCCCGACCGTGCGACGGAGGCGGCCCGCTGGGAGACCCGGCGCACCGAGGCGCGCCGGGCCCGGTCGGCCGCCGCGCTCGCGCTGGGCCGCGCGGCGGAGGCCCTGCCCGAGCTGGCCGCGCTCTGCGGTGAGTTCCCGCTCGACGAACCCCTTCAGGCGCTGCGGATCCGGGCCCTGCGGGACGCGGGGCGCCCGGCGGCCGCGCTGGCCGCCTACGGCGAGGTGCGCCGCGCTCTCGCGGAGCGGCTGGGCGCGGACCCGGGCCCGGAGCTGCGCGGCCTCCACGAGGAGCTGCTGCGCGGCGGGGACGCCCGGGGTAGCCACGGCGGAGGCACTCCGGCGCCCGCGCCATCGATGAACGGATCGTCCGCGGTGCCGGTGAATGGCGCGTCCGGGGCATCGGTGAACGGATTGTCCGGGGCGTCGGTGAACGGCGTCCGGCTGAACGGTGACCGGCCGGACGGTGCCCGGGTGAACGGGGCCGGGCGCCCCGGGAACCTCCGCGCCCGGCTGACCAGCTTCGTCGGGCGCGAGGCCGACATCGAGGCGATACGCGGCGACCTGGGCCGCGCCCGGCTCGTCACCCTGCTCGGGCCGGGCGGCGCCGGGAAGACCCGGCTCTCGCAGGAGGCCGCCGAGCTGATGGCGGAGGACTGGCCCGACGGTGTCTGGCTGGCCGAGCTGGCTCCCGTCAACGATCCGGCGACGGTCCCCGAGGCCGTACTCAGCGCCCTCGGCGCGCGCGAGACCGTACTGCGCGGGGCCGGGGCCGAGGAACTGCGCGCCGTCGACCGGCACGCCGGCGAACCGCTCGTGCGGCTCGCCGAGCACTGCGCCCGCCGCCGCATGCTGCTCCTGCTCGACAACTGCGAGCACGTGATCGGCGCCGCGGCCGTCCTCGCCGACGAGCTTCTCGCGCACTGCCCCGGGCTGACCGTCCTGGCGACCAGCCGGGAGGCGCTGGGGGTGCCGGGCGAGGTGGTGCGCCCGGTGGAGCCGCTGCCGCCGGACCCGGCGCACCGGCTGTTCGCGGAGCGCGGGCGCGCGGTACGGGCCGGGTTCGACCCGGCGGACGACCCGGGGGCGGTGGCGGAGATCTGCCGCCGGCTGGACGGGCTGCCGCTGGCGATCGAGCTGGCGGCGGCGCGGCTGCGGCTGCTGACGCCGCGCCAGATCGCCGACCGGCTCGACGACCGCTTCCGGCTGCTGACGAGCGGGAGCCGGACCGTACTGCCGCGCCAGCAGACCCTGCGCGCCGTCGTGGACTGGTCCTGGGAGCTGCTGGACGGCCCGGAACGCGCCGTGCTGCGGCGGCTCTCCGTCTTCACGGGCGGCTGCGACCTCACGGCCGCGGAGTTCGTCTGCGCCGACGACACCGAAACCGGAACCGGCAGCGGCACCGAAACGGGCACCGGCACGGGCACCGGCACCGGCACTGCCGGGTCTGTCGTGGGTGCCCGGGACGTCGCCGCGCTGCTGGGCTCCCTCATCGACAAGTCCCTCGTCGTCGCCACCCCCGCGAGCGACGGCACCATGCGCTACCGGCTGCTGGAGACCGTCGCGGAGTACACCGCCGAACGCCTCGACCGGTCCGCCGGGGCCGGGGGATCCGGCGCAGGCGAGGGAGGGGAGCGCGCCGCCACCGAGCGACGGCATCTCGTCCACTACCGGGAGCTGGCCCGCACCACCGACGTCGCGCTGCGCGGCCCCGGCCAGCAGGCCGCCATACGCCGCCTCCAGCAGGAGTACGAGAACCTGCGCACCGCGCTGCGCCGCGCCGTGGCCGCCGGTGACGAGCAGGAGGCGCTCTGTCTGGTGCTCTCCCTCAGCTGGTTCTGGCAGATGCTCGACCTGCGCCCCGACGTCTGCCAGTGGGCCAGGGCCGCCTCGGCACTCGGCCCCGACCCGTTCGTCCCGCCGGGGGAGCCCGCCCCGCCGATCCTGACGCGCTGTACGGACGCGCCGCCGCCCATGAGCCCCGACCTGCTCCAGGAGGCGCGGCGTCAGGTGTGGCTGGTCGAGATGGCCACCCAGGACCACAACGTGGGTACCTGGATGGCCCCGGAACAGCAGGACCGGCTCCGTGTGGTGGCCACCGTCTACCGGCCGGGGCTGCCGCAGACCTGCCGCTTCCCCGCCACCCTGTGGTTCTTCGCGATCATGCTCACCGGGGACGCCGACGACCTGCGCCTGATGCTGGACGGGACGGTGCGCGCCTGCGAGGAGTTCGGTTACGAGTGGGAGCTGGCCAGCGCGCTCCAGATGCGGGCCAACGTGCTCGCCAACCGCGCGGCCTGGGCGGGCGACGCGCGCGGGGACGCCGACCGGAGCCTGGCGATCTACGAGCGGCTCGGCGACCGCTGGGGTACCGCCGAGGCGCTCTCCGCCCGGGGCGAGGCCCTGGAGAAACACGGCGAACACGCCCTGGCCGCGGCGGACTACGCGGCGGCCATCGGCCACGCCGAGTGGCTGGGCGCGCGCGGCCAGGTCGCCCTGCTCCGCGCCCGCCTCGCCGGGACGATGTTCGAGACGGGCCAGGGCGACGAGGGCGAGCGCATCCTCCGCGAGGTGATGGCCGACGAGCCGGACTCCGTGCACGAGGCGATGCCCGCCGCCCGCCTCTTCCTCGCCCTGTGGCTGGGCCGCACCGGACGCCGCGACGAGGCCAGGGAGCAGATGCACCAACTGCTCTACACGTTCCGCTCCGAGACCCTGGCCATGTTCCAGGGCATGGTGCAGAGCGTCTTCGCCTGGCTGGACTGCGCGGACGGCCGGTACGCCGAGTCGCTGGTGGGCAGCCGGGCCGCCCTGGAGTCGGCGCTGTCCCCGCTGTCGATGATGGTCGCGCCGGAGATGCCCGCGGTCCATCTGCTGACGGCCGCCTGGGCGCTGGGCGGGCTCCCCGCCGCCGAAGGAGGCCGGGGCCGGGACGCCGCCCGGCTGCTCGGCGCGTACGAGGCGCTGCTCCCCGCCCGTCATCACCCGAACTCCCTGGAGCGGGAGATGTCCGCCGCCGCCGAGGCGGCGACGCGCGCCGTCCTCGACGGTCCCGCGTTCGACGCCGCGCGGGCCGAGGGCGCCGGCCTCTCCCTGGAGGAAGCCGTCGCCCTCGTCTGATCCGCGCCGTCGCCGCGGGTCCGTTCCGTTCGCGGTGCCTCACCCCCCGGCGCGCCCGGCGTCACGACTTCTTGCGGAACTTGGCCACCGCCAGCGGGGCCGTCACCACGGTGATCGCCGCCGCCCACCCCAGCGTCATCCACACGGAGTGCGCGACCGGACCGCCGTTGATCAGATTGCGCGCCGCGTCGGCGAGGTTGGAGAGCGGGTTGTAGTCGGTGAACGCCTGGAGCCAGCCGGGCATGGTCGACGGCGGGGCGAAGATCGACGAACCGAACTGCATCGGCATCAGCACGAGCATGGCCACCCCCTGGACGGCCTGCGCCGTCTTCATGGCGAGTCCGAGCAGGATGAAGATCCACATCAGCGAGGCGCCGAACGCCAGGGAGAGACCGATGGCGGCGCCCAGGTCGAGCACCGACGTCTTGATCTCCATGCCGAGCAGGAAGCCCATGCCGAGCAGGATCGCTATGGCGACCAGCATCCGGCCGATCTCCACGACTATCTTCGCGATCAGCACCGAGGAGCGGGCGATCGGCATCGTGCGGAACCGGTCCATGACCCCCTTGCGGAAGTCGTCGTTCACCCCGGTGCCGACGGCCATCGCGATGTTCATGCCCATCATCGCCATCAGCCCCGGCACCACGTAGTTCACGTAGTCCTCGCGGCTGCCGCCGAGGCTCGCGCCCACGGACCCGCCGAAGACGTACACGAACAGCAGGGTGAAGATGATCGGCATCAGCAGGACGTCGAACATCGACTCCGGGTCCTGCTTGATCTGCAGGGCGTTGCGGCGCACCAGCGCGCCGATGTGGCGCAGATTGGCGCGAAGCCCGATCCGGCCGTCGTCGGCGCCGGAGGCCGGAATCGCCCGCGAGCCGGGCCCGCCGGCGCCCGCGGCGGGCGGGGTGGAGCTTTCCGCGGCCGCGGTGCCCGCGCCGGTCTGGGGGCCGGCGTCGGCGCCGGGCGTGGACGGTGTGGTGGCGGTGTTGGTCGAGCTCATGCCGCGACCTCCTCGGGCGTGGTGTCGGACGGGGTCGCGGAGGTGGTCTTCTGGCCGGTGATGGCCAGGAACACCTCGTCGAGGCTGGGCAGATGGGTCCCTATGTGCGCGATGCCGAAGCCGCGCTCGGCCAGCAGGCCGATGACCGCGGTCAGCTGACCGTCGCTCAGGATCGGTACGTACAGCAGTCCCTCGTCGGCCACGGCCTGCGCGCCGGCGATACCGTCGAGGCCGCTCTCGGTGACCGCCCGCGCCATCGCGGGGAGCTCCGCCGGATCCGCCGGCCTGATCTGCAGCGTCCGGCCGCCGACCTTCGCCTTCAGCTCGTCGACGCCGCCGTTGGCGATGACCCGGCCGCGGTCGATGACCGTCAGCTCGTCGGCGAGCTGTTCGGCCTCCTCCATGTACTGGGTGGTGAGCAGGACGGTGGCCCCCTCGTCGACCATCCGCCGCACCTCGTCCCAGACCTCGTTACGGGTACGGGGGTCGAGGCCCGTCGTCGGCTCGTCGAGGTAGAGCACCGAGGGGCGGCCGATCATCGACGCCGCGAGGTCGAGCCGGCGCCGCATGCCGCCGGAGTACTGCATCGCGGCCTTCTTCGCCGCCTCCGTGAGCGAGAAGCGCTCCAGCAGTTCGTCGGCGCGGCGCCGGGCGTCCGCGCGGGAGAGATCGAGCAGCCGCCCGATCATGTACAGGTTCTCCCAGCCGGAGAGCTTCTCGTCGACCGAGGCGTACTGGCCGGTGAGGCCGATCCTGCGGCGCAGCTGGCGGGGCTGGCGCAGCACGTCGTACCCCGCGACCATCGCCGTGCCGGCGTCCGGCTGGACCAGGGTGGAGAGGATGCGGACCAGGGTCGTCTTGCCCGCGCCGTTGGGCCCGAGCACGCCGAGGACGGTGCCCTCGCGCACATCGAGGTCGACGCCGTCGAGGGCCCGGGTGCCCTGCGGTCCGCCGTACTGCTTGACCAGCCCCCGCACCTCGACGGCGTGGCCCGATCGGCCGCCGCCGGGGTTCTTGTCGTATGTCGTCATGGCCCCCATCAGAACAGGCGCCACCGACAACCCGCCGACAAGCCGCCGACAGCCTGTGGATAACTGGCCGACATCCCGGGGCCGGGCAGTCGACAGCCCGCCGACGGGGGAAGATCGGCGGGCTGTCGTGGTGCGGGCAGTGGCTTGTGGGCGGGGCCGGTCCGGCCGGTCCGGCCGGCGCTCTAGTGGAAGGTGTGTTCCTCCTGAGGGAACGTTCCTCCGATGACCTCCTCGGCAAACTCCTTCGCCGCGTCGCCGAGCGTCTGCCGCAGATTCGCGTACTGCTTCGTGAAGCGCGGCATCCTGCCGCCGGTCAGACCGGCCATGTCGGTGTAGACGAGGACCTGCGCGTCCGTCTGTGCCCCGGCGCCGATCCCGACCGTCGGGATGTGCAGGACGCGCGTGACCTCGGCGGCGATCTCGGCCGGCACCAGCTCCAGCACGACCGCGAAGGCGCCCGCGTCCTGCACGGCCTTCGCGTCGCGCAGCAGTTGCTGCGCGGCCTCCTCGCCGCGGCCCTGCACCCGGTAGCCCAGGGTGTTGACGGACTGCGGGGTGAGCCCGATGTGCCCCATCACCGGGATGCCGGCCTGCACCAGCAGCTCGATCTGGCCGTGCGAGCGCTCGCCGCCCTCCAGCTTGACCGCGCCCACCCCCGCGTCCTTCACCAGCCGGGTGGCGCTGCGCAGCGCCTGCACGGGGCCTTCCTGGTACGAGCCGAACGGGAGGTCGCCGACGATCAGGGCGCGCTTGGTGCCCCGTACGACGGCGGCCGAGAGCATCGTCATCTCGTCGAGGGTGACGGGCACGGTGGTCTCGTACCCGAGGTGGCAGTTGCCCATCGAGTCGCCGACGAGCATCACCGGGATGCCGGCCTCGTCGAAGACCGAGGCGGTCATCGCGTCGTAGGCGGTGAGCATGGGCCACTTCTCACCGCGCTCCTTGGCGGCGGTGATGTCGTGGACGGTGATACGGCGGGAGATCTTGCCGCCGTAGAGCGCCGGTTGAGAAGTCATGGCCGAAGGCCCTTTCGTCATCTCGAGGCACCCTGACGGTGTCCCCGGACCGCCTCCATGGTGGCATCCCGCGCCCCGCACGGGAAGTGGGGCCCCGGGGGCGGGCGTCCCGGGAGTGAGGCGCGCGGCGCCGGGCACGCGCGGGCTGGACCTCGGTAAAGACTTTCCAATACGAGACGGTCTCGTATCGAAACGGGCTTAGTCTGTACGACATGTCCACACCGTCCGGCGCCCCAGGCGCCGCACCTCGCATGCCCGCACCCCGTGTTCCCGAGCAGGTCCACCGCCGCCGGTGGGCCATCCTCGGTGTTCTGATGTTCAGTCTTCTCATCGTCGTACTGGACAACTCGATCCTGAACGTGGCGGTCAGGACGATCGCCGCCCCCGCGCCCACCGGCCTCGGCGCCACCCAGAGCGAGCTGGAGTGGGCGATCAACTCCTACACGCTCGTCTTCGCCGGACTCCTGTTCACCTCCGGCCTGCTCGGCGACCGTATCGGCCGCAAGAAGGTGCTGCTCTTCGGCACCGTCGTCTTCGCCGTCGGCTCCGCGCTCGCCGCGCTCTCCGGATCGCCCGCGGAACTCATCGGCTACCGCGCACTGATGGGCTTCGGCGCCGCGTTCGTGATGCCCGCCACTCTCGCCGTCCTGATGAATGTCTTCGAGCGCGACGAGCAGCCCAAGGCCATAGGCATTTGGGCGGGCAGCGTGGGCCTCGGCATCGCCATCGGCCCGATCACCGGCGGAGTGCTCCTCGAACACTTCTGGTGGGGCTCGATCTTCCTCGTCAACGTCCCCGTCGCGGTCGTCGGGCTGATCGCGATGGTCCTGCTCGTACCGGAGTCCAAGGACCCGGCGCCGGGGCGCGTCGACCCGCTGGGCGTCCTGCTCTCCATCGTGGGACTGGTCCTGCTGGTGTTCGGCATCATCCGCGGCGGCGAACTCGCCGACTTCACCGACGCCACGGTGCTCGCCTCGCTCCTGGGCGGTCTCGCCGTGCTCGCCGTTTTCGTCCTGCACGAGAAGCGCAGCAGCCATCCGGCCATCGACATCGCGTACTTCAGGAAGCCCGCGTTCGCCGCGGCCGTCGCCGCCATCGCGCTGGCCTTCTTCGCGCTCATGGGCGTGACGTTCTTCTCGGCCTTCTACCTCCAGAGCGTGCGCGGCTACAGCGCGCTCCAGTCGGGGCTGCTGATCCTGCCGCTCGCCGTCGCGCAGATGGTCTTCGCGCCGCGGGCCCGGCTGGTCGTGGACCGGTTCGGCGCCCGGCTGGTCTGCGCGGCCGGTCTGGTGCTGGTCGCGGGCGGCCTCGCGGCGTTCGCGCTCTTCGACGCCGGCACACCGGTCTGGGTGCTCTGCCTGGTCTTCTTCGTCCAGGGCAGCGGAATGGCCCACGTCATGCCGCCGGTCACGGTCGCCGTCATGCAGGCGCTGCCCCGGGAGAAGGCCGGGTCCGGGTCGGCGATCAACAACACCTTCCGCCAGGTCGGCGGCGCCCTGGGCATCGCCGTACTCGGCTCGGTGCTGTCGGCGACGTACCGGGGCGGGATCGAGGGGCACCTCGGCGCGGTACCGGCCGCCGCCCGGGACGCGGCGGCCGAGTCCATCGAGGCCACCCTCGCCGTCGCGGAGAAGCTCGGCCCGGCGGGCCGGCCGCTGATCGGCTCGGCGTACGACGCGTTCCTGGACGCCATGCATGTCACGGCCCTCGGCTCGGCGGCCGTCGCGCTGGCCGGCGCCGTCGTCGTCGCGCTCTTCCTGCCGGGCAGGCCCCCGGTGGAGCGTACGGCGGGGAAGGGGAACGGGACGGGTGAGACCGGCGTGACGGGTGACACCTCGGACTCCGGCTCCGCCGAACCCGCCGGTGCCACGCGCTGAACCACTGCGGCGTGGCCGGGCGCCCGCGCCGTGTACGAGAATCGACCTGACGCGACCGCGACGTACGGACACCGCGTCACGGCGAACGGTGTCACGGCGGAGAGGCGGCACAGGTGCGGGAGCGGGACCACCGGGAGCGGGACCACGGGGACGGGGACGGGGACAAGAAGGAACTCCGGCGCGGCAGGCCACGCAGCGAGGCGGTCGAGCGGGCGATCCTGGAAGCCGCCGTGGCCCTGCTGGAGGACGGCGTTCCGCTGGGCGGCCTCTCCATCGAGCGCATCGCGCGTACGGCGGGCGTCGGCAAGGCCACCATCTACCGCCGCTGGCCGGGCAAGGAAGCGCTCTTCCTCGACCTCCTGAGGGAGTTCGAGCCGCAGGACCCGGAACTGCCCGGCACCTCCGCCCTGGACGACCTCCGGGCCCTGCTGGAGTCGGTGCGCCGGCGCGGGGTCGCCCAGCGCTCCTCGGTGATCCTGCACAACGTCGTCGTGGAGATGAAGAGCCACCCCAGACTCTGGGAGGAGTACCACCGTACGGTCGTGGCCCCCCGCCGTGCCGCCACGCTGGCCGTGATCCGGCGGGGGATCGAGGCCGGGGAACTCCGCGCCGACCTGGACCCGGAGCTCATCAACGACCTGCTCGTCGGGTCGATGCTGATGCGCACCATCCACCGGCCCACCGCACCGCTCCCCGACGACCTGGCCGAGCAGATCATCGGAGTGGCGCTCCAGGGGGTCGGCCCCCATCCGCAGCCGTCCCCGGGGCGCGAAACGCCCGGGCCGTGAGACCTGTCACATCCGTTCGGGCCCCCGGGGCCGCCCGTTTTCGCCGCCCTCCTACATGAGCGTTCTGTCACAACCCCCGGTCATTCGTCCGTGATCGGAACCCGCCGGAGCGGCCCGTTCGTCACCGTCCTCGTACGGCCGTCGGGGGACGGCGGAGAAAGGGCCCGTCCATCGCCTAGGGTCTGTTGCGAGCTTTCCCGTGGACGCCGTGGGGAAGCACGGAACAGGCCCTGGGTCAGGGGCGGGCGTGCACGGGCAATGCAGTGAGGGCGGACATGACGCAGGAGTACACGGCGCAGTCGGTGACGACGGACGGCGAGGAGCAGCGGTCCCCATCCCGATCCCGCGCCAGGGACCTGCTGGACCGCCTGCGCCGCGATCCCGGCATCTGGCGGCGCGGCATCATCCTCGCGCTTCTCGCCCTGCTGGCCGCCTTCCTGATGATCCTTCACGCGCAGATCCCCAACACCATCGGCAACCTGGGCAGCCTCACCGAGACCTTCCTGCCCTGGCTGGGGCTGGTCGTGCCGCTGGTCCTCGTCCTCGGTCTCGTACGCCGCTCCGCCACCGCCCTGATCGCCCTGCTGCTGCCCGCCGTCGTCTGGCTCAACCTCTTCGGCGGCCTCATCACCGACAAGTCGGGCGGCGGCGGTGACCTCATGGTCGCCACCCACAACGTCAACGCGGACAACCCCGATCCGGAGGGCACCGCCGCCGACCTGGCGGAGTCGGGCGCGGACGTCATCGCGCTGGAGGAGCTGAAGGCCGGCGCCGTCGAGACGTACGAGAAGGGTCTGGCGGGAACGTACAAGTACCACTCCGTACAGGGCACCGTCGGGCTCTGGAGCAAGTACCCGCTGAGCGCCACCAAGCCGGTCGGCATCCGGCTCGGCTGGGTCCGCGCGATGCGCTCCACCGTCGCCACCCCGCACGGCCCGGTCGCCGTCTACGTGGCGCACCTGCCGTCCGTACGGGTCAAGCTGCACGCCGGGTTCACCGCCAACCAGCGCGACAAGAGCGCCGACGCGCTGGGCGAGGCCATCGGCGACGAGCCGCTGGAGCGGGTCATCCTCCTCGGCGACCTCAACGGCACGATGAACGACCGCGCCCTCAAGGCCGTCACCGCCCAGATGCGCTCGACCCAGGGCGCGGCGGGCGACGGGTACGGCTTCTCCTGGCCCGCCGCGTTCCCGCTGGCCAGGATCGACCAGATCATGGTCAAGGGCGTCGAACCGACCTCGTCGTGGTCGCTGCCCAGGACGGGCAGCGACCATCTGCCGCTCGCCGCCAGGGTCGAACTGCGCTGAGCGCCGCGCGGCGAGCGGCGCTCAGCGCCGGGCGGGTGCGTCACCCGGCGCCGGGCGCGGTCGGCGTCCGGCGCCGAGTGATGCACCGCACGCAATACGGCGTTCATCTGCCGGAATACATGACCTGAGAGACTTTGTTCCGCAGGGGTACTAACCAATATGGCCCCTGCGGACCCGTGCCCCCGTGGCTCGTGCGCCCCCTGTGGCTCTGCCCCCGTGGAAAGGCTGTCTCTGTCATGCCCCTGGCTCTGCTCGCCCTCGCCGTGAGCGCCTTCGGCATCGGTACCACCGAGTTCGTCATGATGGGCCTGCTGCCCAATGTCGCGGGCGATCTGGGAACCTCCGTGCCCACCGCCGGCTACCTCGTCTCCGCGTACGCGATCGGCGTCGTCATCGGCGCCCCGCTGCTCACCGCCGTCGGCTCCCGCATCCCGCGCAAGCGGATGCTCCTGCTGCTGATGGGCCTCTTCATCGTCGGCAACCTCGCCTCCGCGCTCGCCCCCGGCTTCGGCTGGCTGCTGGCGGGCCGGGTCCTCGCGGGGCTGCCGCACGGCGCGTTCTTCGGCGTCGGCGCGGTCGTCGCCGCCCGGCTGGTCCGGGAGGGCCGGCAGGCGCGCGCCGTGGCCACCATGTTCCTCGGCCTGACCGTCGCGAACATCGTCGGTGTCCCCGCCGCCACCCTGCTCGGCCAGCACCTCGGCTGGCGCGCCACCTTCCTGGTGGTCACCGTCATCGGCCTGGTCGCGCTCGCAGCGCTGGCCCGGCTCGTACCGTACGTACCCGTGGACGCCCAGCAGGACGTGCGCCGCGAGGTGCGCGCCCTCGGCAACCGGCAGGTGCTGCTCGGCCTCGCCACCGCCGTCCTCGGCTTCGGCGGCGTCTTCGCCGTCTACTCCTACCTCGCGTCGATGACGACCGAGGTCATGGGCTTCGGGGAGTCCTCCGTCACCCTCGTCCTCGCCCTCTTCGGCATCGGCATGACGCTCGGCGCGCTGGCGGCGGGGCCGCTGACCGACCGGGCGCTGCGCCCCACGCTGTACGGGTCGCTCGCCGCCCTCGCCCTGGTCCTGGTCGCGTTCCGCTTCACGGTGCACGTGCAGTGGGCGGCGCTGGTGACGGTCGTCGTCCTGGGCGCGGTCGGCTTCATGACGACCACGCCGCTCCAGATGCTGGTCATGCAGAAGGCCAGGCACGCCCCCACGCTCGCCTCGGCCTCCAACCACTCGGCGTTCAACCTCGCCAACGCGGGCGGCGCGTGGCTCGGCGGCATGGCGATCACCGCGGGCTGGGGCTGGATGTCCCCCACGCTGGTCGGCGCGGTCCTCACGGTCCTCGGCCTGGCGGTCGCGGTCACGGCCGGGTTCCTCGACCGGGGCCGCCGGGGCGGCCACGACGCGGCGCCCGAGGTCTCCCGCGTCGTCGCCTCCGGCGGGGCACCGGCCGCGACGGCCACGGAACGCGTCTGAAGCGATCACCGGGGGCCGGCGGCCGGCCCCCGGTCGCCCCGGGCGGCGCGAGCGGCCGGGTGGTGCGAGCGGCCCGGCCCTCGCGTGATCAGACCCGCTCGCGCCAGTGGTTGGTGATCGGCAGGCGCCGGTCCTTGCCGAAGCCCTTCGCCGAGATCTTGGTACCCGGCGGGTACTGGCGCCGCTTGTACTCCGCCGTGTCCACCATCCGCAGCGTCTTCGCCACCATCTCCGGGTCGAAGCCCGCCGCGACGATCGCGTCCATGCCCTGGTCGCGGTCGACGTACAGTTCCAGGATCCGGTCCAGCACGTCGTAGTCGGGCAGCGAGTCCGTGTCGACCTGGCCGGGCCGGAGCTCGGCGCTGGGCGGCTTCGAGATGGACGCCTCGGGGATCGGCGGGGTCTGGCCGCGCTCCTCGGCGGCGCGGTTGCGCCACCGGGCGAGCCGGAAGACCGACGTCTTGTAGACGTCCTTGATCGGGCCGTACGCGCCGACGGCGTCGCCGTACAGCGTCGAGTACCCCACCGCCAGCTCGGACTTGTTGCCCGGCGCGAGCACGATCTGCCCCTCCTGGTTGGAGAGGGCCATCAGCATCGTGCCGCGCAGCCGCGCCTGGAGGTTCTCCTCCGCGAGCCCGGTGAGCCCCAGCGACCCCATGTACGCGTCGAACATCGGCTCGATCGGGTGCGTACGGAAGTTGAGCCCGGTACGGCGCGCCAGCTCGGCCGCGTCGCCCTTGGAGTGGTCCGAGGAGTACTTGGACGGCATGGAGACCCCGTACACGTGCTGCGCGCCGAGCGCGTCGCACGCGATGGCGGCCACCAGCGCCGAGTCGATCCCGCCGGAGAGCCCGATCAGGACGGAGCGGAAACCGTTCTTGGCGGCGTACGCGCGCAGCCCCACGACCAGCGCCGAGTACACCTCCTCGTCGTCGTCGAGACGGTCCGCGTAACCGCCGGTCAGCTCCGGCTCGTACGCCGGGAGCGGGTCCTCGGAGAGGACGACCCGGTCGATCCGCAGCCCGTCGTCGACGACGCCCTCCACCGGCTCCGGCGACGCGGCGGGCAGATCGAGGTCCAGGACGACCGAGCCCTCCGCGAACTGCGGCGCGCGCGCCACGACCTCGCCGTCCTTGTCGACCACGATCGAGTCGCCGTCGAAGACCAGCTCGTCCTGGCCGCCGATCATCGCGAGGTACGCGGTCGTGCAGCCGGCCTCCTGGGCACGCTTGCGCACCAGCTCCAGGCGGCTGTCGTCCTTCTCGCGCTCGTACGGCGACGCGTTGATCGACAGCAGCAGCCCGGCCCCGGCGGACCGGGCGGCGGGTACCCGCCCGCCCTCCTGCCAGAGGTCCTCGCAGATGGCGAGCGCGACATCCACGCCGTGCACCCGCAGGACGGGCATCGTGTTGCCCCGCACGAAGTACCGGAACTCGTCGAAGACGCCGTAGTTCGGCAGGTGGTGCTTGGCGAAGTTGAGCACCACCTCGCCGCGGTGCAGCACGGCGGCGGCGTTGCGCGGGGCGCCCGCGGGCTGCCCGAACCGCGGCTGGGCCGACTCGGAGCGGTCGAGATAGCCGACGACGACGGGCAGCTCCCCGAAGCCCTCCTCGTCGAGCCGGGCGGCGAGCGCGCGCACGGCGGCCCGGGATGCCTCGACGAAGGACGGCCGCAGGGCGAGGTCCTCGACGGGGTAGCCGGTCAGCGCCATCTCGGGGAACGCGACGAGATGCGCTCCCTGCTCGGCGGCGTGCCGGGTCCAGTGCACGATCGCCTCGGCGTTCGCGGTGAGATCACCGACGGTCGAGTCGATCTGATTCAGGGCGAGACGTAGTTGAGGCACGCCGCCCAGTGTAATCGTCTGTCTGACGCGATGTCCTGGGCCACGGGTGTGGGGCGGACCACTCCCCGGGGGCGGGCCACGCGCCGGGGGTGGGCCACGCGCCGGGGGCGGGTCACTCCCCGGCGGCGGACCCGGCCCATCGCCCGGAGCCCGGGACCCGTGGTCAGCGGCCCGCGTAGACCTGTTCCGCCCACGCGGCGATCTGGATCTCGGTGAGGTGCCGCGCCAGATCGGCCTCGCTGATCATCCCGACGAGGCGCTTGTCCTCGATCACCGGGAGCCGGCGGATCCGGTGGCTCTGCATCTCCTGCAGGACCTCCTCCACGTCCGCGTCCGAGTCGATCCACCGCGGCGTGCCGTGCGCCATCTCGCCCGCCGTCGTCTGCGCCGGGTCATGGCCGCGCGCCACACAGCCGACGACGATGTCGCGGTCCGTGAGGATGCCGGTCAGACGCTCCTGGGAGTCGGCGATGGGCAGCGCGCCGACGTCCAGCTCGCGCATGAGCTGCGCCGCGCGGTCGAGGGTCTCGTGCGCCGGGATCCACCGGGCGCCGGGATGCATGATGTCCTTGGCCGTGGTCATGGGTGCTCAGCCTCCTGCTCCTGAGTGCGGTGCTGTCGTGCTGTCGCCGTCCGCCCCGAGCCAGAACCATCATGGTGCGTCCGTTCGGGGGACGCGACCGCAAGCACCCGAACGGGGGAGCCGGGGCCGTCCGCTGCCGGGCGGTACCGCCCGGCAGCGGATACATCAGCACATCAGGAGCGCGCCTTCGCGCCGCGTGCCGCGAGCAGGTCCGCCATCAGGGACATCTCCGACTGCTGCGCCGCGACCATGCCCTCCGCCAGGCTCTTCTCCGTACCGTCGGAGCAGAGCTGGACGCAGCCCTCCGCCATGGAGACGCCGCCCTTGTGGTGGTCGGTCATGAGCTGGAGGTAGAGGACCTCGGCCGCCTTGCCACGGGCCTTGCGGAGCTGGTCCAGCTCCGTCTTCGTGGCCATGCCCGGCATCAGCGAACCGTCGTGGGCCTCATGGCCCCCCTGGCCCGCGTCACCGTGATCCATGTCCTCCATGCCCTCCATGCCCTCCATGCCCTCGGCATCCCCCGTGCCACGCATCCACGCCATGGGCTCCGTACCGGCCTCCACCTTGGGCAGCCCCCACATGTCCAGCCACCCCAGCAGCATGCCGCGCTGGTTCGCCTGGGTGTTGGCGATGTCGTACGCCAGCCGCCGTACCTCCTCGTCGTCCGTGCTGTCCCGCACGATGAAGGACATCTCCACGGCCTGCTGGTGGTGGACGGCCATGTCCCGGGCGAAGCCCGCGTCCGCGGACTCCGACGACGGCGTACGGGAGACCGGCGACGTGCCGTCGTCCCGCGCGGCGGAGGCGACCGTGGCCGTACCGGCGAAGACCAGCGCCAGTACGACGGCGGTGATCGCCGCCCACTGTGTACGGGTCACGGACCGCCTGGGGGCGTCGTCCGCGCCGCTCACTGCGCGCCCATTCCACCCGTGCAGGCGGCGCCCGGCTCGGGGGTCTGCTCGCCCTGCACGTACTTGGTGAGGAACTGGCCGACGCGCGAGTCCGACGCGCTGTCCACCGAGACCTGCTTGCCCCAGGCGCTGAGCATGATCGTGCCGTCCTGGTCCTTGACCGGGCTCATCAGCGTGTACGGGGTCTTGCCGACCTTGTCGGCGAGCGTCTTCACATCCTCGTCCGACGCCTTGTCGTTGTACGTGACCCACACCGCGCCGTGCTCCAGCGAGTGCACCGCGTTGACGTCGGGGATCGCCTCCTTGTAGACGTCACCGTCGCAGTTCATCCAGACCTGGTTGTGGTCACCGCCCACCGCCGGCGTCATCGGGTACTTCACCGCCTCGGTGACATGGTTACGGCCCAGCTTCTTGGCGTCCCAGGACTTCTCTTCCTTGACGGGCGCCGCGGCGGCGGCCTTCTCCGCCTCCTTCTTGTCGGACTCCTGGTTGAGCGCGTACGCGCCGAAGCCGACGAGACCGACCACCACGACGGCGCTCACCGTGATCGTGATGATGCGACTGCGCCGCTCGCGGGCCCGCTCGGCGCGGCGCATCGCCTCTATTCGGGCCTTGCGGTCGGCTGACTGGGACTTGGAACCCATGATGTTTTCGTCCTTCTGGGGGATGACTGCGGATCGCGGAAAACGCTGCACGACGAGAACGCTGAACGCGGAATGCTGAACGCGGAGCGTGGAACACGGTGCGGGGCCCGGGCCCGGCTACGTCCGCAGTACTTGAAGGACGTGAAGGTCCGGCGCGCGGGCGAGCGCTCCGGAACGGGGCGCCCGGCCGGTGGGGCGCGGTGGTTCGAGGTACGGGTGCTGGGCGCCGACGGCGGGCTCCGCGGCGGGCGGCGGCGCGGTGAGCACGGCCGCGCTCAGGTGCGGGAAGAGCCCGCAGTCGCCGTGGCGGTACGGGCAGACGTACTGGGAGTCCCCGGCGCGCGGCGGTTCGGCCGCGCCGACCGCCGAGGGGCCGGCCACGGCGGTGGCGACCGCGTCCCGGTGGTGGCCGGGCGGCCCGCCCGGATCGGTGCCCAGACAGACGAAGAGCGCGGCCAGCAGCGTCGCCACGGCGCTCAGCAAGGCCGTGGGACGCGTGGTGCGTATGTGGCCGATGCGGCCGCGCGGCTGTCCCCCCATGGGGCCAGATCGTAGTGCGTGACGGCCCGGAGCAGCAGTGCGGATGCCACGAGGGGGCCGTACGGCAGCCACGAGGCCGCCGCCCGGCCCGGCCGGCCGCTGTGTCCTGGCCTTGTACCGTCGTCGATACGGTATGAAACGGTCCCGTCCATTCGGTCACGGGCGCGATACAAAGAGGCATGGCCGAACAGAAGGGCAAGGCGGAGCAAGCTCCTGCCGATGTCGACGCGGTGACGCACGCGGTGCTGGCCGCGTCCCGGCTGCTCGTCGCCATCTCCGCCCGTTCCCTCGCCGCCATGGGGGAGCGGGTCACGCTGCCCCAGTTCCGTCTTCTCGTGGTGCTCTCCACGCACGGTGACGCCAAGCTCGTATCGGTCGCCGACCGGCTCGGGGTGAACCCGTCCACCGCCATGCGCATGCTCGACCGGCTGATCGCGGCGGGCCTGGCGACCCGGGAGAGCAACCCCGCCAACCGCCGGGAGACGGTGCTGCGGCTCACACCGGAGGGCCACTCCCTGGTCGAACGGGTCACGGCCGTACGCCACCGGGAGATCTCGGCGATCGTCGAGCGCCTCACCCCCGAGCAGCGCTCGTCCCTGGTCGGGGCGCTGACCGCGTTCACGGAGGCGGGCGGGGAGCCCTCCGTACCCGGTGACGAGGGGGAGCCGTACCCGCTGGGCTGGTCCGACACCCCCACCCGGTGACGACGCGGGATCGATCTTCCGCACGGGGGATTGCCGTCACCTGTTTCATGGGCACCACCTGGGCAGGCACTATGGGCGGGTACCCGTACACGCGCACGACGCGGAGCGTTGGACGGGGGTTCGCAACGCGCCGGAAATCGTGTGGTGGGATGCTCGTGTGCCCCAACGTGCCCCGCGACATGGGAGCAGGTGGCCTGACCAGCAAGGATGGGTAGGATTATGGATAAGCAGCAGGAATTCGTGCTCCGTACGCTGGAGGAGCGCGACATCCGTTTCGTGCGGCTCTGGTTCACCGATGTGCTCGGTTTCCTGAAGTCGGTCGCCGTCGCGCCCGCGGAGCTGGAGCAGGCCTTCGACGAGGGCATGGGCTTCGACGGATCCGCGATCGAGGGCTTCGCCCGCGTCTACGAGTCCGACATGATCGCCAAGCCCGATCCGGGCACCTTCCAGATCCTCCCCTGGCGCGCCGAGGCCCCGGGCACGGCCCGGATGTTCTGCGACATCCTCATGCCGGACGGCTCGCCGTCCTTCGCGGACCCGCGCTACGTCCTCAAGCGCATGCTCGCCAAGACCTCGGATCTGGGGTTCACCTTCTACACCCACCCCGAGATCGAGTTCTTCCTCCTGAAGGACAAGCCGGTCGACGGCACCCGGCCCACCCCGGCCGACAGCTCCGGCTACTTCGACCACACCCCGCAGAACGTGGGCATGGACTTCCGCCGCCAGGCGATCACGATGCTGGAGTCCATGGGCATCTCGGTGGAGTTCAGCCACCACGAGGGCGCCCCCGGCCAGCAGGAGATCGACCTGCGGTACGCGGACGCGCTCTCCACGGCGGACAACATCATGACGTTCCGCCTGGTCATGAAGCAGGTCGCGCTGGAGCAGGGCGTGCAGGCGACGTTCATGCCGAAGCCGTTCTCGGAGTACCCGGGCTCGGGCATGCACACCCACCTCTCCCTCTTCGAGGGCGACCGGAACGCGTTCTACGAGTCGGGCGCCGAGTACCAGCTCTCGAAGGTCGGCCGCTCCTTCATCGCCGGGCTGCTCAAGCACGCGGCGGAGATCTCGGCCGTCACCAACCAGTGGGTCAACTCCTACAAGCGCATCTGGGGCGGCTCCACCCGCACCGCGGGCTCGGGCGGCGAGGCCCCCTCGTACATCTGCTGGGGCCACAACAACCGCTCGGCGCTGATCCGGGTCCCGATGTACAAGCCCGGCAAGACGGGCTCCGCCCGCGTCGAGGTCCGCTCCATCGACTCGGGGGCCAACCCCTACCTGACGTACGCGGTACTGCTCGCCGCCGGCCTCAAGGGCATCGAGGAGGGGTACGAACTCCCGGCGGGCGCCGACGACGACGTCTGGGCGCTCTCCGACGCCGAGCGCCGCGCGATGGGCATCGAGCCGCTGCCGCAGAACCTGGGCGAGGCGATCTCCCTGATGGAGCGCAGCGAACTGGTGGCGGAGACGCTGGGTGAGCACGTCTTCGACTTCTTCCTCCGCAACAAGAAGCAGGAGTGGGAGGAGTACCGCTCCGAGGTCACCGCCTTCGAGCTGAAGAAGAACCTGCCGGTGCTGTAGCCGCGGGTCAGCGCGCATTTTCCGCGTGCGCGTGATGTCGGGCCCGCACCATCGTGGTGCGGGCCCGAAGCCGTCCCGTACCCACCGGGGCCGTGCCAGGGGGATTTCATGAGCGGACTCGACATCAAGGTGCGCACCAAACCGTGCAAGTGGTGCGGCCGCCCGCTGAAACAGCGCCGCTGGTGGCGTCCGAATCGGTACTGCAACCGCTGGCACGCGGTGAAGTACCGGGGGGCGAACCTGGTCGCGAATGTGCTGGACAGCATCTGAGCCGTTCAGCGGCGTGGTGCGCGACCGGTGGCTGCGGCGGTGTTCTGTCGGCGCCGGACACTAGGCTCGATGCCTGGTGCTCGATCGCGCGATGCCGAGCTGACAGGAGACGGCGACATGACCATGCCGGGACGCAGGAGCAGTACGTTCACCCGACTGTTGCGGCACGGTTTCACCGATCCCTCCGCCGCCGAGCGGCTGCTCGACGTCCCGGAGATGGCGCCCGTACGCTCCGCCCCGCTGCTGCTCGACGCGCTGGGCCAGACCGCCGACCCGGATCTCGCGCTGCGCGGGCTGGTCCGGGTGGCCGAGGCGGCCGGGCCGGAGGACCGGCGGGTCCTGCTCGACACCGTGATCGCCGCGAAGCCGCTGCGGGACCGGCTGCTCGGGGTGCTCGGCGCCTCCGAGGCGCTCGGCGACCATCTCGCCAGGCACCCCGAGGACTGGCAGGTCCTGGTCACCTACGAGCTGGCGGACCTGCACCCCGGCGTCGAGGAGTTCGAACACGGCCTCGCCGAGGCGAAGGACGCCGTCTCGCTGCGGATCGCCTACCGCCGCTCCCTGCTGGCCATCGCGGCCCGGGACGTCTGCGGCACGGCCGACGTCGCCCAGATCGCCGCCGAGCTCGCCGACCTGGCGACGGCGACCCTCCGCGCCGCCCTCGCGATCGCCAAGGCCGCCGCGCCCGAGGACGCCGCCGCCTGCCGGCTCGCGGTCATCGCCATGGGCAAGTGCGGCGGCCACGAGCTGAACTACGTCTCCGACGTGGACGTCATCTTCGTCGGCGAACCCCCGCTGGGCGCCGACGAGGCCGACGGGACGAAGAGCGCCGTGCAGGCCGCCACCCGCCTCGCCTCCCACCTCATGCGGATCTGCTCCGAATCCACCGCCGAGGGAACGATCTGGCCCGTCGACGCCAACCTCCGCCCCGAAGGGCGCAACGGACCGCTCGTACGGACCCTCAGCAGCCATCTCGCCTACTACCAGCGCTGGGCGAAGACCTGGGAGTTCCAGGCGCTCCTCAAGGCCCGCCCCGTCGCCGGGGATCCGGTCCTCGGCGCCGACTACATCGACGCCGTCTCCCCGCTGGTCTGGCAGGCGTCCGAACGCGACCACTTCGTCCCCGACGTGCAGAAGATGCGCCGCCGCGTCATCGACAACATCCCCGCCGGCCAGGCCGAACGCGAACTCAAGCTCGGCCCCGGCGGGCTGCGGGACGTCGAATTCGCCGTACAGCTCCTCCAGTTGGTGCACGGCCGCAGCGACGCCTCACTGCGCGGCGGCTCCACGCTCGAAGCCCTCGACGCGCTCGCGGCCGGCGGCTACGTGGGCCGCGCGGACGCCGCCCAGCTCGACGAGGCGTACCGCTTCCTGCGCGCCATGGAGCACCGCATCCAGCTCTACCGGCTGCGCCGCACCCATCTCGTCCCCGAGGACGAGGCCGACCTGCGCCGCCTCGGCCGCTCGCTCGGGCTGCGCGGCGATCCCGTCGCCGAACTCGACCGGGCCTGGCGGCGGCACGCCTCGGCCGTCCGCCGGCTGCACGAGAAGCTCTTCTACCGGCCGCTGCTCGACGCGGTCGCCCAGCTCGCGCCCGGCGAGATCCGGCTCTCCCCCAGGGCGGCCGGGCAGCGGCTCGAAGCGCTCGGCTACGCGGACCCGGTCGCCGCGCTCCGCCATCTGGAGGCGCTGTCGTCCGGGGTGAGCCGCAAGGCCGCCATCCAAAGGACGCTGCTGCCGGTGCTGCTCGGCTGGTTCGCGGACTCCGCCGACCCCGACGCCGGGCTGCTCGGCTTCCGCAAGGTCTCGGACGCCCTCGGCAAGACCCCCTGGTACCTGCGGCTGCTGCGGGACGAGGGCGCCGCCGCCGAGAACCTCGCCCGCGTCCTGTCGGCCGGGCGGCTCGCCCCCGATCTGCTGCTGCGCGCCCCCGAGGCGGTGGCCATCCTCGGCGACCCGGGCGGGCTGACCCCGCGCGGCCGCGACCACCTCGAACAGGAGGTCCTCGCGGCGGTCGGCCGCGCGGAGACCGCCGAGGGCGCCGTCACCTTCGCGCGCGGAGTCCGCAGGCGGGAGCTGTTCCGTACGGCGGCTTCCGACCTGATCGGCTCGTACGGTACGGAGGAGTCCCCCGCGGAGGAGGATCCGGGCGCCCTCGTCGACCGGGTCGGCAACGCGGTCACCGACCTCAACGCGGCCACGCTCGCGGCGGCCCTGCGCGCCGTCGTCCGCGACCAGTGGGGCGACACCCTGCCCACCCGGTTCGCGGTCATCGGGATGGGCCGCTTCGGCGGGCACGAGCTCGGGTACGGCTCCGACGCGGACGTCCTGTTCGTCCACGAGCCGCGCGACGGCGTGAGCGAGCACGAGGCCGCCCAGGCCGCGAACGCCGTCGTCGCCGAGATGCGCAGGCTGCTCCAGGTCCCCACCTCCGACCCGCCGTTGCTCATCGACGCGGACCTGCGGCCGGAGGGCAAGAGCGGACCGATGGTCCGTACGCTCGCCTCCTACGCCGCGTACTACCGGCGCTGGTCGCTGGTGTGGGAGAGCCAGGCGCTGCTGCGCGCCGAACCGATGGCGGGCGACGGGGAGCTGGGCCGCCGCTTCATCCGGCTCGTCGACCCGCTGCGGTATCCGGAGCGCGGTCTCGGCGAGGACGCGGTACGGGAGATCCGCCGGCTCAAGGCGCGGATGGAGTCGGAGCGGCTGCCGCGCGGCGCCGACCCGACGCTCCACACCAAGCTGGGCCGCGGCGGCCTCTCCGACGTCGAGTGGACGGTGCAGCTCCTCCAGATGCGGCACGCCTGGGAGGTGCCGGGGCTGCGGACCACCCGGACCCGCGCGGCCCTGGCGGCGGCGCACGCGGCGGGGCTCCTCGGCGCGCAGGAGGCGGCCGTCCTCGACGAGGCGTGGGTCCTGGCGACACGGGTGCGCAACGGCGTGATGCTGGTCCGGGGCAGGCCCGGCGACACCTTTCCCTCGGACAGCCGCGAGATGGGTGCCATGGGCCGCTACCTGGGCTACGCCCGCGTACCGGAGCGGCAGCCCGCCGATCCGCAGCACGCGGGCAACGGCCTCGGCGCGGCCAACGGGCTGGGCGCCGCGGGCGGCCTCGGCGCCGCCAACGGTCCCTACCCCAACGGGTACGGCGGCATCAGCGGCGGCATGCTGGACGACTACCGGCGCACCACGCGCAGGGCGCGGGCGGTGATGGAGGAACTGTTCTACGGGGCGCACTGACGCGGCCGCCACGGGTAGCGGTCGTGCCGGCGGCCGTGGACGTCAACTCGCCCCGGGGCGAACGGAGATGTCCCCGCAGTGGAAGCGAGGACCAGTACAACCAAGGCTTCTCCTCACGAGTCGTGCACACGAGCGTTCACCGCCGCCCCCGCCTCCGCCGCCGTCAGTGGTTCTTCGCCGGTCTACACACGGCAGTTCTTCGCGAACACCACCTTCTCCAGCACTCCGAAGAAGACCGACTGCGACAGCGTGATCGACGAGAACTGGGGCACCGGCGCCCCCGCCTCCGGCCTGCCGAAGGACAACTTCGGCGTTCGCTGGTCCGTCACCCGCGACTTCGGTTCCGGTGGCCCCTTCGCCCTGCCGGTGACCACCCAGGACGGGATCCATGTCTACCTCGACGGCACCCGCAGGATCGACCTCTGGAAGAACGTCTCCGCCACCGAACGGAAGACCGTCAACATCACGATTCCTTCCGGCAAGCACACCCTGCGCGTCGACTTCGTGAACTGGACCGGGACGGCCGAGGTGGTGACCGCGACCGAACTCGACACGACGCCGAGCGTGCCGACGCCCGAGGGCTCGCCGCTGTCCGTCCAGGCGTATCCGGCCGAGGGCGACGAGGGGAACGAGGTGAGGTGGAACGGCCTCGGCCCGTCCGACCCGGAGACCGCGGGCGGATACCGCGTCTACCGCTGGAATCCCGTGACCGCGACGTACCAGAAGATCGCCGAACTCGGCAGCGAGGCCTTCTTCCACTTCGACACCGGCGCCAGGCGCGGCACCACGTCCTACTACTGGGTGACGGCCGTGGCCGCCGACGGAACGGAGTCCCTGCCGTCCGGTGATTCGACGGTCACCGAACCGGTCCGGTGACCCGGGAGGCCCCGGCGGGCCGGGAGACGACGGTTCTCCCGGCCCGCCGGGGCTCGCCGTATGCGCGGCGGCTGTGTGCTCAGCGCGACGCGGGACGCTCGTCCCTGTCCTCGGTGCGGGGCGACAGGCGCCGTACGAGTGTTCGCGGTGGGCGGCGGTCGTCCGCGGCCCGGCGCGGCAGGTGGTGCGGCAGCGCCCCGTACCAGAGGTACGAGAGCGTGAAGCCGAACGCCAGGCAGAGCATGCCGCCCACCGCGTCCAGCCAGAAGTGGTTGGCCGTGGCGACGATGACCACCAGGGTGGCCGTCGGGTAGAGCAGGCCCAGGATCTTCGCCCAGGGCGCCGACGCGACGGCGAAGATGGTCAGGCCGCACCAGAGGGACCAGCCGATGTGCATCGACGGCATCGCCGCGTACGGGTTCGACATGTTCTTCAGGTTGCCGGAGGCCATCGAGCCCCAGGTCTCGTGACGGACGACCGTGTCGATGAAGTGCCCGCCGGACATCAGCCGCGGCGGCGCCAGCGGATACAGGTAGTAACCGAGCAGGGCCACGGCGGTGGTGGCGAAGAGGGTCAGCCGGGCGGCGGAGTACCGGCCCGGATGACTGCGGAAGAGCCAGACGAGCACACCGATCGTGACGACGAAATGCAGTGTGGCGTAGTAGTAGTTCATGGCCACGATCAGCCACGTCACCGAATTCAGGGCGTGGTTGACGCTCTGTTCCACGGCGATGCCGAGGGTCTGCTCCGCCTGCCAGATCCAGTCGGCGTTCTTCATTGCCTGGGTGCGCTGCTCGGGGACCGCGTTGCGGATAAGGGAGTACGTCCAGTAACTGACCGCGATCAGCAGGATCTCGAACCAGATGCGCGGGCGGCGCGGGGAGCGCAGCCGGCCCAGCCGCCGGGGCCGTACCTCCGAGACGGCCGAGGCGCTCGGGGCCGCGGGGGGCGCCGGTGCGGGCTCCCGCGGTGCCGTCCGGTCCGCTTCCGCGGCCGTTGTCGGCTCCGTGTTCGGGGCCGTGTCCGGCTCCGTCTCCGGGTTCGCGCGCGTGTCCGTGACCGTGACCGCCTCCGTCGCCTGCGCCCCCGGGGCCGCTTCGTCCGCGGTGGGTGACGGCGTGGGGAACGGGGTGGCCGTGCGGCCTTCCTCTGCCTTTACCGTCGATTCACCCATAGGGCGAGAGTCTGCCAGATTCCTCACCCTCGACCGATCATCCCTCGGACGGGTTCTGCTCGCATGTGCTCCGTCTCAGGGACTAGGCCGCGACCCGGATATCCCTTGGGGTCCGGGGGTCGGCCCGGAAGCAGTTGAACCGCGTACCACCAGCTCGGGCATGAACACGAACTCGCTGTGCGGGGCGGGCGTACCGCCGATCTCCTCCAGCAGCGTACGGACCGCGGCCTGGCCCATCGACGGCACCGGCTTGCGGATCGTCGTCAGCGGCGGGTCGGTGAAGGCTATGAGCGGCGAGTCGTCGAAACCGACCACCGACAGGTCGCGCGGCACGTCGAGTCCGAGCCGGCGCGCGGCCCTGATCGCACCGAGCGCCATCATGTCGCTCGCGCACACCACCGCCGTGCAGCCGCGCTCGATCAGCGCGGACGCCGCCGCCTGGCCGCCCTCCAGGGTGAACAGCGACTGCTGGATCAGCTCGTCGGTCTGCGGCCCGGTCAGCCCCAGCAACTCCTGGACCGTGGCCCGGAAACCCTCGATCTTGCGGAGCACCGGGACGAACCGCTTGGGCCCGACGGCCAGCCCGATGCGCTGATGGCCCAGCGAGACGAGATGCGTCACCGCCAGCCGTACGGCCGCCCGGTCGTCCGGCGAGATGAACGGCGCCCTGACCTTCGGCGAGAAGCCGTCCACCAGGACGAACGGCACGCCCTGGGCGCCCAGCTTCTCGTAGCGCCGCATGTCGGCGGAGGTGTCCGCGTGCAGCCCCGAGACGAAGATGATGCCGGAGACGTCGCGTTCGACCAGCATCTCCGTCAGCTCGTCCTCGGTCGAGCCGCCGGGCGTCTGCGTGGCCAGTACGGGGGTGTACCCCTGCCGGGTCAGCGCCTGCCCGATGACCTGGGCGAGCGCCGGGAAGATCGGGTTCTCCAGCTCCGGCGTGATCAGGCCGACGAGCCCCGCGCTGCGGCGCCGCAGCCGTACGGGGCGTTCGTATCCGAGGACGTCGAGCGCGGCGAGTACGGACTCACGGGTGGTCGCGGCAACACCGGGCTTGCCGTTCAGAACGCGGCTGACCGTCGCTTCGCTGACCCCCGCCTGAGTTGCGATATCGGCAAGCCGTGCGGTCATGTGAGTGGACTGTACCGGTCGTCTGTCGGATTGCCCACCGGGCGTGGCGAGCGCGTGACCGGCCGGCGCGCGGCAAGTTCTTGCAAGTTCTTGCGAAACCTTCCTGCGGCGCGGTTGACGCGCTCCCGTGGAGGCGGGGACCCTGGTTGCCGGTGTTGACGGGGATCGGCGGAGCCGTCAAGGGTGAGCGGCGAAATCGACAGGACACATGCCGGTAACGATCGGCGGACCTTGCAGAAATATTCCGCAAGGTCTTTCGGCCTTCTTGCATCGCTGTTACGTTCACGTCCGACCCGGCGCCGCGACGGAGCGGTACGGCAGTTGAAGGAGTTCGGATGCGACGTGGCATAACGGCCACCGCCCTGGCCGCGATCCTGGCCCTCGCGGCGACCGCCTGTGGCGGCGACGAGGGTTCCGGCGGCTCGAAGAGTTCGGGCGGCGAGCTCTCGGGGACGGTCACGTGGTGGGACACCTCGACCGTCGGCAGCGAGGACAAGGTGTTCAAGAAGCTCGCCGAGGGGTTCCAGGAGAAGCACCCCAAGGTCGAGGTCAAGTACGTCAACGTGCCGTTCGGCGACGCCCAGAACAAGTTCAAGAACGCCGCCCAGTCCGGCTCCGGCGCCCCCGACGTGATCCGCTCCGAGGTCGCCTGGACCCCCGAGTTCGCCGATCTCGGCTATCTCGCGCCCCTCGACGGCACCCCGGCGCTCAAGGACGAGAAGGACTTCCTGCCGCAGGCCGCCGCGTCCACGGAGTACGACGGCAAGACGTACGCGGTGCCCCAGGTCATCGACTCCATGGGCATCTTCTACAACAAGAAGATCTTCAAGGACGCGGGCGTCGAAGTCCCCAAGACCGTCACCGAGTTGAAGACCGTATCGAAGACGATCAAGGAGAAGACCGGGAAGACCGGGCTCTACCTGCGCGGCGACGACGCCTACTGGTTCCTGTCGTTCCTGTACGGCGAGGGCGGCAACCTCGTCGACGCCGGGTCCAAGACGGTCACCGTCGACAACCCGGCGGGCGTCAAGGCCATGAAGGTCGTCAAGGACCTGGTCGACTCCGGCGCGGCCAAGACCGACGCCACGGACGGCTGGGAGAACATGCAGGCGTCGTTCAAGGACGGCGACGTCGCGATGATCATCAACGGCCCCTGGGCCGTGGCCGACACCTACGGCGGCGCGCAGTTCAAGGACAAGGCCAACCTGGGCATCGCGCCCGTACCGGCGGGCTCCGTCGCGCAGGGCGCCCCGCAGGGCGGCCACAACCTCGCGGTGTACGCGGGCTCCAAGAACCTGGACGCCTCCTACGCGTTCGTGGAGTACATGACCGCCGCGCAGAGCCAGGCGACCGTCGCCGAGCAGCTCAGCCTGCTCCCGACCCGTACCTCCGTCTACGCGATGCCCGGCGTCGCCGACAACGAGATCGTCGGGTTCTTCAAGCCGGTCGTCGACAAGTCCGTCGAGCGCCCCTGGATCCCGGAGACCGGCAGCCTGTTCGCGCCGCTGGTCACCGAGTACACCAAGGTCCTCACCGGCCAGAGCACCCCGGAGAAGGGCGTCGAGACCACCGGTGACGCCTACCGCAAGCTGCTCAAGGGCTGGAAGTAGCAGGGCAGTAGCAGCAGTAGCAGGAGCGGTAGAAGCAGCAGAAGTAGCAGGAACAGCGGGAACAGCAGGAGAAAGGGAGGCCGGCTGATGGCCGTGCACACCACCGGCCAGTCGGTGGCGCGGGCCGCGGGCGACGAACTCGCCCGTGGCCGGGGCCGCGGCTCTGGCACGCCCCACGGCACCGGGCCCGGGGGCCCGGCCGGGGGCCCGGGCGGCAGATTCCGCCGGGCACTGGCGACGCACTGGTACGCCTGGACCATGGTCACCCCGGTGATTGTCGTGATCGGCGTGATCATCGGCTATCCGCTGGTCCGGGGCGTCTACCTGTCGCTCACCGACGCCAACGAGCGCAACGTCGAACGCAGCATCGGCGTCAACCACCTGCCCGCCACCTACGAGTTCGTCGGGCTGGACAACTACACCGCGGCCCTGACGGGCGACCAGTTCCTTTCCACCCTGGGCTGGACCCTGGTCTGGACGGTCTCCTGCGTCGGCCTCACCTTCGGCCTCGGCCTGGCCCTCGCGAACATCCTCAACCGCCGGATCGCGGGCCGCTCCCTCTACCGGATGCTGCTGATCCTGCCCTGGGCCGTGCCCGGCTTCGTCTCCGTCTTCGCCTGGCGCTTCCTCTACAACGAGGACCGCGGCTTCCTCAACAAGCTGCTGGCCGGCGGCGGCATCGACGCCGTGCCGTGGCTCAACGACCCGACGTGGGCGAAGTTCTCCGTCATCGCCGTCAACATCTGGCTCGGCGTGCCCTTCATGATGGTCGCGCTCCTCGGCGGACTCCAGTCCATCCCGGGGGAGATGTACGAGGCGGCCGAGATGGACGGTGCCAATCCCTGGCAGCGGTTCGTCCACATCACCATGCCGGGGCTGCGCTCCGTCAGTACGACGGTGATCCTGCTCTCCACCATCTGGACGTTCAACATGTTCCCGGTGATCTTCCTGCTGACCAGGGGAGGACCCGGCGACGCCACCCAGATCCTGGTCACGCAGGCGTACAAGTTCTCCTTCGAGATCAGCCCGCGCGACTTCGCGCAGTCGTCCACCTGGGGCGTGCTGATCCTCGTCCTCCTGATGCTCTTCGCCGCGGTCTACCGGCGAGTCCTCCGCAAGCAGGGAGATACGTGGTGACCACCGCCCCGGCCCAGGAAGCCGCCGTCTCCGGAGCCCCGGCCACCGGCACGGCCCCTGCCCCCGTCACCGGAGCCCGAGGCCGTCGTTCCCCCGCGGCCTCGGTCGCGCTGCACGCCACTCTCACCGTGGCGTCGGTGATCGCGGTCTTCCCCGTGCTGTGGGTCCTGCTGACCTCGCTCAAGCCCGCGAGCTACGCGACCACCACGGACTTCTTCAAGGACACCACGTTCGAGAACTACACCAACCTGCTGCGGGACACCCCGTTCCTCACCTGGTTCGGCAACTCGCTGCTCATCGCGGGCCTCACCACCGTGCTCGGCGTCTTCGTCGCCGCCACCACCGGCTACGCCGTCAGCCGCTTCCGCTTCCCCGGCAAGCGCGGGCTGATGTGGACGCTGCTGATCACCCAGATGTTCCCGGTCGCCGTCCTCATCGTGCCGATCTACAACATCATGTCGGGCCTCGGGCTCCTCAACAATCCGACCGGCCTCGTCATCACGTACCTCACCATCGCCGTGCCGTTCTGCGCCTGGATGATGAAGGGCTTCTTCGACACCATCCCCCGGGAGATCGACGAATCCGGGATGGTGGACGGGCTCACCCCCTTCGGCACCTTCTTCCGGCTGATCCTGCCGCTCGCGCGGCCGGGACTCGCGGTCACGGCGTTCTACTCCTTCATCACCGCGTGGGGCGAGGTCGCGTACGCCTCCGCCTTCATGGTCGGCGACGAGAACCTGACCCTCGCCGGCGGCCTCCAGAAGTTCGTCAACCAGTACGGCGCCCAGTGGGGCCCGATGACCGCCGCGTCCGTGCTGATCGCCGTCCCGGCGGCCCTCGTCTTCCTCTTCGCCCAGCGCCATCTCGTCACCGGGATGTCGGCGGGCGCGGTCAAGGGCTGACGGAAACACCCGGCGGCCACCGGAGACCCTGGTGGCTGCCGTGGACCCCCGTCGACCACCGGACAACCCGGTGACCCGTACGCAACACGCCAGCAAGCCGGCAGGCCAGTAGGCCGACACATCAGCAAGCCCGCCGCCCGTTACCGCGGCCTTCGGACACTCCAGGCCACCCGCCCCCAGACACTCCAGGGACGACATGACCCAGCACCTCGCTGCCCCTCTCTCCGGCACGTCCGACGACGCCCCGGGCCACCGCCACGGCTGGTGGCAGGACGCGGTGATCTACCAGGTCTATCCACGCAGCTTCGCCGACGGCAACGCCGACGGAATGGGCGATCTCGACGGAGTACGCCGCCGCCTCCCGTACCTGAGGGAACTGGGCGTCGACGCCGTCTGGCTCAGCCCCTTCTACGCGTCCCCGCAGGCCGACGCCGGCTACGACGTCGCCGACTACCGCGCCATCGACCCCATGTTCGGCACCCTCCTCGACGCGGACGCGCTGATCCACGACGCCCACGCGCTGGATCTGCGGGTCATCGTCGACCTCGTGCCCAACCACTCCTCCGACGCGCACGACTGGTTCCGCCGGGCGCTGCGCGAGGGCCCGGGATCCCCGCTGCGCGAGCGGTACCACTTCCGGCCCGGGAAGGGCGCGCACGGCGAACTCCCGCCCAACGACTGGGAGTCCGTCTTCGGCGGCCCCGCCTGGACCCGTACCACCGACCCTGACGGCACCCCCGGCGACTGGTATCTGCACCTCTTCGCCCCCGAGCAGCCGGACTTCAACTGGGACCACCCGGCCGTCGCCGACGAGTTCCGCTCCATCCTGCGCTTCTGGCTCGACATGGGCGTCGACGGCTTCCGTGTCGACGTCGCCCACGGCCTGGTCAAGGCGCCCGGACTGCCCGACCTCGGCGGCGCGGGCCGGCTCAGGCTGCTCGGCACCGCCGACGGCGGCACGCCCTTCTTCGACCAGGACGGCGTCCACGAGATCTACCGCCAGTGGCGCACCATCCTCGACGAGTACCCCGGCGACCGGATCGCCGTGGCCGAGGCCTGGACGCCGACCGTCGAGCGCACCGCCCACTACGTACGCCCCGACGAGCTGCACCAGGCGTTCAACTTCCAGTACCTGTCCACCTCGTGGGAGGGCGCGGCGCTGCGCGAGGTCATCGACCTCTCCCTCGCCGCGATGCGTCCCGTCGGCGCCCCCACCACCTGGGTGCTCTCCAACCACGACGTCACCCGGCACGCCACGCGCTTCGCGGGCCCGCCCGGCGCCGGCACCCAGACCCGGGAGCCCGGCGACCGTACGCTCGGACTGCGCCGGGCCCGCGCGGCGACGCTGCTGATGCTCGCCCTGCCCGGCTCCGCCTACATCTACCAGGGCGAGGAGCTGGGGCTCCCCGACGTCACCGACCTGCCGGACGAGGCCCGGCAGGACCCGTCGTACTTCCGCGCCGAGGGCCAGGACGGCTTCCGCGACGGCTGCCGGGTGCCCATCCCCTGGACCCGCGAGGGGAGTTCGTACGGCTTCGGCGAGGGCGGCAGCTGGCTGCCGCAGCCGGAGCAGTGGGGGGAGCTGTCCGTCGAGGCGCAGACCGGCGACCCGGCCTCCACGCTGGAGCTGTACCGGGCCGCGCTCGCCGTACGCAAGGAACACCCCGGGCTCGGCGCCGGCACCGACGTGGCGTGGCGGGACGCGCCCGAGGGCGTGCTGATCTTCGCCAGGGCCGGCTTCGTCTGCACCGTCAACACGACGGGGACGGCGGTACGGATCCCCGCCCCGGGCACGCGGCTGCTGGCGAGCGGACCGGTGGGCGCGGGGGAGGCCGCCCCGGGCGCGGAGTTCGAGCTGCCGGCCGACACCACGGTGTGGTGGACGGTCTGAGCGCCCGCCACGGCCTGAGCGTCTGCCACCGCTGACCGGCCCACCCCAGAGACGCACCACCCGCACCGCCTGCACCACCAGCACGGCAAACCGTCACCCGCATCTCCCCCCACCAGTGCTGTTGGAGGAATCATGGCTCGCAGACCCCTGGCGGCCGCGCTCGCCCTCGTGGCGGGCGCGGCGGCCGCCCTCACGGTCCCCACGGGGACCGCGCAGGCGGCGCCGCCCGGCAGCAAGGACGTCACGGCCGTTCTCTTCGAGTGGAAGTTCGACTCCATAGGCGAGGCGTGCACGGACACCCTCGGCCCCGCCGGCTACGGCTACGTACAGGTGTCGCCGCCCCAGGAGCACATCCAGGGCGGCCAGTGGTGGACCTCGTACCAGCCCGTCAGCTACAAGATCGCGGGCCGGCTCGGGGACCGCGCCGCCTTCTCGAACATGGTGAACACCTGCCACGCGGCGGGCGTCAAGGTCGTCGCCGACAGCGTCATCAACCACATGGCGGCCGGTGACGGCACCGGCACCGGCGGCACCTCGTACACCAAGTACAACTACCCGGGCATCTACTCGGGCGCCGACATGGACGACTGCCGCGCCACCATCAGCAACTACGGCGACCGCGCCAACGTCCAGAACTGCGAACTCGTCGGCCTCGCCGACCTGGACACCGGCGAGGACTACGTACGCGGCCGGATCGCCGCGTACCTCAACGACCTGCTCTCGCTCGGCGTGGACGGCTTCCGCATCGACGCGGCCAAGCACATGCCCGCCGCCGACCTGGCCAACATCAAGAGCAGGCTGAGCGATCCGGGCGCCTACTGGAAGCAGGAGGCGATCTACGGCGCGGGCGAGGCGGTCTCGCCCGGCGAGTACCTCGGCACCGGGGACGTCCAGGAGTTCCGGTACGCCCGGGACCTCAAGCGGGTCTTCCTCAACGAGAACCTGGCCTATCTGAAGAACTTCGGCGAGGGCTGGGGGTACATGGCGTCGGGGAAGTCCGCCGTCTTCGTCGACAACCACGACACCGAGCGCGGCGGCGACACCCTCAGCTACAAGGACGGCGCGAACTACACGCTGGCCAATGTGTTCATGCTGGCCTGGCCGTACGGCTCGCCCGACGTGCACTCCGGGTACGAGTACACCGACCGCGACGCGGGACCGCCCAACGGGGGTACGGTCAACGCCTGTTACAGCGACGGCTGGAAGTGCCAGCACGCCTGGCGCGAGATCTCGTCCATGGTCGGCTTCCGCAACACCACCCGGGGCCAGGCCGTCACCGACTGGTGGGACAACGGCGGCGACCAGATCGCCTTCGGCCGGGGCTCGGCGGGGTACGTGGCCATCAACCACGAGGGCTCGGCGCTGACCCGTACGTTCCAGACCTCCCTGCCGGGCGGCGCCTACTGCGACGTGCAGAGCGGGAAGGCGGTGACGGTCAACGGCTCGGGCCAGTTCACCGCGACGCTCGGCGCGAACACGGCGCTCGCACTCCACACCGGCGCGCGGAACTGCTCCGGTGGCGGCGGTACGGAGCCACAGCCGGGCTCCTCCGGGGCGTCCTTCGGTGTCAACGCGACGACGACGGTCGGACAGAACATCTATGTCACCGGTAACCGGTCCGCGCTGGCCGACTGGAGCACCGGCGGCGCGCTGAAGCTCGACCCGGCGGCCTACCCGGTGTGGAAGCTCGACGTGGCGCTCCCGGCGGGCACGACGTTCGAGTACAAGTACCTCCGCAAGGACGCGGCGGGTGCGGTGACGTGGGAGAGCGGCGCCAACCGCACCGCCACGGTGCCCGCGTCCGGCAAGGTCACGCTGAACGACACCTGGCGCGGCTAGGGCCCGCGCGGGGCGCCGGGCGGGCCGCACCCGAGGCCCGCCCGGCGCCCGATCTCCGTACCCCGCCCCCTCGCTCGTCCCGCCTGCCTCCGTACCCCCGCCCCTTGTTGCCTCCGTACCCCTCCTCCCCCTCCCAGGAGCCCTCGCGTGATACGCCCGTCCCTGCGCGCCGCGGTGACCGCCGTCCTCGCCGCCGCCCTGTGCGCGGCGCTCGCGCCCGTACCTGCCACCGCCGCGCCCGCCTCCGAGCCCGCGTCCGTCCCCGCATCGGTGTCCACCGCCGCCGAGGCCCTGTGGATCGACGCGGGCACCGTCGTCTGGAAGGTGGCCGCCGCCTCCGGGAGCCGTCAGGAGCTGGAGTACGGCGACGGGCGGCTACGGCTCGCGCCCGGCCGCCTCACCGACGCACAGCGGGCCCGGTTCCCGCACCTCGGGGAGTACCCGGCCTTCACCGTGGACCCCCGGGACCGCCCCCGCGCCCGTACGGCGCTGCGCGGCCAGGTCACCGCCGCCCAGCGCGCGGCCGACGGCACCCTCCTCGCCGCCACCGGCGTCCAGATCCAGGGCGTCCTGGACGACCTCTACAGCGCCCGCGCGGCCAAGGCGTCGCTCGGTCCGGTCTTCACCGGGGGCCGCCCCACCCTCTCCGTCTGGGCGCCGACCGCCCGTACCGTCTCCCTCGAACTCGGGGCCGGCGCCGACGCGCGTACGGTCCCGATGCGGCGCGACGACGCCTCCGGTGTCTGGTCGGTGCGCGGCCCCGCCTCCTGGGCGGGTGAGCCGTACCGGTACGCCGTGACCGTCTGGGCCCCCGCCGCGGGCAGGACCGTCACCAACAAGGTCACCGACCCGTACTCGACCGCGCTCACCACCGACTCGGCGCGCAGCCTCGTCGTCGACCTCGCCGATCCGCGGCTCGCGCCCGCCGGCTGGTCCACCCTGCGCAAGCCGAAGACCGTACCGCTGCGCGACGCGCAGATCCAGGAGCTGCACGTCCGTGACTTCTCGGTCGCGGACCCCACCGCGCGCCACCCGGGCGGATACCTGGCCTTCACCGACACCGGGTCCGCCGGAATGCGGCACCTGCGGGCGCTCGCCGCCGCCGGGACCTCGTACGTCCATCTCCTCCCGGTCTTCGACATCGGCACCATCCCCGAGAAGAAGTCCGAACAGGCCGTTCCCGGCTGCGACCTGTCGGTGTACGCGCCCGACTCGGCCGAGCAGCAGGCGTGTGTCGCGCGCACCGCCGCCCGGGACGCCTACAACTGGGGGTACGACCCGCTGCACCACACGGTGCCCGAGGGCTCGTACGCCTCCGACCCCGAAGGCACCCGGCGTACGGTCGAGTTCCGGCGCATGGTGCAGTCGCTGAACGCCTCCGGGCTGCGCACGGTCATGGACGTCGTCTACAACCACACCGTGGCGAGCGGCCAGGACGAGAAGTCCGTGCTCGACCGGATCGTGCCCGGCTACTACCAGCGGCTGCTCGCGGACGGCACGGTCGCCACCTCCACCTGCTGCGCGAACACGGCGCCCGAGAACGCCATGATGGGCAAGCTCGTCGTCGACTCGGTGGTCACCTGGGCCAGGCAGTACAAGGTGGACGGCTTCCGCTTCGACCTGATGGGCCACCACCCCAAGGCGAACATCCTCGCCGTACGGAAGGCGCTCGACGCGCTGACCCCCGCGAAGGACGGCGTCGACGGCAAGGCGATCGTCCTGTACGGCGAGGGCTGGAACTTCGGCGAGATCGCCGACGACGCCCGCTTCGTCCAGGCCACCCAGCGCAACATGGCGGGCACCGGTGTCGCGACCTTCTCCGACCGCGCGCGGGACGCGGTGCGCGGCGGCGGCCCCTTCGACGCCGACCCGGGCGTCCAGGGCTTCGCCTCGGGCCTCTACACCGACCCCAACTCCTCCTCCGCCAACGGGAGCCGGGAGGAACAGCGGGCCCGGCTGCTGCACTCCCAGGACCTGGTGAAGGTCGGCCTGTCGGGCAGCCTCGCGGGGTACGCGTTCACGGACACGTCCGGGCGCCGGGTCACGGGCGCGGAGGTCGACTACAACGGCGCCCCCGCCGGATACGCGGCCGTCCCCGGCGACGCCCTGGCCTACGCGGACGCCCACGACAACGAATCCCTCTACGACGCGCTGGCGTTCAAGCTGCCGCCCGCCACCCCGGCCGCCGACCGCGCCCGTATGCAGGTGGTGGCGCTCGCCACCGCGGCCCTCTCGCAGGGGCCCGCCCTCTCCCAGGCCGGCACGGACCTGCTGCGCTCCAAGTCGCTGGACCGCAACTCGTACGACAGCGGCGACTGGTTCAACGCGATCCACTGGGACTGCCGCGGCGGCAACGGCTTCGGCCGGGGGCTGCCGCCCGCCGCCGACAACGCGGACAAGTGGCCTTACGCCCGGCCCCTGTTGGCCGACCCGGCCCTGCGGCCGGGCTGTTCGGAGATCGACGGCACCTCCGCCGCCTACCGGGACCTGCTCCGTATCCGCACCACGGAACCGGTCTTCTCCCTCGCCTCCACGTCCGCCGTCCAGTCCGCGCTCTCCTTCCCGCTCTCCGGGCCCGACGAGACCCCCGGGGTCGTCACGATGCGCCTCGGCGATCTGGTGGTGGTCTTCAACGCGACGCCGTGGACGCGGAGCCAGCGGGTGGCGGAGCTGGCGGGGCGGCCGTACGCGCTGCACCGTGTCCAGGCCGGGGGCGCGGACCGTACGGTCAGATCCGCCGCGTACGAACGGGCGACGGGCACCTTCACCGTGCCGGCGCGCACGGTCGCGGTCTTCGACGCGGGTGCGGGTGGGGATACGAGCGCCGGTGCGGGCGCGGGCCAATAGATCCGTACGTGGCAGACCAATTGACGAAAAGTCAACGGTAACTGACGGAAATACAGCAGATGACAGTCGTTTCTGACCGTTTCCCACCACGGGTGTCGGTCCTGGGCCCGAACTGGTCCAGACTGTCCCCGTGGTGGGGAACATGCCCGAAGAGACGACCAGCTTCGTAGGGCGCAGGACCGAACTGATCCTGGTGGAACGCGCGCTCGACGAGCACCGGCTGACCACGCTGACCGGCAGCGGCGGCGTCGGCAAGAGCAGACTCGCGCTGCGCGCCGCCGAGCGCGCACACGCGGCGGGAGACTACCCCGACGGCGTGTGGTGGGCCGACCTGGCCCCCCTCCACGACGAGCGGATGCTGCTCATCACCGTCTCCGACGCCGTCGGCCTCTCCGACCACTCCCTGCGCATGCCCATCGACGCCCTCTGCGAATGGCTCGTCCACCGCCGGCTCCTCCTCGTCCTCGACTCCTGCGAGCGGATGACCGAGGCCTGCGGCCACCTCGTCGGCGAACTCCTCACCGCCGTCCCCGGCCTCACCGTCCTCACCACCAGCAGGCAGCCCCTCGGCATCCCCGCCGAGCACCTCCTCGACGTACCCCCGCTGCCGCTCGACGGCGTCGACGGAGAGGACGGAGAAGACGGGCTGGACGACGTCCTCCAGCTCTTCCGCGACCGCGCCGCCCGCGCCGCGCCCCGGCTCTCCTTCGACGACCCGGACACCCTCGCGGCCGCCGCGCAGATCTGCCACCGCCTCGAAGGCATCCCGCTCGCCGTCGAACTCGCCTGCGCCCGGCTCGACGAGAACTCCGTCGACCAGATCGCCCTCCTCCTCGACTCCCGGCTCGACACCCTCACCCACCAGAACGTCTGGCCCCAGCGCCACCGCGCCCTGCGCACCGCCATCGGCTGGAGCCACGAACTGTGCGCGCCCCTGGAACGGCTGCTCTGGGCCCGGCTCTCCGTCTTCCGCGGCGACATCGACGCGAACGACGCGCGCGCCGTCTGCGCCGGCGGCCCGCTCACCCCCGACGGCGTCACCCAGGCCCTCGCCGGGCTGGCCCGCCAGTCCGTGCTGCGCCGGGACACCTTCGGCGCGGACGGCCACGACCGCTACCGGATGCTCGACACCATCCGCGAGTACGGCACGATGTGGCTCGCCGAACTCGGCGAGGAGAAACTGCTCGCGGACCGGCATGCCGCCCACTTCGCCGACCTGGCCCGCCGCGCCCACAGCGGCTGGGCCGGCGGCGGGCAGGTCGCCTGGTACCGCAGGATCACCGACGTCCACGCCGACCTGTGCGCCGCCCTCAACCACCTGCTGGCCGAGGACCCCGCCGCCGCCCTGGACATGGCCGGCCGCGTCGCCTTCTTCTGGACCTGCTGCGGCCACCTCCACGAGGCCAGGCTCTACCTGGAGTACGCCCTCGACGCCGACCGCACCCCGGGCCCCGACCGCACCCGCGCCCTGTGGGCCCTCGGCGTCACCGTCATGCTTCAGGGCGACCACGAGGGCGCGTTCCGGCTCGGCGAACGGTGCGCCGTCGCCGCCTATCACGACCGGGAGCCCGACTCCCATCTCTCCGCGGCCTACGTCCTCAGCCTCACCTGCCTGATGATGGGCCGCGCCCAGGCGTCGTACGTCGTCGCCGACCGCGCCCTGCGCACCCACCCGGCCGACTTCTTCGACTCGCCGGCCCAGCTCCGCTGCCGGCTGGTCCGGGTCTTCGCGCTCACCGGGCTCGGCCGGTTCGACGAGGCGCGCGACCAGGCGGCGGAGCTGCGCCAGGTCTGCGTGGACCGCGGCGAGTGCTGGACCAGGTCGTACGCGGACTACCAACTCGCCCTGGTCTTCCTCCTCCAGGGCCGGCCGTACGAGGCGGAGGCGTACGCCCGCTCGATGGTCGCCGGCAAGGAGGAACTGGGCGACAGCTTCGGCATCGCCCTCGGCCTGGACCTGCTCGCCGCCGCGGTCGCCGCGCAGGGCGACGGTGAACGGGCCGCGCACGCCTACGGCACCGGCCAGGCGTTCTGGCGCATGATCGGTCATCCGCAGCGCGGCACCCCGGAGCTGGAGCAGGTCCGCGAGGAGTGCGAACGGCAGGCACGGGCGGCGGCCGGGAACCCGGCGTACGAGAACGCCTTCCACCGCGGCCTCGTCGACGACGGCCGGAGCGGCCTGGCCCGCGCACTGAGGGGCCATCTCCCGGAGGGATGACCGGAGTTGCCCGACCGGTCCGGGGCCCGGCGGATGGCAAAGAATTCCTTGTGACCGTGTGAACGCGGCCGGGCGGGACATCCGGTAGGTATGACGTCCACCGACGCGAAACCGGAAGAGAGCCCGGGCGAGAGCCGGGACAACCGGAAGGGCCGGGACGGGGCGCGCCCCGCGCGGCTCTCCCGCTGGGCCAAGGTGCCCATCGCACTCGTCGTCGTGGCCGCGCTGCTCTTCCTCGGCAGCCGGCTCGATCTGCTGCCCGGACTCGGTGGTCTCTTCGGCGAGGAGACCCACGACCGTACGGGACCGACCCTGCTCCAGTCGATCCAGGACCTCGACCGGTACGAGGCCGCGTCCGGCAACTTCCAGGTCGTCGTGGACCTGGAGAAGGACACCAAATACCTGCCGGACGCGATCCGTGGCTCCCGGACCCTCTTCGTGGGTGCGGGCACGGTCAGCTCGTACGTCGACTTCCGCTCCATCGGCGACGGCAACGTCCAGGTCAACGAGGAGCGCACCGCCGCGACCATCACCCTGCCGCACGCGCGGCTCGGCAGCCCCGCGATGGACGCGGACCGCTCGTACGCCGTGTCCAAGCAGCGCGGACTGCTCGACCGGCTCGGCGACCTCTTCTCCGACAACCCGGCCGACGAACGCGCCGTGAACCGGCTGGCGGCCCGGCACATCGGCGAGGCGGCCGAGGACAGCGAACTCACCGCCCGCGCGGAGAAGAACACCACCGCCATGCTCCAGGGGCTGCTGCGCTCCCTGGGCTTCACCGAGGTGAAGGTCACCTACACCTGACGCCGCTGCCCCGGCAGCGCCGTCACCCCTGCCCCCAACCGGCCGAGCCGGCCGAGAAGATCACCGAAAGTCCCGTCGGCCGGCTCGTCCGCGACGATCTTCAGCAGGATCCCGGCCATCTCGTCGTCGTACGCGGCGCTCACCGCGGCCAGCGCCGCGAAGTCGTGGACGAGCTGCCACTCCAGCTCCCGGCGCGGAATCCGCCGCCCGTCGAGCCAGAGCAGCGCCGTCGACTCGGCGAGCGAGACCCAGGACCGTACGACCAACTCCAGCCGCGCGGGCGGATCCTGGACCCCGAGATGGGCCAGGATCTGCTCGTACGCGGCCTGCCGCACCTCGTCGATCAGCGCCGCCGCGGCCGTCCCCGACCCGGCGGCGGGACCGCCCCGCATGAGCGCGGAGAAGCCGGGGCCATGCTCGTCGACGAAGTCGAAGAACCGCTCCATGACCCGGTGCAGCCGCGCCCCGAGCGGCCCTTCGCGCGGCTCCAGGAACCGCGCCGCCAACTCGTCGGCCGCGCGCCGCAGCGCCGCCTCGTACAGGCTCTGCTTACCGGGGAAGTAGTGGTAGACGAGGGGCCGGGATATCCCCGCCGCCGCGGCGATCTCGTCGATCGACACGTCCTCGGGGGAGCGGCGGCTGAACAGCTCCAGCGCGACCCCGATGAGCTGCCGCTTCCGCTCCTCGACGGCCATCCTTCGGCGCACCCCGGTCGTCATGCGCACAGCCTAACCGGCCGCTTCCATGAGATGTCGGTTACGCTCCCGGCATATGAGCACACCCGACGAGGCAGCCCCGACCCCGCTCCCGGCCCCCACCCCGGACGCTCCCACCACCCCGGACTCCCTCCGCACCGAACTGACGCCTCGTCAGGCCCGCCTGCTCCGCATCACCGTGGCCTCGGCGCTGCTGCTCACCCTGGCGACCCTGCTCGCGATCCGCCTGGCGGAACGCACCTCGGTCCTCGTCGTCGGGGTCTACGGCCTGGCGATGATCCTCTGCGGCGTAGTGATCGAACTCAGCCGCCACGGCCGCACCCGCCTCTCCACCTGGCTCCTCACTGGAGGCCTCCTGGCAGCCCTGGCCGCGGACTGGCTCCTGCTTCCGTAACCGGGGACCACCCCGCTACAGCTCGTCCCCGGGTCCGCAGCGTACGGAGGGACGCGGCGCCCGAGTGAGTCGGCGCGCGCTGCGGCCACAGGACCGCGGAGCCCTCGGCCGTGAGAGCGAACGTGCACGTCAGCCGAGTGAGTTCACCTTCCTGCCGTCCTCCGTCCGGCCGTGAAGTCGCGCGCGGGCGCCCTCCGGGGCCGGGAGGGCCAGGGTGTTGGTCCTGGACGTGCCCGACACTCCGCCCGTGGCGGTCAGGGCGCGCAGGCCGGGGGTGCCTGCCGCCAGGAGGAACCAGTGGCCCGCCCGGGACTTCCACAGGACGCCCGCCAGGACGCGGGGGTCGCGGGTGCCGCAGGCCGGGGAGTCCGCCGCTCCCGCCGCGAGGGCGGCCGGGGCGGCGGGGTGCCGGGTCGGGGCCTGGAACTGGGCCAGGACGCGGCTGCCCGGGCCCCGCCAGGTCTCGGCTCGGGTGCAGAGCCAGGCCGCCGTGCCGTTGGACTCGGGGAGGGGCTGGCGGGCGAACTCCCAGGAGTTCACGGAGCGTACGCCGCCCGCCCGCGCCGAGGGGAGCAGGCAGGCCGTGCGGGCCCAGGCCGCGCGGTCGGCAGGGGCCGAGACGTCCTCGGGGGAGCCGGGTGGTCCCGACGTCAGGCGCGCCGGGGTCAGTTCGCCCAGGTCGGTGAGGAGCCGCCGGGCGGGGGAGGGGGCGTCGGCGGTGCTCACCTCCAGGGTGTCCCAGGAGCGGCAGGACGCGCGCGGGGCCGTGGGGCTCGGCAGCGGATCCGTCACGCCGTCCGCGTCCCGGCGCAGCGGGCGCGCCGGGGTGGCCGGGGCGAGGAGGTCGCGTACGGCCGTGCCGGTCACCCAGGGCGCGGTGAGATAGCGGACGTTGTCGTCCGAGCGGCCGACGACCAGCGCCCCCGAGGCCGCCTCGTCCGCGCCGTCCGTGCGTGCGAAGTCCAGCGCCGCGAGTCCGCGGTTGCCACGGTCGCCGCCCGCACCGCCGTCGCCGGTCTCCGCGTACCGCACCACCCGCAGGCCGTCGTGGAAGAGCACCACCCGCACCCCGTCGACCTCCCCGGCGTAGAGCAGTTGGGGTGAGCCCATCGGCGGGCCCGACGGTGTGGCCGGTGTCGTCGAGACGTGGACGGCGCGGCCCGGCTGTGCCCAGACCGCCAGCGCCCTGCGCAACAGGGTTGCTTCGGTGACCAGTTGGCCGCGCGCGGGCCAGACCGAGAAGTCCGTACGGGACGCGGTCCGCCACGCGGTGGGCCCGACCCGCCGCACCTTGGCCGGGTCGAGGGCCGATCGCGCCGCCGGGCTCCCGGTGAACGCGGGGGCCGAGCCGTCCGGGGCCCGGCCGCCGCCGTCCACCCCGAACAGGGCGACGCAGACGAGCGCGGTGGCGGTGGCGGCGAGCGTGGCCCTGCGGTACCGGCGGCGGCGCAGCAGGTCGGTGGGCCTGGCCTGGAGCGAGCACGGGTCGAACTCGGTGGAGTGGAGGAGGGGTTCGGCTCCTGGGGTGGGGGAGGTCGGGGAAGGGGATGCCGAGTCCGTGGCCTCCCGCAGTGCCGTGTCCGCGTCGTCGGCGCCGGCGGCGGTGAGCAGGTCCCGTACCGCCGGGTCCCCGAGGCCTTCCAGCCCGCGCAGCACGAATGCCGCCCTGGCCGGCCCCGATAGCGCGGACAGCCGCTGGTCCAGGGCGAGTTCGTCCGCGCCGCCGGAGCGCGGGAAGAGCCGCAGCCCCCAGACGCGCGGGAGCAGCGGTGGCAGTTGGGCGCGGGTCGGCCACGCGAAGCGGCGCAGCGGGCGCCCGGCGTCCAGCGCCTGGCGCAGCACCCGGCCCCGTACGTACGCGTAACTCGCCCGGCGTGCTTCGGCGACCACGGCCCCGGTCCCCGCCCCCGTCCCCGGCGCGTCGCGCTGGCCCGGGATCCCGGAGCCGTCCACCGCCGTGCGCCCGCGGGGCAGCGAGCGCTGCACCAGCGCGTGGGCGGTCAGCACGCGGCGGTTGCGGCCGAGGGCGGGCGGCAGCACGAGGTAGGCGAGGCGGACGAGACGGGGGTAGTGCTCCACGAGCGCCGCCTCGGCCTGTTCCAGCCCGACGGGGATGATCCGGGCGGCAGGCGGGGCGGGCGCGGAAACGGTGGGGGCGTCGGCCGGGGCGGCGTTGTCTCGGGGCACGCTCAGCAGAACGATCGATGGAGCCGATGGTCACCCCGTCGCGCCCGCCGCGGAGTTCACCGTTCCCCCACACGACCCTCCGGTCACGAGGGACGATGGCCCTATGCGTAAGGACCGATTCCCCGTACTATTCGCCGCCCCTGCCGTCGCCCTCTCCCTGGCGCTGACGGCCGGCTGCGGCACGAACGACGAAAAGGCCCCCGAGGAACCGAAGACGGTTACCGGGAGCCTGGAAGAGATCGCCTCGAAGGCGAAGTGCGACCCCGAGATACAGCACCCGTCCGAAGAGTTGCGGCAGGCCAACTGCACGACGGAGGACGGGAGGTACGTGCTGGTCACCTTCGCGACCGACCGCGGACTGCGTGAATGGATCAACGAGGCCAAGCCGTACGGGGGTTCGTACCTCGTCGGCAGGAAGTGGGTCGTGTCGGGCGACGCGAAGGTGACGGAAGCGCTGCGCGGCCGGCTCGGCGGGACCGTGGAGACCGGCTCGTCGCACCAGTCTGGGGGCACTGGTGGCGGTGGGGGGAGCGAGGACCACTCGGGTCACAACAAGAGCTGACCGCGCAGCGCGGGTCTTTGTGGTGGGGGGATCTGCGCCGGGGCGGGGGCCGAGTCGGGGGCTGGTGGTACGAGGAGGGTGACCCCTCCTCGTACCACCGGACGGCCCGCCGCCTGCCGGACTGTTACCGGTGGCTCACTTGCACTTCTTACCGGTGTTGATGCAGTTGACCATGGTGTTCATCAGGTTCTCGTCGAAGACGTTGATGAAGTCACCGTGGTCGGTGACGGGCTTGTGCAGCTGCTCCGGGAAGGAGTCCACCGCGAAGCCCGGGCCCGGCGGCACGTCGTAGACGATGCGCTGCTGGAGCTGCGGGATGGCCTTGAAGCCGTTGCCGCAGTTGCCGTTGGCGTCGGCGAACGCCACGTGGGTGCGGTGGTTGGCGCTGTCCGCGTTCACACCGTCCCAGCAGCTCTGGAACTTGAACGTACGGACGACCTGGCTGTTCTCGGGGCAGATCGGGTACTTGTCCTTGAGCTGACGGTCCTCGAACCCGGTGCAGCTCCAGGACGCGTTGGCGTTGCCGGGGCCGTTCACGAACGCCTTGGCGTCACCCGTGATGATCCGCATGAGGCGGGGCATCGCCGTGACCTTCGACTTCGGGTTGCCCACGAAGGTGTTGGTGACCTGCGACGGCGTCTGGATGATGCCGGCGTTGCCTTCCTTGCCACCGCCGTCCTCGTTGACGTCGGCCTCGTCCTGGCCGTTCTGGAGCCGGATCACCGGCCAGAAGTACGAGGACTTGTCACCCTGGTTGGCGCACGAGGTGTCGGCGGCGGCGAGGCTCTCGTCGGTCGCGAACGCGTCGTTGGCCTGGTTGCCGATGTAGTCGTGCATGTGGTGGGCGCCGTTGCTCACGCCCGGGGCGACGATGACGTTGTCCGAGTTGAAGATCTTGTTCTCGTTGCGGCCGCAGTCGCTGGAGAACGTCCCCTTCGATCCGCCTCGGCCGTTGCGGGCCTGCTGGACGTTGGGCTGGACGGTCGTGATGTCGACGAAGTCGGAGGCGTCGGGGCCATTACCACCCTGGCCGCCGCCCGCACCGCCATTCTGGCCGCCGTTCTGGCCTTGGTCCTGACCGCCATTCTGACCGCCGTTCTGGCCCTGGTCCTGGCCACCGCCGCCGTTCTGGCCGCCGTTCTGACCCTGGTCCTGGCCACCGTTCTGACCGTTGCCCTGGCCGCCGTTCTGGCCGCCGTTCTGACCGTTGCCCTGGCCGCCGCCGTTCTGGCCGCCGCCCCGGCCGCCGCCGTTACCCGCGTTGGGGTTGTTGTCGGCGCGCAGCGAGCAGGCGGAGAGCGCCTCCAGTCCCTGCGGCTTGGTGCCGACCCGGCCCATCGCGATGGAGATCCGGTCGAGGGCCGCGACGCGCTTCGCCTTCAGCGGGCCGAGGATGGCGTTGTTGGCGTAACCCGAGTCCTGCTCTATCGCTCTCTTCTCGCTGGCGAACCGCGCGTAGGCCTCGGTGATCTGGGTGTCCATGTTGGCCAGTTCACGGTCGACCTCGGCCCGGGCTGCTTCGGGTACCTGCGTCAGCTTGTTCGACGGGTCCGGGCAACTGATGGTCGACAACGTCTGTGCCGCGTTCTGAGTTTGCTGCGAGGACTTGCCCTCGCCCGCCGATGCGTAGACATTGACCGCTGCCAGACCACCCCCGCCCAGGAGCAGGGCAGCCCCGGCGACGATCGCCCGGTTTGCCACTGTGGAGCGTTTTCTCGATGTGCGTGACATGGAACTCCTCAAGCTTCGTTGCCGGTTACAGGAAAATCGCGGCAGGGGGAGAAGCGAAGCGCTCCGTTCCATACGGGCCTCAAACGTGGGGTGTTCAGAGGCTCGTGGAATTCATAGAAATCTCCATCAACAAACCGGGCGCATGCCCCTCATTCGGACCTGCGGCCCGGTCCGAGGGAGCCGCGGCCCGTTCCGCCGGAACCGTGGCCCGTTCCGCCGGGGCCGCGGCCGCCTTCCAGATAGGCGAGGACCGCGAGCACCCGCCGGTTGTCGTCGTCCGACACCGTCAGGTCCAGCTTCGCGAAGATGTTCGACGTGTGCTTGGCCACCGCCCGTTCCGTGACGACGAGTTGGGCGGCGATCGCGGCGTTCGAGCGCCCCTGGGCCATCAGCTCCATGACCTCGCGCTCGCGCGGCGTCAGCCCGCCGAGCGGCGCGTCCCGCTCGTGCCGGGAGAGCAGCCGGGAGATCACCAGCGGGTCCATCGCCGTACCGCCCGCCGCGACCCGGCGTACCGCGTCGATGAACTGCTCCGCGTCGAAGACCCGGTCCTTCAGCAGATAGCCGACCGCGCCGGCGCCGTCGGCCAGCAACTCCCGTGCGTACAACTGCTCGACGTGCTGGGAGAGTACGAGGACGGGCAGCCCGGGGCGCGCCCGCCGCGCCGCGAGCGCGCACTGCAGGCCCTCGTCCGTGTGGGACGGCGGGAGCCGGACGTCCACGACGGCGACGTCCGGCTCCAACTCGGCCAGCGCGGTGGTCAGTTCGGGCCCGGTCTCGACGGCCGCGACGATCTCGAAGTCGTACGCCTCCAACATCCGGACCAGGCCGTCCCGCAGGAGGAAGAGATCTTCGGCTAGGACAACTCGCAAGGAAGCTCCATGGTCACCATGGTGGGACCGCCCGCGGGGCTGCTGACGGCCAGGACGCCGTCGAATGTACCGAGCCGCCGCTGCAGACCGCTCAGCCCTGACCCGCCGCCGACCGCCGCGCCGCCTCGGCCGTTGTCGGTGACCGCGATCCGCAGCATGCCGTCGGCGTACGAGATGTCGACCCAGACCCGGTCGGCGCCCGCGTGCTTGACCACATTGGTCAGCGTCTCGCTCACCGCGAAGTACGCGGCCGACTCCACCGGCGCGGGGGCCCGGCCCGGGAGTTCCACCTCCACCTCGGGCTCCGGCGGCATGGGCAGCCGCAGCGCCAACTCCTTCACGGCGTCCCCGAGTCCGCGCTCGGCCAGCACCGGCGGGTGGATCCCGCGCACCAGATCACGCAGCTCGGTGAGCGCGTCCGCCGAGGACTGCCGCGCCTTGCCGATCAGCTCCTTCGCCTTGGCGGGGTTCTTCTCGATCAGCGCCTCGATGGTGCCCAGGTCCATGCCCACCGCGACCAGCCGGGCCTGCGCGCCGTCGTGCAGATCGCGCTCGATGCGGCGCAGCTCGGCGGCCGAGCTGTCCACGGCGTCGTGCCGGGTCTCCGTGAGCCGCTCGATCCGCTCGGTCAGCGCGTGGCCGGGGGCGGGGGCCAGCAGGGCCCCGGTCAGCCGGAAGTGCAGGCGCAGCAGAGCGGGGCAGTAGCGCAGAGCGACGCCGAAGAGCACCAGGGCGACCGCCGCGGCGGCGAGAGCGGTCGACTGTCCGGTGACCGGAACGAACGCGTACCAGTACGTGCCCTCGGTGAAAGGCCGCCACAGCCCGGCGCCCAGGACGAACCCCTCCACGGGGTAGAGCAGCAGCACGGCCGTCAGCAGCGCGGTGACGAATCCGGCTGTCATGTCGATCACCAGCCACTGGAGATCGCGCCAGGTCGCCGGATCCTTGAGCATCAGGGTGCAGCGTTCCACCTGGCCGGTGAGCCCGCTCCGCACGTCCGGGGGGAAAGGGCGGTACGGAACCGGGATCGGTACGTCGGACCAGGTGGCCGCGAGCAGCCTGCGCTGGTTGGCGCAGGCGCGGAGCGCGGTGAGTACGGCGGGGGTGGTGAGGAAGCCGATCCCCAGGGCAAGGAGGGCGATCGAGAGGATCGTCACCACGAAGAGGAGGATCGACCCGAGGGAGATGACCGCCAGGGCCAGCCCACGCGCCGCCGCGAGCAGCGCCTCGCGCGGCTTCGGCCGCCGCGCGGTCCAAGCGTCGTCCCTGTTCCTGCTGTTGCCCCCGTCCCCGTCCCCGTCCCTCGCCCTGGTGGTGCCCGTGTCGTCGGTCATGGCGCTGTTCGCGGCGCTGTTCGCGGCGCTTGGCGTGGCGCTCTGCGTGGCGCGGTCCATGGCGGTCTCTCCCCTTCGCGGCCGGGCGGCCCGACGGCGCCCGGCGTCCCGGTCTCCCCGGTACGACAACCAGTCTGACCGGAGCGACGGGCGGGAGACAGCCGGTCCGCACCCGGCCCGGGGTGTACTCAGCACCACCTCCCGGAGGAGCCGCGGCTTTTGTGATCTGCCGTCCCGCGCTCCGGGATGGCACCATGTGCGGACCATGACCGAGACCGGATCGCCGCTCCGCGCCGCGCGCGCCGCCGTCTTCGCGGCCGTGTGCGTGCCGCTGGCGGCGGTGGGGCACGCGCTCACCTCGGGCGCGTCCGGGCACGCGATCTCGGTGCCGGTGCTGCTGGCGGCGTACGGGACGACCGCGGGCGCCGCCTGGCTCGCGGGCGGGCGGCGCCGGGGCGCGCTGTCGATCGGCGCCGGGCTGCTGACCTTCCAGGGCCTGCTGCATCTCCTCTTCGCCGGGGCACTGCCGTGGTACGGATTCGCCGCCTCCCGGCACACACCGCACGCCGGCGGGGGCGCGCGCATGGACATGGGGCCCGCGGCGGAGCCGATGCCGGGTCAGGCGTCGGCGCCGGGAGCGGGCTCGGGACTGGACGTGGGGCTGGGGGAGCTGTTCGGCGGTTCCGCCGCCATGCTCGCCGCCCACTGCGTCGCGGCGGCGGTCTGTGCCCTCTGGCTCGCCCAGGGGGAGGCCGCGTTCTTCCGGCTCGCGCGCGCCGTCGGAGCCCTCGCGTTCACCCCGCTCCGGCTGCTCCTCGTCTCCGTACGGCTTCCTGCCGGGCCCCGGCTGATCCGGCCCAGGAACGGCACGTTCCGCGCGCACCGCTTCCGTGGGGTCGTCCTCGCGCACACGGTGTCCCGGCGCGGGCCGCCCGTGTCCCGTACCCCTCGCGCCACGGCCCCCGGAGCCGCCGCCACCGCTGTCTGACGCGGAGGGACGGCCAGGGAGCCCTCCGGACCTTCCGGCTTCCCCGACACCTCGGATTCCCCGGACGCTCCGGCCTTCCCCGTGCCGATTTCCAGCGCCTAGGACAGTCATGGCCATTGAAGACCCCGTTCAGGGGAACGACACGAACGACACGTCCGACAGAACCCCGGACGCCGCCCCCGCGCCCACGCCCGCCCCCACCTCCCTCTGGAGTGCGCTGCGCCCGCTCGTGCTGCGGCTGCACTTCTACGCGGGGCTGTTGATTGCGCCGTTGCTGCTGGTGGCCGCCACCAGCGGGTTCCTCTACTCCCTCTCCTATCAGGCGGAGAAGGTGATCTACCGCAATGAGCTGCGGGCCCCGGTGGGCGACCGTACGGTCCCGCTCTCCGAGCAGCTCGACGCCGCGCGTGCCGCCCACCCGGAGGGCACCGTCACCTCCGTACGCCTGCCGTCCGAGGAGGGTGCGACCACCCGGGTCCTGATGTCCACGCCCGACAGCGAGGAGTTCAAGTCCCTCGCCGTCTTCGTCGACCCGTACACCGCCGAGGTGCGCGGTGAACTGACGAGCTACGGCAGCTCCGGCGCCCTGCCGGTGCGCACCTGGCTCTCCGAGGTGCACCGCCACCTCCAGCTCGGCGAGCCGGGCCGGATCTACAGCGAGCTGGCCGCGAGCTGGCTCTGGGTGGTGGCCCTCGGCGGGCTGCTGCTCTGGACCGCCCGCAAGCGTGCCTCGAAGCGCGCCCTGGTGGTGCCCGAGCGCGGTGCCACCGGGCGGCGCAGGACGCTCTCGCTGCACGGTTCGCTCGGGATGGTCGCCGTGACCGGGCTCGTGCTGCTCTCCGCTACGGGGCTGACCTGGTCCACGTACGCGGGCGAGAACATCACCGCTGTCAAGGACCAGCTCGGCTCCGCCACCCCGGCCGTCTCCGCGGCCCTCGACAGCGGCAGCAGCAGTGATACGGGGGCCGGGGCAGGAAAGGGCGGCGGCCACGAAGGCCATGACATGGCGGACATGCCCGGCATGGAGGGCATGAAGGGAACCGACGTCGGCGTCGATCTCGCGGTGGTCGCCGCACGCCAGGCAGGGCTGGACGGGCCGATCGCCGTCACCCTGCCGACCGAGGGCAGCGGCTATGTCGTCGCACAGATCGACAACCAGTTCCCGGTCCGGCTCGACTCGGTCTCCGTCGACCCCGCCAACGGCATGATCCTGGACGAACTCCGCTTCGCCGACTACCCGTTGCTCGCACAGCTCACCCGCCTCGGCATCGACGCGCACATGGGGGTCCTGTTCGGCCTCGCCAACCAGCTCCTGCTGGCCGCCCTCGCCCTCGCGCTGATCGTCCTCATCGTCCTGGGCTACCGCATGTGGTGGCTCCGCCGGCCCACCAAGGAACGCCGGCTGAGCGCGGGCAGGGCCATGCCGCGCGGCGCCTGGCGCAAGGTCCCGCCGCGCCTGCTGGTGCCGCTCGGGGTGGCCACGGTGCTGATCGGCTGGTTCCTCCCGCTGCTCGGCATCAGCCTGCTGGTGTTCCTCCTGCTGGACGGCGCGCTGGGTCTCCGGGCCCGCGCACGGGCGGCCCGTACCTGATCAGGAAGCGGCTGACGCCACGCCGAGTGCCGAGGCAGGCCACGACGCGTGATCCGACCGGTCCCTCCGGCCCGGTCGGATCACGCGGAAGAGACGGAAGACCTGGATCTTGTCGGCGGCGGAGAACAGGATGCCGGCGAAGTCGCGCCCGGCGTGGCGGGCCTGATCCTGCGCGCCCCTGTCCAACTCCTCGTCCGTGGCACCCGGTTGGGCCGACGCGGGGATGGTCTCGGAAAGGCCGCGCACACGGAGAAGCCCCGCGGCTCCGGATCCCGGACCTGCGGGGCTTCTCCGCGTACACGAACACGTACGCGGTTCGGATCAGGGGATGTACTTGTAGCCCACGCGCCGTACGGTCTGGATCGTACGGCGGTGATCCGCGCCCAGCTTGCGGCGCAGCCGTGCCACGTGCACGTCGACGGTCCGGCCGTCGCCCACATGCCCGTAACCCCAGACCGTGGTCACCAACTGGTCGCGGGTGTGCACCCGGTGGGGGTACGCCACGAGATGCGCGAGCAGTTCGAATTCGAGGTACGTGAGTTCGAGCTGCCGCCCGTCCACGACCGCGGTCCGCCGGACGCTGTCGACCAGCACGGGCCCGCCGCCCGCCGACGTAGCGGCAGAGGCAGGGGCAGGGGCGGGAGCGGCGGCAGGGGTGGGGACGGCGCCGGGGGCGGAGAGGGCCGCGACGGCTCCGGCCGGGTGCTGGTCGGCCGGTACGAGCACGAGGTAGCCGATCATCGGCGGCTGCCCCGGCAGTGAGGGCAGGGTGTGCTGAGGCGCGGGCAGCCAGGTCGCGCCCGGCGGCAGGAAGTCCACCACCTGACCGACGGGGACGCCGACCGGGGCGGCGGCGCCGGATGTCTCGTCGCTGTCGACGGCCCGGAGCCGGTGACGGCCGGGCGAGGGGAAGGGACCGGGAAGGGAGGAGAGGGAGTTCGCCATGAGGGGTCAGCTCTTTCGCGCGGAGGACTCGTCGAGACGTCGGGTCGACGAGGACGGACGGGACGTACGTCTGCGCGGCGGCCGAAGGCCGAAAGGCTTTAGAGGGCCGGCGCGTTCCTCACGCGGCAACACACCCGGTCGAAGTCATGATGCTGCCGGGACGGCCAGAACGGCTCCAGGTCGAAGAGACCCCTCGCGGTGTACTGGAAGCTGGCCATGAACCCATTGAAGCAGATGACGGGGGAGCGCAGCAGCCTCCTCACCTCAATCCGGACGCCGGAGGGGGTGGGCGCCGCATGGCACCCACCCCCTCCGGGAACGTTCCTGCGGGGGACCGGCGCCCCCTCACCCGACGTACTAGACCTGGCCGGCCTTCTCCAGGGCGCTGCAGCAGGTGTCCACGATCAGCCGTGTGACCACGTACGGGTCGACGTTGGCGTTCGGGCGGCGGTCCTCGATGTAGCCCTTGCCGTCCTTCTCGACCTGCCACGGGATACGGACCGAGGCGCCGCGGTTCGAGACGCCGTAGCTGTACTCGTTCCACGGGGCGGTCTCGTGCAGACCGGTCAGCCGGTCGTCGATGCCCGCGCCGTAGTTCTTCACGTGGTCGAGCGGCTTCGAGCCCTCGCCCAGCGACTCGCACGCGGTGATGATCGCCTCGTACCCCTCGCGCATCGCCTTGGTCGAGAAGTTCGTGTGCGCGCCCGCGCCGTTCCAGTCGCCCTTCACCGGCTTCGGGTCCAGCGTCGCGGAGACGTCGAAGTCCTCGGCGGTGCGGTAGAGCAGCCAGCGCGCCAGCCACAGCTGGTCGGAGACCTCCAGCGGCGAGAGCGGGCCGACCTGGAACTCCCACTGGCCCGGCATGACCTCGGCGTTGATGCCGGAGAGGCCGAGACCGGCCTTGAGGCAGTTGTCGAGGTGCGCCTCGACGACGTCCCGGCCGAAGATCTCGTCCGAGCCCACACCGCAGTAGTAGCCGCCCTGCGCGGCGGGGAAGCCGCCCTCGGGGAAGCCGAGCGGACGGGCGCCCTTGAAGAAGGTGTACTCCTGCTCGATGCCGAAGATCGGCTCCTGCGCCGCGAACTTCTCCGCGACCTCCGTCAGCGCCGCACGCGTGTTGGACTCGTGCGGCGTCATGTCGATGTTCAGGACCTCGCACAGGACGAGGACGTCGTCCCCGCCGCGGATCGGGTCGGGGCAGGAGAAGACCGGCTTCAGCACGCGGTCGGAGGCGTGGCCCTCGGCCTGGTTGGTGCTCGAACCGTCGAAGCCCCAGATGGGCAGCTCGGCGCCGTCGCTGAGGATCTTCGTCTTCGAGCGCAGCTTCGCGGTCGGCTCGGTACCGTCGATCCAGATGTACTCAGCCTTGAACGTCACGGGGCCTCATCCTTTGCGGGTGCAGCAGGTTTGACCCGAAGCCTCGCAATGTGTGATTTCCCCGCCGTTGCCCTTCCATGAACCACGTGTTACTCAGGCTCATTTTGTGACGTTTTTGTTCTGTGAGGTTTCGCCGCGCGTCCTCCGGGTCACGGGTGCCCTCCCTTCTTGATCGGGGGTTCTTCCGCCCTGCAGGGTTCACCCGTCACACTGGCCCGTATGGACAAGCCACGCATCGGACTGCTCGGCACCGGCCCTTGGGCGGAGCGTACGCACGCCCCCGCGCTCGCCGCCCACGACGGGGTCGTATTCAGCGGCGTCTGGGGACGGCGCCCCGAGGCCGCCACCGCGCTCGCCGGGGCACACGGGATCACCGCCCATTCCGGCGAGGTCGGCCTCGACGCGCTCTTCGCCGAGAGCGACGCCGTCGCCTTCGCACTGCCGCCGGACGTCCAGGCGCCGCTGGCGGCCCGCGCGGCGGCGGCCGGCTGCCACCTCCTGCTGGACAAGCCGGTCGCGACGACCGTACGGGGCGCCCGCGAGGTCGCGGACGCGGCGGCGGCCTCCGGGGTGGCGTCCGTCGTCTTCTGCACCCTGCGTTTCGCGCGCGACACCGCCGAATGGGTGGACGAACAGTCGGCAAAGGGCGGCTGGTTCACGGCTCACGCACAGTGGCTCGGCGCGCTCTACGCGCCGGGGGAGGAGAGCCCGTACGCCGAGTCCCCATGGCGCCGCGAGAAGGGCGGGCTGTGGGACGTCGGCCCGCACGCGCTGTCCGCGCTGATCCCGCCGCTGGGCGATGTGACGGCGGTGACGGCCGTACACACCGAACCGGACCTCACCCAGCTCGCACTCCGGCACGTGTCGGGCGCGGCCAGCACGGTGACGCTCAGCCTGAGCGCGCCGAGGGCGGGCGCCGGCACGGGATTGGAACTGCGCGGCACGCACGGTGTCGCGGTGCTCCCGGAGGGCTGGGGCGACCCGGTCGGCTCCTTCGGTACGGCGATCGACGCGCTCCTGGAGTCGGTCCGTACGGGCGCGCCGCACGCGTGCGACGTACGGTTCGGGCTCCGGCTGACGGAGATCCTCGCGGAGGCGGAGGCCCAGATGGCCGCGGCGGCGGCAGCGCGCACGGGCGCGGTGTAGCCGCTGCTCCTCGGCCGACTGCTCCTCTGCTCCTCGGTCGACTGCGCCTCAGTCGACGTGGAGGATCCGCGCGCCCCGGTCGGTCCGGTCGCCCTCCTGCACGTGCTCGACCCGCTCGCTCCGGTCGCTCCGCTCGACCAAGGCGCCCCGCTCGGTCTGCCCACCCCGTTCGGCCTGCCCACCCCGTTCGGCCTGCCCGCCCCGCTCGCTCCGGGCGTTGCGGACCAGCGGCTGACCGGGGCCGGACGCGGTGCCGTCGAGGAGGGCGCAGCTCCCCGTCGTCGAGGTGATCCGCTCCGCGGTACCGGTCCGGGCACTGCCGACGCAGACCGCCGACGCCTGCCGGTCCGTGCGGGGCGTCGGCGCCGCCGTGTCCCCGGCCGGAGCCATCAGGGCCACCAGCGCTGTCGAGCCGGCCAGCAGGGCGAGCGTTCCCCGGCTGAGGGCGGTCGTTTGACGAGGCACGTGGGGAGACTCCTGTCCCCGGCCCCGCGGCAGGCGGGCCGGCTGGGTTCCGGATGCCGATAGGTACGCACCGCGGGACTGCCTCGCTCAGCGTCACACGAGCAACATCCGTCACAGGCGCCACAGTTCACCTGCTTCACCTGCTTCACCTGTCTCACCCGTCTCGCCTGACGCACCTGCCGGAGCGGGAGGCCTCCGTCACCGCTTGAGGGCGTCCCGTACCGCTTCGTCCGTGCGCGCCACCACGGCCGTACCGTCGTCCGCCGTGATGATCGGCCGCTGGATCAGCTTCGGGTGCGCGGCGAGCGCCGCGATCCAGCGCTCGCGCGAACCGGCGTCCCGCGCCCACTCCTTGACGCCCAGCTCCTGCGCCGCGGCCTCCTGGGTGCGGGTGATGTCCCACGGTTCGAGCCCGAGACGGCCGAGCACCTCCCGGATCTCGTCCTCGGACGGCACGTCCTCCAGATACCGGCGGACGGTGTACGAGGCTCCCTCCGCGTCGAGCAGGGTGAGCGCGCCACGGCACTTGGAACAGGCGGGGTTGATCCAGATCTCCATCTTCCCGAGCCTACCTCCAGGCACCCCTTCCACACCCGCCAAACCGGGTCTGGCCAGGGGCGATTGTCAGTGGTGGGCAGTAAAATGGAGGGAGTTCGTGAGGGTCCCACCACCACGCCGGGAGGCTGACGATGGCTGTTGCCACCATCACGGAGAACTCCGCCGAATCCGCGCCGACCCCATCCGTTCCGTCCGCTCAGCGCAAGCGTTCCGCCCCGTCCTCCGCTCCGTCCTCGCCCTCCGCCCCGTCACGCTCGTCCGTCACTCCGACCGCCCTCAAGCGCAAGCCGCTGCCCGCGGGCCGCCCCCGGGAGTGGTACGAGAGCCACAACCGCCGGCTCAAGGCCATGCGCCTCGCCATCGCCCTGCTCGACTCGGGCGTGTATCACCCGTCGAGCGCGCCCAACCGGCGGATACGGAGCACGGCGGCCCGGATCGGGATCCACCCGCCGTCCAACACCACCTGCCGCATGGTGCGCGAGCTGATCCGCTAGCGGACCGACGGCAGCGGCGGCGGCCGCCTCCCTCATGCTCCGAGGCGCCGCCGCCAGCGGACCTCGCCGTCATGCCACTCGTCGGTGGGGCTCAGCCCGACCGCCGCCGCGACCGCGCCGGACGCCCGGTGGCCGGGATGGATATGGGCGGTCACCGTCCCCACACCCTGCCCCGCCAGCCACCGGACCAGCCCCCGCGCCGCCTCCGTGGCGAACCCGCGCCCCTGCCACGCCGTCCCCACCACCCAGGACAGCTCGGCGACCGTCTCGCCCCGGTTGGTGCGGTGCGGGGTGACGGTCGCCTGGACCGTACCGGACAGCTCTCCCGGTCCCGCCCGCTCCGTCAGTACCCAGTTGCACCAGGAGAACGCCGGATCGGGCGAGCCCGCGACCAGCCTCGTGTACCGACGGCGGAGTTCCTCCACCGTCGACGGCCGACCGCCGATGAACGCGTGCAGCGCCGGGTCGGCGAGCACGCCCGCCATCTCCTCCGCGTGCTCGACACGCAGCGGCAGCAGCGTCAGCCGCGGCGTCTCGATCACGGCGGTCCGCACCGGGGGCGCGGCGGTCACGACGGCTCCCGCCCCAGGCCATCGCCGCGCGGCGGCCCCACGACGCCACCCGCCTCCGACTCCCCCGCGCCGGCACCCGCACCCGGGGGCCGGAGCCAGGGCCGCATCCGCACGGTGTGCAGCCGGCCGTGCCGGAGCGCGAACTCGGGCAGCGAGATCCCGAACTCGTCCGAGAGCGCGGTGAGCGCCTCGTACTCGTCATCCGGATCCAGCCCCAGGGGCTCCACCCCCGCCCCTTGGTCCTCGTCGTCCTCGTCGTACCCGTCGTGCTCGTCCTCCTCGTACGCGGGGAACAACTCCTCCGGGTCGAGCGAGCCGGGCAGCTCCCCCCACTGCTCGATCTCCTCGCCGCGCACCGTGAACCCGTACACACGCTGCCCGTCCTCGGCGTACGAGAAGTGGAACGCGCCCGGCTGCGCCGAGAGCCGACCGCCGCGCTCGCACCACACCGTGACCGACTCGGCGCCGGCGGACGCCGATTCGCCCAGCCCGCTCAGCCGCTCCGGCAGGAACGCCTCCGAGAGCTGGGCACGGCTCTCGTAGGCGAAACTCCAGCCGTCCCCGCACAGACCGACCCGGGCGACGGGCCGCCGCTCCCCGTGCTCCGGCTCCTCCGGGCCGGACCGGGCCCCGGTCAACTCGTCCTCACCGGCCGGCGCCAGCAGCGGCCCCCGGCCTATCCGACGGGCCAACTCCTCCGGAGGAACGCCCTGTACGAAGACGAAGCGGTAGCCGCCCTCCCGGTCGGCCGCGAGGGACGGCTCATCGGCGAGCCAGGCAAGCCCGTCGTCCCACGACACCCCCTTGCCCTCTCCGACGCCCTCTTCGCCCCCGCCACCGGCACGCGCATCCACGCCCGGCTCCCGCCCCTCCGCGCCCCGGGGCGTCTCCAGCAGATACCGGCCGCGCTCCGGGGTGAGCACGGGCCCGAGCAGCGGATCGGCGAGCAGCCCGACCGGGCCGAGGCGCTCGTCCCCGTACGGCTCCCAGCGGGCCGCGGCCGCGGCGAGGGTGTCCCACGCAGCCTCGGTGTCCCCCCAGCGCGCCTGCTCCCGCGCCGCGTCCACCGCGGCACCGAACGGCCCCGGGGCCTCGTACCGGAACGTACTCCCAGCGGTCCCGCGGTCCCCCGTCCCACCGCCGTTCAGCAGCGCCTCCAACTCGACGCGCAGCCCGCGGGCGTGGGGCCTGCCGCACTCCTCCGCCTCCGTGAAGACCTTGAGCGGGGCGTCGGCCGCCGCACCGCGCAGACAGGCCAGCCGCGCCTCCTCGACCTCGGCGTCCAGCTCGCGCGTCGTGTCGTTCTCGAACCCCGGTGTGTTCCAGTACGTCCGGTGGAAGTTCCGGAACAGGGCCTGCATGAGCTCCATGAAGGACTCGTACCGGTCCGGGGCGTCGCACGAACCGGGCCGGTGGAAGTAGGCGGCCCACTCCCCGTCGGCGTTCACGTCCCCGGGATCGAGCAGAACCTCGGCCTGGTCCGCCGCCACGTCCGGCTCCACACGGAGCTGCAGCGCCCGGCCGCACAGACCGTCCGGGCCCCACAGACCGTCCCGCTCCTGCGCATCCCCGTACCACCGCGTCCCCTCCGCCGTCCCCAGCAGCCGGAGGCCCGTCCCGGCGGGGCGCCAGCCGTCCGTGACGGCCAGGAACGACCGGAAGGTCGGCGGCAGCACCACATCAGGACCGAGCCGCTCCTCCAGCGCGCCGATCCGCCCGGGACCGGCGCCCGCGAACCCGAGCCACCGCTCGCCCGGCGCTTCCGGGCCCGGATCCGAGTCCGACCGCGCCCGCGCACCGGGGGAGCCGGCCCAGTCCGCACTCCACCGCTCAAGGAAGGGACGCCAGTTGTAGGTCTTCATGCCGTTCATGGTGCCAGCGCCCACTGACAGCCCCCCGCCCCGTCCCCGCCCCGTCCCCCCCGTCCCCGGCAGGGGTCCCCGCCCGGCTGGCCGGGGCCTGCCGTCTGCGGCTAACCTGATCGGGAGTACGAAAGCGGCGGTGGGGCTCGCCGTACCAGAACCGCGGTGCGACTGCCGCCAACGGTCCCTACTTGCGATGGAGCGCGCCCCGGCGCGGGCGCCCGGCGAGTAGGAGAGTGTTCCGCGTGATGCCCGAGGTAGCGGTGGTGGCGCTGGGCGGCGTGATCGGAGCGTCGGCCCGTTACGGGGCCGCGCTCCTGTGGCCCACCGCTCCCGGCGCCTTCCCGTGGACGACGCTCACCGTGAACGCGGTCGGATGCGCGGTGATCGGCGTGTTCATGGTGGTGATCACCGACCTGTGGACGGCGCACCCCCTGGTACGGCCCTTCTTCGGCACGGGCGTCCTCGGCGGGTTCACCACCTTCTCGACGTACGCCGTGGACATCCAGCGCCTGGTCACGCACGGCCGGGCGGGCATCGGCGTGGCCTATCTGGGACTGACCCTGCTCGCCGCGTTCGCGGCGGTGTGGGGTGCGGTGTGGGCGACCCGCCGCGTACTGGCATGGAGGCAGGCATGACCGGACCGACGGGTACGGCACTGCGCCTGACGGTCTTCGTCGGCGAGACCGACCTGTGGCACCACAGGCCGGTCTACACGGAGATCGTCCACCGCGCCCACAAGGCGGGGCTGGCGGGCGCCAGCGTCTTCCGGGGCGTCGAGGGCTTCGGCGCCTCCTCGATGATCCATACGCAGCGGCTGCTCTCCCTCAGTGAGGACCTGCCCGTGGCGGTTGTGATCGTCGACACCGAGGAACGGATCAGAGCCTTCCTCCCTCAGCTCGACGAAGTGGTCGGCGAGGGCCTGGTGACGCTGGACCGCTGCGAGGTCGTCCGCCACGGGGGCCGGGAGACGACCCGGTGAACTGGTTCCTGGTGGCCCTGGGCGCCGCCGTCGGAGCCCCGCTCCGCTATCTGACCGACCGCTCCGTCCAGAGGCGGCACGATTCGCTCTTCCCCTGGGGCACCTTCACCGTCAACGTGACCGGCTGCCTCGTCCTCGGACTGGTGACAGGCGCGATCACCGCGGGCGCGGCCTCCTCCTCCGTACAACTCCTCCTCGGTACGGGCTTCTGCGGCGCGCTCACGACGTACTCCACCTTCAGCTACGAAACCCTCCGCCTCGCCGAGGACGGCGCCCGCCTCTACGCCGCGGCCAACGTGCTCGCCTCGGTGGTGACCGGCCTGGGCGCGGTCTACCTGGGCGTCGCACTCGCGGGAGCCCTATGGCCCTAGGGCCGGCGCGCCGTCACTGACCTCGCCAGATGTTGTCGTACGCGGCTTCCTCAATCGATCGCCGCTGCCGTACGGCCTCCAGTTCCATCACCGCGTCGTTGACGGCGGCGAGCACGGTCACCACCGAGTCGTCCCCGATCTCCGGGGAGTCCTCCCCCTGCCCCTCCCCGATCCCGAGCGCGGCGGCGAGCGCGGCGAGGACCGGCTCGCCCGACGCCCAGCGGGCGGCCGCGCGGCGGCGCGCGGGGGAGTCGGCCAGGGCCGTGCGCCCCGTACGGACCGGAAGCCAGCGGTGGCGTTCCCGGGTGAGCCCGCCTTCCGCCTCCAGAGCGGCGACGTAGACATCGGACAGCCCCCGGCCCCGCCGCCACAGCCAGTCCTCGACGGACTCGTACGGCGCGTCCCTCACCAGCGCCGACGCGGCCTCGTCCAGCAGGCGGTCCGGCAGCGTCCACCGGCCGCCGGGCACGATGCCGTCGCCTTCCAGCGTCAGGGCCTGCGCGTCCAAGAGGTCGATCACCTCGGCCCCGGCGAGCACGAGCGACAGGTCACCCCGCTCCACCGGCCGACCGGACGGCACGTCCATGGAAACGATCAGCAGGTCACGCGGTGTGGTCATGAGCGGCTCCGTATCAGAGGCACTGTGGCGGTCCTGGCCGACTCCAGTCTCCCCCGAGCAGCCCCGGCAGACCGGAAACAGCCCCTCCGAACGGCGGTTTCGCCTGTTCGAAGGGGCTGCCGGGAGGCTTCGGCCTAGATGTCGAAGTACAGCTCGAACTCGTGCGGGTGCGGACGGAGCTGGATCGGCGCGATTTCCTTCGTGCGCTTGTAGTCGATCCACGTCTCGATCAGGTCCGACGTGAAGACGCCGCCCGCCTGGAGGTACTCGTTGTCCGCCTCCAGCGCGTCCAGGACGGCCGGGAGGGAGGTCGGGACCTGGGGGACGCCCGCGTGCTCCTCGGGGGCGAGTTCGTAGAGGTCCTTGTCGATCGGCTCGGCCGGCTCGATCTTGTTCTTGACGCCGTCCAGGCCCGCGAGGAGGAGCGCGGAGAAGGCCAGGTACGGGTTGGAGGACGGGTCCGGGGCGCGGAACTCGACGCGCTTGGCCTTCGGGTTCGAGCCCGTGATCGGGATGCGCATCGCGGCGGAGCGGTTGCGCTGCGAGTAGACCAGGTTGACCGGGGCCTCGAAGCCGGGGACCAGGCGGTGGTACGAGTTCACCGTCGGGTTGGTGAAGGCCAGCAGCGACGGGGCGTGCTTCAGGATGCCGCCGATGTAGTAGCGGGCGGTGTCCGAGAGGCCCGCGTAACCCTGCTCGTCGTAGAAGAGCGGCGTGCCGCCCTGCCACAGGGACTGGTGGACGTGCATGCCGGAGCCGTTGTCACCGAAGATCGGCTTGGGCATGAAGGTCGCGGTCTTGCCGTTGCGCCAGGCGACGTTCTTCACGATGTACTTGAAGAGCATCAGGTCGTCGGCCGCGGCCAGCAGCGTGTTGAACTTGTAGTTGATCTCGGCCTGGCCGGCGGTGCCCACCTCGTGGTGCTGGCGCTCGACCTGGAGGCCGGACGCCTCCAGCTCCAGGGAGATCTCGGCGCGCAGGTCGGCGAAGTGGTCGACCGGCGGGGCCGGGAAGTAGCCGCCCTTGTAGCGGACCTTGTAACCCCGGTTGTCCTCGACCGCACCGGTGTTCCAGGCGCCCGCCTCGGAGTCGATGTGGTAGAAGCCCTCGTTCGCCGTGGTGTTGAAGCGCACGCTGTCGAAGACGTAGAACTCGGCCTCGGGGCCGAAGTACGCGGTGTCCGCGATGCCGGTGGAGGCGAGGTAGGCCTCGGCCTTCTTGGCGATGTTGCGCGGGTCGCGGCTGTACTGCTCGCCCGTGATCGGGTCGTGGATGAAGAAGTTGATGTTCAGCGTCTTGTCACGGCGGAACGGGTCCACCCGAGCCGTCGACAGGTCCGCGCGCAGCGCCATGTCGGACTCGTGGATGGCCTGGAAACCGCGGATCGAGGAGCCGTCGAACGCCAGCTCCTCGGTCGGGTCGAACGCCTTCGCCGGGATCGTGAAGTGCTGCATCACGCCAGGCAGGTCGCAGAAGCGGACGTCGACGAACTTGACGTCCTCGTCCGCGATGAACTTCTTGGCCTCGTCGGCGTTCTGGAACATCCAGCTCCTCCTCCTCCCGTCCCGGGGAGGGGCGGGGGTTATCGGTCGTGCGGCCAGTGCGGTGGCACACGCTGGACCTGACCTTAGGTTTCCGGGATTTCTCCAGCATGACCCATTTGTTTCGTCGAAGTTAACCAGCCGGGGTGTGTGCCGGGGGTACGACGGCTCCGCACGCGTACCCCCGTGCCCCTGGTGCCAACCCCGTCCCGGGGGCGCCGGCACCGCCGCAGTACCGTGGACGGGTGGACAACAGGCAAGTAATCGGATCGTGGCTCTCGGGGCCCCGCGCCGCGGCCGAGAACATGGGCGTCGACTTCGGCTACCGGGGCGAACGGCTCGGTCTGCCGGAGCACGGCCCCGGCTCCGTGGCCCCGCTCGGGCGGCGCTTCGGCGCCCTCTTCGCCGACTGGGGGCTCTGCATGCTGATCGCATACGGACTCCTCGCCGACGGTGACTGGCAGGCATCGGGCAACTGGGCCCTCGGGGTGCTCCTCGTGCTCGGCGTGCTCACCGTCGGGACAGTCGGCTTCACGCCGGGCAAGCGCATTTTCGGCCTCCGTGTCATCGCCGAGGGCGGCGGGCGCCTGGGCTTCTGGCGCGTTCTCGTCCGTACGGTGCTGCTCTGTATCGCCATCCCCGCGCTGGTCTGGGACCGCGACGGGCGCGGGCTGCACGACCGTCTCGCCCGGGCCGTGCAGGTGCGCGCCTGAGGCCGGGCCGGAGCCTGCGCGGGCGCGCGGAGCGCCGGGGCATGGAGAGCCGGGGAAGTACCGGGGCATGAAGAGCCGGGGCATGAAGAGAGGGCGGTCGGAGAGTTCTCCGGGCCGCCCTCTTCTGTGGTTTCTTCTACGGGTTCTTCCGTTGCCGCTCGGTTGCGTGCGGTGGTCGTGAGCGCCTAGCGCATCTTTCCGCCGCGCGGCATCCGCATGCCCTTCGGCATCGGCCCCTTCGGCAGCGGCATGTTGCTCATCAGGTCGCCCATCGCCCGCAGCCGGTCGTTGGCCGCCGTCACCTGCGGGCCGGCCAGCACCCGGGGCAGCTTCAGCATGGTCGTACGGACCTTCTTCAGCGGCACCTGGCCCTCGCCGTCGCCGACGATGATGTCGTGCACCGGTACGTCGACCACGATGCGCGCCATCTTCTTCTTCTCGGCGGCCAGCAGGCCCTTCACCCGGTTCGGGTTGCCCTCGCCGACCAGGACGATGCCCGCCTTGCCCACCGCGCGGTGGACGACGTCCTGGCTGCGGTTCATGGCGACCGCGGGGGTCGTGGTCCAGCCACGGCCGACGTTCTCCAGGACCGCGGCCGCCGCGCCGGGCTGGCCTTCCATCTGACCGAAGGCGGCCCGCTCCGCGCGTCGCCCGAAGACGATCGCCATCGCGAGGAACGCCAGGATGAAGCCCAGGATCCCCAGATAGACGGGGTGATCGATCACGAAGCCGATCGCGAGGAAGACGCCGAAGGTGACGATTCCCACACCACCGACGACAAGCCCGACCTTCGAGTCGGCCCGCCGGGTCATCTTGTAGGTGAGAGCGATCTGCTTCAGTCGCCCCTGGTTCGCAGCAGTGTCTGCGTTGTCCTTCCTCGCCATGCCCAGAAGTTTACGTGGCGTGGGAAGCGGCGGCAGACACGGCCTCCAGTACGTGCTCCGTCTCGACCCGGTCCTTGGCCCTGCGGCGGTCCTCCAGGACGGCCGTCCAGGCGTTGCGGCGGGCCGTACGCTGGCCGGCGCTCAGGAACAGGGACTCCACGGCGCGCAGCGCGGTGGAGACGGAGGGCAGGGTGGCGGGCAGGGCCGCGGAGCGGCGGGTGGGTGTGTCCGCCGCCGTCGCCTCCGTGACAGTGGTGGGTCGTACCGGCGCGACCTGCATGATGGCGGTCCCCTCAGGAGCGGTGAAGGCAGACGTGCGAGCGCACGCACAAGCGAACGGGTGAGCGAAGCATGGGACGTCTGTTCGCGGAGTGTGCGTACAGTGTCACTCACTGGTGTTACCAGGACGTGACCGAACGGTCAAACGTGGATGAAACCCTGGCGCGGGGGCGGAAGTCGGACCCCGAACGAACGTGCGGTCCGTACGCCCCCTTGACCTGCGAGGAGCGTACGGACCGCGACACGCCGGGCGCTACCGGCTGGTAGTCACTTGTGCGCCGATTCACACAATCCGCGGCTCATACGACTCATACGGCCTGGGCGACGGCCGTCGCGCCGCGCCGTTCGATCGCCTGCTGGTAGAGCCGCCCCGCGCGGTACGACGAACGCACCAGGGGTCCGGACATGACGCCGGAGTAGCCGATGGCGTCGGCCTCGTCCTTCAGTTCCACGAACTCGGCGGGCTTCACCCAGCGCTCGACGGGGTGGTGGCGTGCGGAGGGCCGCAGGTACTGGGTGATGGTGATCAGTTCGCAGCCGGCGTCGTGGAGCTGGCGCAGGGCCTCGCTGATCTCCTCGCGGGTCTCGCCCATGCCGAGGATGAGGTTGGACTTGGTGATCAGTCCCGCCTCGCGGGCGCGGGTGATCACGTCGAGGGAGCGCTCGTAACGGAAGCCGGGGCGGATCCGCTTGAAGATCCGCGGCACCGTTTCGACATTGTGCGCGAGCACCTCGGGCCGCGACGAGAAGACCTCGGCGAGCTGCTCCGGCACCGCGTTGAAGTCCGGGATGAGCAGCTCGACCTTGGTGTGGCCGCCCTCGCGCTCGGCGGTGAGGGCGTGGATCCGGCGGACGGTCTCCGCGTAGAGCCAGGCGCCGCCGTCCTCCAGGTC
>NZ_JBHYZP010000017.1:0-179237 GCF_042752355.1 Streptomyces sp. NPDC059255
GCCACCTGTTTCTCGTCGGCCGGCAGGGACGTGGACCGAGTGTGCTCGTCCGGCCGGTCACGATGGCAACCCCAAACCATCAGCTGCCCCGGAACACGCCCGTGAGGGGGCGGCGATCGACGTCAGCCACGCCGGGTAGCGAGCGGTTCGGAGCCGTTTCCACCCGTTACGAGGAGCGTGGAGCCTGGGACATGCAGCAGCCTGTCCCATCACTTGATCGACGGGGTGTGTGTCGGCGACGCGGTGACGATCCAGACGGACCCGGGGATGCGGACACCGTCGGTGGTCTCGAACTCTGTGAGCGCGTCATGTACAGCGGCACGGATTCGGGTGATGGTCGCCGGGGCGGCATCGCGTAGGTTGTGGCGTGTCGGGCCCATGGCGAAGATGAAGTCGGCCGCGTCGCCCGCATCGGCGCCGAAGGTCATGGGGGCCTCGGCGGCGGCAACGTCGATGTCGGTGAACCCGGCGGCGGCGAGTACCTGGTGGATCCGCGCGGGATCAAGCAGGGACCCCATCCCCGTGGCGGCGGGGGAGGCCTCGCGCAGAAACGGCGAGAGTGCGGCGGTCGCTCGGGCGTAGGCGCTGTCCGCGCCCCCGGGCCGGGGGCCGAGGAACGCGAGTCGGCCGGCTGGCGCGAGCGCGTGGCCGAGATGGATGAAAGCCGCGATGTGGTCGGTGAAGAACATGACACCGCCGCGGCTGATGAGGACGTCGAACCCGCGGTCGGGGAACGGATGCACCTGGGCGTCGCCTTGCTCGAAGGTGACGTTCTCGATGCCTTCCGATATGGCGTCGTTGCGGGCGCGTTCGAGCATGGGTGCGGACAGGTCGATTCCGACGACGTGGCCGTCGTACGCCTGCTGTGCGGCGAGGCGTGTGGTCTGGCCGGTGCCGCAGCCGACGTCGAGTACCCGGTCGTGCGGGGTGATGCCCGCCGCGGCGAAGAGGGGGGCGTTGAACGCGCCCATCATCGCGTTGTAGCGCTCGGGGTGTTCGGCCCAGTGGATGCCCTCCCAGTCGTTCCATGCCTCTGCCTGCTGACGGTTGGCGATGGCGTGCACGGATCACCCTCCACTGACTAGAGTTGACTTCTAGAGTTGCACTATAGATATAGGCTCCAGTCATGAGCGAGGTCAAGGGGAAACGGGGCGACAAGGCCCGGGAGACACGGCGCCGGATCATCGACGCGGCGGGTGCGCTCTTCGTCGAGCAGGGCTACGGGGCGACCAGGCTGCAGGAGATCGCCGACCGGGCGGGCGTGGCGGTGCAGACGATCTACTTCGTCTTCCGGAACAAGCCCTCGCTGCTCAAGGAACTGGTCGATGTCGCGATCGCGGGCGACGACGAGCCGGTGCCGACGATGGACCGGCCGTGGTTCGCCGAGGTCACGGCCGGGCCCACCGCCGAGTCCGCGCTGGCCGCACTGGTCACCGGCACGCGCGGGACGCTCGAACGTGTCGCGGCCATCAACGAGATGGTCCGTGCCGCGGCGGCGACCGACCCGGAGATCCGGGATCTGTGGCCGGGCCGGACCGACCCCCGGTACGTGGTGATCTCGACAGCCGCGAAGGCTCTGCTGAATATGCCCGGCGCCAGCCCCGACGTCTCCCCGCGAGAGGCGGCGGACATCATCTACGCCTTGCTCAGTCCCGAGCTCTTCCTTGTCCTGACTCGCGACCGCGCGTGGCCACCGGACAACTGGGAGCGATGGGCGTACGACACCCTCTGCTCTCAGCTTCTGGTCAGGAGCCAGAATCTGGCTCCCTGATCACGACCGGGACAGAACCTGGGCCGGTTCGTTTGGATCACTTCCGTCGGCCGAGGTTGTCGTTCCGGCTTGCCCGCGGGCGTGACCTGTCCTGCGCGCTTTGTACGCCTGGCGGTCGGCGGTGCCGGCTGCCAGCCGCCAGGTCAGGGCTGAAGGTGCCCCAGCTGTCTGAACGCGGATTCGGGCACGGGGCAGGGGATTGTTGATCGCCGGTTAGCCGAACCGGCGATCGTGACGACCATTGAGTGAGCCCGCATTGGGCTGATCTCGGCAGGGGAGCCGCGGCAGGCATAGTAGACAGCGCCGGAATCCATGGATAGGGAGAGCACGGCACCGTCTCCTGCTTCCCTGATGGGTGTGGCAACTGGGTAAGAGCTGACGCCGCCGCCCTGGATCTTCAGTGAGAAGGACGAAAAGCCGTTGTCCGACCGATATCTACTCGTGGAGGTGGTAGGTGCGATCTTGACGCAGAGTGGAAGCTACCGACTTCTAACGCCTGGCTGAAGTGGCTGATTTGTTGAAAGTCGGTGAGTTGACGATCAAGGATAAGTATCGAGCTTGGGATGTGCGGCCTCAAAAAGTCGGCCCACTTCTGAGATTTCGCGAAGCGGGACTGAACGGACGCGGCGGTACGTACACGATGACTCCTGCGGCAGCGGCCATCCGGATCAGGCTGATTGCTGCTACTGCGTCCAGGCTGTGCCGGGTGTGTTGCTGTTTGGGTGAACTCACCTTGGTGTGGCCGAAGTTATCTTCGCGGCGGGTGAGTGGGATGGATGAATCCTTCGTATGTGACGGCACACGGATACCCAGCCGGCCCCGTTCCTTCGCGGCCGGGGACAGGAGCCCCACACGTGTCCCGTAAGAAGACCCTGAGCCGTAAGAAGGCGATTTCCCTGCTGGTCGGCGCGGCAGCGCTGGTGGGTGGTACGGCGGTGGCGATGACCGGTACGAGTCAGGCGTCGGTGGTCTGCGACGGGCTGGCCACCGCCTTGGGCAACAACGAGAGCTTCATCGCCGCGCAGCGCGCCGCCCCGGACGCGCTGTCCGAGGCGCGGATCGCGAACCGCGTCGCCGTCATCGAGGAGATCGAGCGGAAACAGGCGGCGTCCAACTGCGAGGTCGGCGAGGGAGGTAGCGGTGCCGGTGCCGGCGATGAGGCGAGTTCTGGGGCACCGGCGGGAGGAGAGGCGCAACCGGGCGGCGAGGCGGACGCGGGCAGTGGAGCGGAAGCGGGCAGCGCCGCGGGTGCCGGGAACACCGGGGACGCCGGGAACGCCGGCGGAAGCGCTGAAGGCGATGTCGTGTGTGCCGGATCTACTGTCACCCTTTCCGGCGAGGCGGGTGCCCCGGCTGCCTCCAGCAATCAGTTCCCCGTCGGTACCACGCTCCGCGTCACCAACCTCGACAACGACAAGTCCACGACGGTGCAGATCACTTCGACGTCGGGCAGCTGCGCCCTGCTGAACAACGAGGCGTTCGAGCAGGTCCGCGAACCGGGCAAATTCTTGATCCGTAACGCCAGGATCGAACAGATCCGGAGCGCCGGCCAGTAGGGCTTTGCCGGGTGGTGCCTGGTGTGGAGTGTTGAGGACGAGGAACGCGGAGGTCCGGGTCAGCCGGCTCCATCGCCGTATCACCCGATCGTCGCTCACCCAGCCGGCCGAGGTCACCGCTGGGGCCGGGCAGCCCGTCGCGGAGAAGGCCGCTGACGTGGCCGTCGTCCCTCAGATGCCTGAGCCGAACGGGGTTTCGTGGAGCCCGCCGGTCATCGTGGGGGCAGTGCTTCTGGCAGGAAGGTGGGGCCGCATCCCCGGTGACGCGGCAGTGCTTCCGGCAGGAAGGTGGAGGCCGCATCCCAGTGACGGGGGTGCGGCCCCCAGCCGGTTCCTCCGCGTGCTACACCCAGTTCCGCTGAGCGGCCCGCACCCCCAACTGGAACCGGCTCGCCGCCCCCAGTCTCTCCTGCAGCTCGCTCACCCGCCGGCGCAGCGTCCTGAGGCTCACTCCCAGATGGCGGGCCACCGCCTCGTCCTTCATCCCGGCCGCCAGCAGCCGTATCAACGTCCGCTCGCCCTCGGGGAGTTCACCGTCACCAGCCGCCCGGCCGAGTGGCGTCGCCTGCTGCCACGCCAGCTCGAAGAGCTTCTGCAAGGCCTCGGTCACCGCCGAGTGCCACACCACGACGGCGCAGTAGCCGCCCGCCGCGGAGGCGGTCAGCGGGAGCATCGCCCGACACCCGTCGACCACCAGCAGCTTGAGGGGTACGGATGGCAACACCCGGGCCTGCTCGCCGAGTTCCACCATCTTCCAGGTGCGGGACAGGATGTTCGGATCCTCCAGGGCGGTCGCCGCGTAGATCCCGCGGGAGACGACCCCGCGCCTGAGCAGATCGGCCTGGAGATCCGCCTGCGGGGCGGGTGGGGCGAGATACGGCGGCGTGTCGAAGAGGCACACCTCGTGCTCGGCGCGCGCGTACAACTCCTCAAGGCGTGCCGCGATGGTGCCCTCGCCGGAGGCGACTTCGATCAGGCGCGCGGGCTCCTCGCGCAGCAGCCCGGCCTCGTACGCGGTGGCGATCTCCTCGGCGGTGGCGGCGAGGAGTTCGGACTCCGTCTCGCGCCGCCGGATCAGCGCGCGGATCGCCACCCGTGGGTCGATTGCGCGCAACCCGCCCATGGAGTCCGGCGGTTGGATCAGCCCGAGCGCGAGCAGCCGGTCGCAGGCCTCGCGTACTTGCGTGGGGGAGGCACCTGTCAGCAGCGCCCAGCCTGCCGCTCCGGCGTCGGGCTGGTGGAGGACCGCCTGGTACACCTCCTCCTCAAGAGCGGAGACCCCTACCGCGGCCCAGGGGCTCGCGGTAGGGGTCTGTCCTGCCGTGTGCTGCGGATCCGTGTCGTATGCCGTGTTCACCATGGCCCGGCACGGTAGAGGATTCTTGTTAAGGGGCTTCGCACCGCCCCAGGCCGTCGCTCAGTTTAAGCCGAACGTCGTGTCTACTTCAGGCCGAATGCCCGCAGCACGGTCTGGTCGATCCGGTTGCCGTCCCGGTCGGCGGCCTGTACGCGCAGCGACACGAACTCCGCGCCCTTCGGGTGCTTGAGTTCCGCCTTGCCGTGCTTCACCTTCACCTCCTTCCAGGACGTGCCGTCGTCGTAGGAGACCCAGGCCTTCAGGTCACCGGCCGTGACGCCTGCCGCCTGATTCCGGACGGAGAGTCCGAGCTCCGACTTGTGCCCCGCTTCGGCGCGGTTGAGGAGGTCGAGCCCGTCCAGGTCGTAGTCGACGGAGAGCAGCGGCAGCGCCGTCAGCTGGTCCGTGTGCGCCGAGGCGAAGGACCATTCGGTGTGGGTGCTGGTGGAGTACTCGGCCCAGTCGGCCGTCCGCCGAGCGTCGAGCACGAGGCGGTAGGGCACCTTCGCCGCCGGGACGTCGAAGCTGCCGGATCCGCCGAGTGTGGTATCGCCGACCAGTTGTCCGTCCGCGTACAGCTTGCCCTTCGCGGTGTCCTGGACGTTCTCGACGGACCCGTAGTGACCCGGCGTGGCGTCGCTCAACTCCGGGATCCTGAAGGTGAGTCTGTCGCCGGTGCGCTGGGAGATGCCGTACTGCTCACTGGTCGCCGGACGGATGACCTGGCGCAGCCAGTCCTCGGTGGGCAGCTTGCCCGCCTTGTCAAAGGTTTTCAGGGAGTCCCACTGAGGATAGTTCGCGTTCGAGTCCGGATAGACGGCGTGCCAGATCCGAGTGTCGGAGACGTTGTAGTACTCGGTGCGCTCCGTGCCGAGCTGCACATCGTTGACGGTCGAGATGTCGATCTTCTGCCACGGACGGTACCGGTACACGGCGTCCTTGCCGATCCGACCGGCCTGGGCTCCGTGGTAGCGAACCTTCTGCTTCACCGTGTTGGAGCTGTTGAGGCTGTACGTCTGGTTGGCCGAGACGGCGCCCGACTGCGGGAACATCACGCTGTACACATAGGGACTGACCGGGGTGGAGTCCAGCTTCAGCTTGACCTTTTTCCCGCTCTTCAGCAGGGCGCCGAGCTTCGCGCCGTTCTCCCCGGTGGCGATCATCAGCGGGATGGGCGTGCTGTCCACGGCGGTGATCCAGTATCCGGGCGCGTCCTGGTAGGCGATGACGTAACCGGCACCGGCCGCACTCGCGTTGGCCAGGGCTTCGTCCGCCCTCTTCCCGGCGGCCACGCGGACCACCGCCACCTTGCCCTTGACGTCGAGTCCCTCGAAGTCGGCAGCGGTTCCGCTGCCCGCGTCCACCGCCCGTACGGTGCGCTCACCGCTGAACTTCGCCGGGAAGCCGGTGTACGTCTGCGTGTAGTCGAGGGGCAGCGAGTACTTCTCCGGGCTGGTGACGCTCGCCGTCAGCTCCTTCTCGTACAGCCGGAACTTGGCGGAGAACTCGAACATGCCCTCGGTGACCTTCTCGGTCGGAGCGACATAGATGTGGTCGGTCCAGAAGCCCTGGCTGTAGGTCAGCCCAAAGGAGCTGCCCGGCCCTTCCCGGTGCCAGTTGGTGCTGAAGCCCTGGAACTCCGAGTTCTCCTTGGTCTTCAGCTTGATCTCCACCGCCGTGCGGGCGTCGAGGACGACCTCCATGTCTCCGTCCACCTTGATCTCGGGATCGCCGACGACCGACGTGCCGACGGCCAGCCCGGCCGTGTCCACATCCGGGATCCACGACGCCATCGAGTACGTACCGGCCGGCACCTGGAAGGTCGAGCCCTTGCCGAGGAACCCGTGCGTGTCCGGATACGCTCCGTTCAGCTCCTGCAGCATGAAGAGCGACGCGGCGGTGGACGGGTTACCGTCGCGGTTCAGCAGCGAGACCTTGAGGTCGTAGGTCTTCGGCGCCTTTTCGAAGCCGACGGCGGTGGTGACCTGGATGCCGGTGGCGCTCGCGGTGATGTGGCCCGTGTACCGGCCCGTCGTCTCGTGGCCCGGGTTGGCCGTGATCGCGACGGTGGCGGTGTCCTTCGCCGGGACGGTCACGGTGCCGGCGCCCGGGGCGGCAGCGGTGAGCGTCGAGGAGAGCTTCAACTCCACTGCTTTGTCGGTGGTGTTGGTGTATGTGATGTTCTTGGTGGCGAACTCGGTGTCGCCGTCCTCGAATTTTCCGAAACTCAGCGCCGGGGTCGCGAAGACGCCCTGGTTCACCGCCCGTACGGCATCGATCCGGCCGTCGCCCTGTTCGAAGACCGTGGCGTCCGGCATGGTCTTGGCGGTGCTCGCCAGATCCGCTTTGATCTGCTCGCCCGTCCAGTCCGGATGCGCCTGTGCGACCAGTGCCGCGGCGCCCGCGACATGCGGGGTCGCCATGGAGGTCCCGTTCGCCGTCGTGTAGTTGTCGTCGACGGGGGTGCCCATCGTGGTGCCGGAGGCGCGCGCCGCCGTGATGCTCGCGCCCGGTGCGGTGATCTCCGGCTTCACCGCGGAGTCGCCGAGGCGCGGTCCGCGGCTGGAGAACGAGGCCAGCTTGTCGGACTTGTCGACCGCGCCCACCGTCAGCGCCGAGTCGGCGATGCCCGGGGTCCCCACGGTCTGCTCGCCCGGTCCCGCGTTGCCCGCCGCGACCACGAAGAGGGCGCCCGTGGACGCGGACAGCGCGTCGACGGTCTCACTCAGCACGTCCGAGGGACCCGAGGCCGTGCCGCCCAGGGACATGGAAACGATCTTCGCGCCGGATTTCGCCGCCCACTCCATACCCTCAAGGATCCAGGAGGTCTGACCGCGGCCGTCGTTGCCCAGCACCTTCCCGACCAGCAGTTCCGCACCAGGCGCCACCCCCTTGCGCCTGCCGTCCGAGGCCGCGCCCGAGCCGACGACGGTGGACGCCACATGGGTGCCGTGCCCGTGGCCGTCCCGGACCGTCTCGTCGGGCACGAAACTCGCCGACTCGGCGATCTTCCCCGCGAGGTCCGGGTGGCCGGCGTCCACGCCGGTGTCCAGGACGGCGACCTTGACGCCCTTGCCGTCGTAGCCGGACCGCCACACCTCGGGCGCGCCGATCTGCGGGACACTGACGTCGAGGGACGCCTCCACCTTGGCGTCCAGCCAGATCTTCCCGATGCCCTCACCGAGCCGGCGTGCGGCTTTCGCGGTCGGTTCGGTGCCGAGGGCAGGGGCGACGTCCGCCCAGAAGACGGTCGACTTCCGCGCGCTGAGTGCGGCGCCGTCGATACCGGGCAGCGCGCGCGTCCGGCGCGCCCCGTCGGGGGTCGCGGTGCCCTTCTCGTACGTCACGATCAACGGGGTGGCGCCGGTCTTCGCGTCCGCGTAGCCCTGCTCCACCAGCCGGCTGACGTTGAACAGAGCCGGGTCGAGACGGCCCGCCTGCACCAGTGGGATCGTGTCCGCCGGAAGGACGCTGATCTCGCCGTTCCGCTCGCTGGACACGAAGGTGGCGGCCTCGCGGCCCTTCCCGCGCCGGACGTCGACGGCGTACTTGCCGTCCGGCCCGGTGGTGAACGACACGGTGTCGCCGGTGATGAGGGTGACGGTCTGGGTGCGGGAGGCACCCGATCCGCTGAGATCTGGCGTACTCGTGGCCCGTGACGTGGTGACCGGGGACTCGGGGCCGGCCATCGCGGGGGTGACGGCCGCCGTGAGCAGTCCGGCTGTTCCGGCCGCGGCCCAGAGGGCTTGGAGTCTTCGCATGTGTGGACTTCCTCCCCTGAACGCTGAACGCTCCCGTGTGTTGGTGAGCGGGAGCCAGTGACCAGGGTGACCGCCGCGCGGAATGTGACTCAAGGGAGAGCTGTGGCCGAGGTGTGCCAATACCTTCTTCGGCCACGTCCGCGAGAGCTCGGCGCTGAGCAACTGCGGCATGAGCCGACGCAGTACGGCCGCACGCCGGTGGACCCGCCTGAGCATGGCTCGCCGCGGCACGTCCGAGCCGGAAACGTCCCTCCGGGTCCGGAAAACCGGTGTCCTCGACCGGGAAAGGGCGGTCCGGGGCCAACGCGTCGTGAAGCGGAGCCGGCGGGCGCGGTCGGCGGTGACGAGGTGGGCTGCGGCGGAGAACAGGCGCAGGCGGAGCTACCCGGATTCCCAGCGGCGGGACTTGCCGGTCTTGATCGCGGGCGGTGGGGGTGTGTGCCGGGAGCGTGCGGCGGTGGAGGCGTGTGTGGGAGGAAGGCGGTGCTCCGGGCTTGCGTCGGCGCTCGGCCACCGGTCGCCCCCGCCCAAGTTGGACGACAGTCGGGTGGAGGAGATGCGGGCGGCGTTGGAGCGGGGTGCCCGGGCCCATGGGTTCGAGGCCGGTTTGTGGACCTTGGAGAGAGTCGGCCTGGTCCTTGAGCGGGTGACGGGGTGTCGCTGTCGCGGGCGTCGGTGCGGCGTCTGCTGACGGGCCGATTGGGCTGGAGTCTCCAGCGGCCTGAGGGGCGGGCGGTCGAGCGGGACGGGTCCGAGATCGCCCGCTGGATCGCGCACGAGTGGCCGCGCATCAGAAAGGGGAACAGGCGTGCCCGGACGGTGTTCCTCAGCGAATCAGACGTCTCACTGCTGCCCCGGGTCCGCCGTACCTTCGCACCCCGCGGACGTGCCCCGCTCCTGCGGCACCGGCTGAACTGGACGTGTGCGCCGACGGCCGCGGCTCTCGGGCTACCACGCCAGCGACCGCGACCGTGGTCCGCGCCTCTGCTTCCACCTCAAGCCCGGCAGCTACGACACCACCGCCCTCATCGAGATCCTGGAACAGGTCAAGGCGTTCTACCGCGGGGACAGCGTGATTCTGATGTGGGACGGCTTGTCCGCCCACTGGAGGGTGATGCGAGCCTGGGTCGCGGAACAGGGCTGGCTGACTCCGGAACGATTACCCGCCTACGCTCCTGAGCTGAATCCGGTGGAACTGCTGTGGTCGTCGCTCAAGAAACGCGAACTTGCCCACCTCGTCGGCGACCGCCTCGCGGATGTCGCCGACGCCACCGAACAAGGCATCTACCGCATCAACCACAACCAGCAACTGCCGTGGTCCTTCCTCCACCACACCGGCCTCACCATCCACCCACCACACCCACCGAACGTACGAAAAGATCAGTAGTGACGCAGGAAGCGCTACGGTGAGCGACCGTCGGACCGAGCCTACCGACGCCCGCACCGCAACTTCCGGAATGCGCCCGGGGAGAACAGCGCCGGTGGCGCTACGCTGCTGTGCCGTGCAGGAGACGCGTCTCGACACCACTCGGATCCGGGCGGCTCGCCGGGTCATCGACCCGGTCTTTCTCGACACTCCGCTGTACCGCTGCGAGGCGCTGGAGCCCGGCCTCGGGTGCACGGTGAGCATCAAGCTCGAAACGGCGAACCCGGTCCGCAGCTTCAAGGCCCGCGGCACCGAGGTGGTCGCGAGCCTGCTCGCCGGCGGTGCCTCGCGTGCCGTGGTGTGCGCGAGCGCGGGCAACCTGGGCCAGGCCCTCGCGTGGTCCGGTCGCGGCCGGGGGCTCGACGTCACCGTCGTGGCGTCCCGCTCCGCGACTCGGGCCAAGCTGGATCGTATCCGCGCCTGGGACGCCCGGCTGGAGCTGGTGGACGGCGACCACGAAATGGCTCGGGAGCGGGCGGCGGCCATCGCACGGTACGACGGCATCCGGCTGGTCGAGGACAGCCTGGACATCGAGACCTGCGAGGGCGCGGCGACCATCGGCCTGGAACTGGTGGACACCGCACCGCAGTTCGACACCGTCCTGATCGCTCTCGGCGGCGGTGCGCTGGCCACCGGCGTGGGGCATGTCGTGAAGGCCCTGGCGCCGGACGTCGAGGTGATCTGCGTCCAGCCGCTGGGCGCACCGGCGATGACCCACTCGTGGCGCCGGCGACGTGTCGTCACCACCGACTCGACCGACACCATCGCCGACGGTGTGGCCGGCCGGTGTCCCATCCCGGCCGTCCTGGACGACCTCCTCCTGGTCGCCGACGACGCCGTGTTGGTCCAGGAGGCGTCGATCATCGCCGGTATGCGGATGCTCCTCGACCACGCCAACCTCGTCGTCGAACCGTCGGCCGCGCTCGGTGTCGCGGCGGTCCTCGAAGACCGTGACCGTTTCGCCGGCCGGCACGTGGTCACCATCGTGTGCGGCAGCAATGTCGACGTGGACGCTTATCGCCGTTGGGTCGGCTCGGCTCCCGTCTCCAGGGCCTGACTCTCGTCCGGGGCGGGACGGCCGGGGTCGCTCCGCCGCTGCCACGGCGCCGATCGGGCAGACTGCCGTCGACACAGTGGAGGCGGGTCCTGACGCCGACCTGGGCATCGAGAGCGGGTAACCCTGAGCAGCATTCCCAATGTGGGCTTCACCTTGGTGCAATTGCGCTATTTCGCCGCGGCTGCCGAGCTCGGCAGCATGACCGCGGCGTCGCGGCAGCTCAATGTCTCCCAGCCTGCCGTGTCCACCGCCGTTGCCCAACTGGAGAAAGAGCTCGGTGTCCAGTTGCTGCTGCGTCACCACGCCCGCGGCCTGACCCTGACCGCGGCCGGTGAGGACTTCCAGCGTGAGCTGCGCAGCTATCTGGAGCACACGGCCGAGCTGGTCGAGATGGCCAGAAACGCCGGTGAGGTGCTGACGGGTGACCTGTCGGTCGGTTGCTTCTCCACCCTCGGCCCCTTCGAGCTGCCCCCGCCTCGTCCGCGCGTGCGAGGCACAGCATCCGGAGATCCGGATCTCGGTGATCGAGGCGGAGCACGCCGCCCTGAAGCAGAGCCTGCGCAGCGGAAAATGCGCGCTCGCCCTCATGTACGGGAAAGGGCCAGTGTGTGTTCTCCGTGCTCGGGCTGCTGCCGCCGCAGGCGGTCGTCGGCGCCGACCGGATCGCGTTCGACGGGGAGCGGACGACACCGGACACACTCGTCGGGCTGCGCGGACGGCGCATCGCCTATGTGCCGCAGGAGCCGATGAGCAACCTCGACCCGTTGTGCACCGTCGGTTCCCAACTGACCGTACCCATGCGGCGGGAACTGGGCCTGAGCCGGGCGCAGGCCCGCGAGCGGGCGCTGGAGCTGCTGGCACGGGTCGGCATCCCGGAGCCGGAGCGGGTGTTCACCCTGTATCCGCACCAGATATCGGGAGGCATGGCGCCGCGTGTGCTCATCGCGGGCGCGGTCTCCACCGACCCGGATCTGATCGTCGCCGGCGAGCCGACGACGGCGCTCGACGTCACCGTGCAGGCCGACATCCTGGACCTGCTGCGCGACCTGCAGCGCGAGCGCGACATGGGTCTGCTGCGGTCACCCACAACTTCGGGGTCGTCACCGACATCTGCGACCGGGTCGTCGTCATGCGCGGCGGAACCGTCGTCGAGGACGGACCCACCCGCCTCCTCGTCGGTACGTCCTCGCGGGACCTGCCGCACACCGTCACCGTGGTGGCCCACACCGACGTGCCCCGGTGGAAGCCGCTGCGCTGCGACACCGCTCCCGCCGCCGCCCTCGGCAATCCGGTCGCGCGCCGGGCCGTGGCCGGTCTGCTGGCCCGCAGACTTGGTGTCGACGCGGAGACGGCCGACGGGCTGCTGCAGGAGTGCCGGCGTTCGTTCGTGAACGTATTCGACACCCTGGCGAACCGGTTCCGGCTGGTGCTGGACGAGGCGGAGATCGCCCAGGTGATCGCCCAGGTCGCGGACGAGGAGGCCGGGCGGGCCGGACGTTGATCCACACCACCGGTGTGCACTGCCGGGCGGCCGCCGGCCGCTGCCGTACCGTCACCTGCGCCGCGAGATCCTGTACGAGCCACGCATCGGCGTCCGGTGCGGCGGTGACAGGTGACGGGGGCGGGAGGAGTACGGCGGTGGAAGGTCAGGGGAGCGCGGGACGGCTCGACGAGCTGTTGCGCGAGGTGCGACGCCAGATGACCCGGGGAACCGGGCTGGAGCCGCGAGCGGTCGTGGAGTGGCTCGGCCGGCAGACCCGTACGGAGGTCGCGCTGGTGGCGGGTACGGGCGTGGTGCAGGTCTCCACCGAGGGATTCCCGCGCGGGCTGCCGGGCTCGATCGAGCCGCTGCTCGCGCGGCTCTCCGGCGGGCGGGCGGCCGCGGCCGCCACCGAGAGCGGATCGCTTCACGTACGTCTCGAAGCGCTCGGGGCGCGGAGCCCGCGCCCCGTGCTGGTGGTGGCCGGCACCTCCACGCCGACGCGGGACGCGGCGTCGCTGATCTCGCACGCGGCGAGCGTCATCGCACTGCTGGGCCAGGCGCGGGACGCCGACACGACGTTCCACGGCTACCAGTACAAGGCGCGGCAGCTGCGATTCGCCGTGCTGAGCGCCCTGTTGGCGGGAGACCTCACCCTGGCCCGCCGCATGACGACCGGTGCGGTCCCGGCACTCCTGGACGCCGACCGGCTGCGCGTCTATCTGCTGCACTGTCCGACAGAGGACCGGGACCGGCTCGTCCAGCTCCATCAGGACGGCTCCGGATATCACGGTACGGGCCTGATGGCGCACTGCCCCGCGTTCAAGGAGCACCTCATCTGTCTGGTCACCGAGGACGCGGAGACCGGCGGTCCACACGACCAGGGCACCGTGCTGCGCCGGCTGGTGCGCGAGAACTCCGGGTACGCGCTGGGCATCAGCGGCCCGTACCCGCTCGACTCGACGGCCGAGGCGTACGGCCAGGCCCTGCATGCCCTGGCCGCCGCGCGCACCACGCCCGAGCGGGTGGCCGCCTACCTCGGCCAGGCGCACCTGGTGCGGCTGCTGCCCCGTCAGGACGCCCTCGCCTGGGCGAGTACCTTCCTGCTGCCACTGGACTCCGTGCCGAAGCCGACCCTCGACATCACGCGCCTCGCCGTGACCTTCCCGCGCTCCGCCGTGGCCCGACTGCTGGACATCAGCCGCAACACGGTCACCAGCCATCTCAAGCGGGTGGAGACAACTCTCGGGCTGGACCTGGGGGATGTCCGCACCCGTGCCGTACTCGACCTGGCCTTCGCCCTGACCGGCACGCGGTCCGCCGGTGAGAGCGCCGACCGGGAGCCGCTTCCGGCCCCGGAGCTGGACGATGTGCTCGGTACCCACCCGGCGCGCACCTGGGCGCGAGCCTTCCTGCACCCCCTTCAGGACACCTCTCGCCGGGACCTGCGTGCCACCGTGCGGACCTGGATCGATGCGAACACCGACGCCCAGCGGACCGCCGGGCGCCTCGGTGTCAGCCGCAACACGGTCAGGGCCCATCTGCGGGCCGCCGAGGGCCTGCTCGGCCGCGACCTGCTCACCACCGGCTCGGGCATCCATGACGTCGTCCACGCCCTTCACATCACCCGGGCCCACCCCGTGGACTGATTGAGCACCGTGCACACCCCGGGGCCGGCCTTGCGCACCGTGCACCGTTGCCGCAGGGATATGACCCTTCTAGCGTTGTCCACGCCGCAGTTCAGCGCCGCTTGTCACCGGTCGGCAGGGGGAACGCCGGTAACGACGGGTCCGGCGTGACGACGGCCTGCATCACAGGGGAATGCAGGCCGTCGTCGTCCTACGGAGACGTGTGGCGGGCCAGCTCGGTGGCCAGGCGTCGCATGACCGTGCGGTTGGCGCGCCGCGTCGCGGCCCGGACGACGGGCGCCAGCAGACGGTCGGCGAGAGGGGCGCGCGCCCAGGCGTACGTGAACGACACATTGCTCCCGCCGGTCCGCAACGGCTCGATGGTGTACGTGCCGTGGGCCAGGCGCCGGCCGGCCGCGCTGACGTTGCGTTCGGCGATGCGCCGCGGCGGGTCGGCCTCGACGACCTCGATGGCGACATCGGCCGTCGTACCGCCCAGCGCGGCGGTGACGGTGGCGCACGATCCGATGCCGCGGCCGGGGCCGCTGTAGCGCCAGTTGGTGAGGTAGTGGTCGGTGAACCGCTCGTGGTGAGCCATGACGTCGAGGAAGTCGTAGACCTGCTCGGGTGTCTGCGGTACGTCGATCGACACGGTGACAGACTTCATGTACCACACGGTACGGCTCCGCCCGGAGCCCGGTCTCTCGCCCGCCGAGCGCACCTTGCGGCCCGATGAGAGGTCAGGCGCCGCGTTCCTCGGCGACGAGGGCGAGTACGCGCTCGCGCTCGTCGCGGCCCCAGGTCTCCTTGGTGGCGAGAATTCCGACGAGGCCGATCATGGCGGCGCCGAGGTAGAGCAGGGCGGCGCCCGGCCAGCCGAAGGCACCCACCAGGGCGGCGGCGAGCAGTGGCGCGAAGCCGCCGATGGCCGCGGCGAGTTGGTAGCCGAGCGACGCTCCCGAGGTGCGGGTGGCGGTGCGGAACTGCTCGGTCAGCAGGGACCCCTGTGTTCCCGTGAGCGAGGCATGGATGAGCCCGATTCCGATGATGAACACGGCCACGACCGCTATCGGATGGCCGGTGTTGGTGAGCAGGTACATCGGGAACGCGAAGAGGATCGCCGCCGTGCAGCCCGCGATGTATATGGGGCGCCGTCCGATGCGGTCGGTGAGCGAGCCGGCCAGGAAGGTGACCGCGATGGCCAGGATACTGGCGGCTGTGATGGCGCCGAGGGCGACGGGACGCAGATCGGGGTCGCGTTCGGTGAGGTAGCTGAGCAGGTAGGTCGCGGTGGAGTAGTAGGCGAAGGATTCGACGACGCGCAGGGCGATCACCCGCAGGATGCTCCGCCAGTCGTCGCGGAGGGTCGCGAGGAGGGGGTTCTTCTCGGTCGTGCCGCCGGCTCGGGCTTCCTGGAACTCGGGGGATTCGGAGAGCCGGGAGCGCACGATCAGCGCGACGATGACGAGAACGGCGCTGAGCAGGAAGGGAGTTCGCCACTGCCAGTCGCCGTCGAGTGTGGCGCTCCAGGCGAATACGCCGCTGGCGAGCGCGATGCCCAGGGGGTTGCCGGACTGGGGGATGGCGGCGAACATCCCGCGGCGGTGCCACGGGGCGTGTTCGTAGGCCATGGTGATCGCCCCGCCCCATTCGGCGCCGAACGCCAGGCCCTGGATCATGCGGATCGCCACGAGCAGGATCGGTGCGACCACACCGGCCTGCTCGTAGGTCGGCAGGACACCGATGAGGAAGGTCGCGGCGCCCATGACGATCATGGCGGCGACCAGGACGGGTTTGCGGCCGAATCTGTCGGCGAAGTAGCCGCCGATCGCGCCGCCGAGCGGGCGCATGACGAAGCCGACCGCGAGGGTGGCGAACGACAGGAGTGTGCCGACGAGCCGGTCGCTCTCGGGGAAGAAGACGGCTCCGAAGTAGAGCGCGGAGGCGGTTCCGTAGGCGATGAAGTCGTAGTTCTCGACGCTGGTGCCGACGGCCGCGGCGACCGCGGTCTTGACGCGGTCCTTCGTGCCGAGCACGCTTCGCCGTCCGGCAACGGTGCTGGTGGACATGGGGATTCTCCTTGCAGGTGGTCTCCGGATCGCGGGTGCGTGATGCGGAAGTCCCGGCCGGCGGGGCCGGGCCGGGCTTCCTTACCGGCGGTTCCGGGTATGCCGGGGCGACGCACGGCGGCCTTCGGCGGCGTCGTACGGAGGGCGCGCGGGACCTCGCCCGCCGGCGGTGTCAGGCCGGCGGTGTCAGTGTGTCGAGCGCGTTGAGCTTGGTGACTCTGCGGCGGGTGTCCTCGTCGTCGTCGAAGGTGGCGGCGAGGAACTCGCGGACGATGTCCGGCACGAGCGCGTGCGGGACGAGCCAGGCGCCCATGGCGATGGCGTTGGCGTCGTCGTGCTCGACGGCCTGATGGGCGGAGTAGGGCTCGTGAGCCAGACCGCAGCGGATGCCGGGCAGTTTGTTCGCGGCCATGACGGCGCCCTGACCGGTGCCGCACACGAGCACGGCCCGATCCGCGGTTCCGGCGAGCACCGGGTCGCAGGTGGCCCGGGTGATGTCGGGAAAGTCGACCGGGTCGGAGCTGTCGGTGCCGCAGTCGACGATCTCGTGGCCGAGGTCCTCGATCGCCCGGCGCACGGCCGCTTTGAGCGGGTACCCGGCATGGTCTGCTCCGAGGGCTACCCTCATTGCCTGATCCTTTCGAAGGGGACTTCGTCTCTGCCGGCGCCGTCCGCGACGACGCGCGTGCTCATCGGGCGTCTGCCCGTGACCGGTCGACGAAGGAGGTGGCGATGCGTTGCCCGGATGCCGGGCGGCCGGCGAGGAGATCGACCAGTCCGCGCACGCCGAGGCGGCCGATCGACGACGCGTCGTTGCGGACCGCGCTGATGGGCGGTGACGCGAACTCGAACCAGTCGAGGTCGTCGAAGGAGACGACCTCGACGCGGGCGGCCCGCTCCGCACCGAGCCGCTCGCGCAGCGCGCGTACGGCCCCGAGGGTGGTCAGGCCGTTCGCGCCGAAGACGGCCGTGAAGGGGACGCCCCGGTCGATGACCCGGCCCATGGCCTCGGCCGCGCCCTCGGCCAGGAAGTCACCGGCGTCGAGCAGCCTGTCGTCGGTGCTGATGCCGTGCTCCTCACGCCCGGCGAGGTAGGCGGCACGGCGTTCCGCGCCCGTGGAGATCGTGTCGGGGCCGCCGATGAACGCCACGTCGCGATGTCCGCGCTGCCGCAGCCAGGCCAGGACATGGCCGACGCCCTCCGCGTTGTCGGTGCCGTACAGCGGGGCGTCGACGCCCTCGACCGTACGGTTGAGGAAGACGAGCGGCAGCCCGGAGGCAAGGGTGGCCGCGAGCTGCGGCGAGACCGTGCCCTGCGGGGAGAACAGCAGGCCGTCGATGCGCTGCGAGGCGAAGGTCCGCAGATACGCGTCGGCCTGTCCGGCGTCCTCGTTCGCGTTGGCCAGCAGCACGGTGTAGCCGTGCTGCCGCGCCTCCTGCTCCGCGGCGTGCGCGAGTTCGGAGAAGAACGGGTTGCGGATGTCCGAGACGAGCAGCCCCAGCACGTCGGTACGGGAACGCCGCAGGGACCGGGCGGGTCCGTTGGCGATGTAGCCCAGCTCGGCCACGGCGGCGAGAACGCGCGACCTGGAGTCGGGCGAGGTCTGGCTGCTGCCGCTGAGCACCCGGGACGCGGTCCCCAGCGAGACCCCGGCCCGTGCCGCGACGTCCTTGATCGTGGTCACCGGCTCCACCTCCTCGTGGAAACGTTTCCATGGCGGGAATGCCTCAAAGATCGCACACGGAACGCGAAAGGAGCAAGACCCGTCGCCGTCACAAGGCAGAAGTGCCGCCCGGGAGAACGCGTGCCCGGCGTGGGACGCCCGGTTCCGAGTGCTGTGCGAACCCGCAGATCGTGCTCGGTAACTCACCGAGAAATCGGGGGAGTTGAACGGCCATGGCCGGTGGGGGCGGACCATTGTGACGCGGGCGGTGCTTCGTGTGCGCCCGGTCGGCGCCGTACGCCGTCGGCCGGGCGCAGTGCGCGGATGACGCCGATCCTCTGCCGATGGGGTCCCACCGGCAGAGGGATGCGGAGCCGCTCCCGGCCGCTTTCCGAGCCCTTTGCCGCCACGGGTGGCCACCGGCTCTCCGGCGGCAGCACCATGGAAGGACGAGGGGGGCGGTTGGAGGGATTCCTCATGACGGCAATGATGGAAGTCAAGACGATCGACAAGGCAGATGAACGGCGGGACTTTCCGCGGGGCCACCTCGAAGTTCTCCACCTGACGGGGCTGGACTTCGCCGTGGCCACCTTCGAGCCCGGCTGGCACTGGACCGAGTCCCTGGGCCCGCTGGCCGGCACGGAGAGCTGCGAGGTCCAGCACAACGGTTTCGTGGTCCAGGGCAGGATGGGCCTGCGGATGAACGACGGCGCCGAGTGTGAAATCGGGCCCGGGGACGTCTTCGTCTGCCCGCCCGGTCACGATGCCTGGGTGATCGGCGATGAACAGGTCATCCTGTACGACTTCGCGGGCCCGATGGCACAGGAGTACGGCCGGCCGCATCAGGGCTGAAGGCTGCCGGGGCAGCCGGCGGTGACGTCAGGCCCGGCATCCGACAGCTGCCGGGTGCCGGGTGTTACCGGCGGGTGCGCCCGCCTCCGGCGGGGGCCGGAGTACGCGGCGCGCCGGTTCGGGCCGGCCACCGGAGAGGCCGGGCGGCGGGGCGTCGCGGGAGCCCGATGCAAACAAGTGTCCGATGTGAAGGCGTGTACGGTTATGCCCCTCGCGGCGGCCTGCCGTGGGACGAGGTCTCCTCGAACTCCGGGCAGCGTTGTACAGCAGCGGCACCTGCGTTCTCAGGACGCGCTGCGGGCATCAGGAATCAGGCGGGGCATGACAGGGCGCCATGCCACCGGCGGAAGCGCCTTTGAGCCCACCTCACACGGGCTGCCGACCTCCGCCACTGTCCGAGAGGGCGCCGGTCGTGGCGGGACCCGGGTGGCCCTGGTGGATGAAGGGTGCCCAGTCGGCCGGGTGGTCCAGTCGCGGGCCCTTGTTCAGTTCGTCGAGCAGGTCGCCGCCGAGCGATCCCGGGTTCTCGCGGTGCGGGTCGAGCATCCACATCTGCGCCGCTCTGAGCGCGTCGACCGGGCTGCGGTTCTCGACGGACACGTAATGGTGGAACACGGCCATCATGAGAGCCGAGGCGGAGTCACGGGTGGCCCACCGGGAACCCACCACGTCGCGCGCGCCGCTCGTCACGAAGGCGGTCGTCAGCGTGAGCGCCTCGTCGTGATCGCGGGTGCTCAGGTCCGTCTGGCAGGCACTGAGCACCACCAACGGCCCGTCGTCGGCGTCCGCTCCGGCCGGCCGGCGGCCGAGGAGCCGGGAGACGGTGAGCAGGCCGGCGTCCGGTCCCGTCCCGGGCCCGGGCCCGTCGGACGCCGCCTCGGAACCGTCCTCCGGGTACGCCAGTTGCAGCGCGGACGCCGTCGGGCTCGTACCGGCCGAGCCGTGGCAGGCGACATGGAGCACGGAGGGCGTACCGGCGAGCACGTCGAGCAGGTCGTCCGGGGTTCCGGGGGCCTCCGGTTCGACGGGGAGGTCGTAGAGGTCTCCGTACAGCCGCGCTCCCGGATACAGTGACCGGTGTAGCGCCGCGACCTCCAGCTCTACGTGCGGCAGGCTCATGCTGGGATCCGCGACCAGCACCGGATCGGCGGCGGGGGCGCGCCGGGCGCGGCGGACCGTGTCGAGGAACTGCCGGCCGGATGCCGCGTAGCTGAACACCATCGCCTGGCACGCGTACGTGTGCGGTGCCCCGGTGGGCAGCCGTGCCGCGTGCCACGGGACGATGCCGAGACGCCCGCACGGCACCAGCACGATCCTCGGCGGGCCCGAACGGTCCCTGCGCCGCTCCCCGTTGGCGGCGATCCGTTCGGCGACGCCGCTCATGACGGGCACGATCACCGCTCCGGTCGCCCAGTCGCACAGCTCGGCGAGGGCTTCCTCCCACTCCTGCTCGGCGGTTGCGTCGCGGGGCAGCGACTGGTGCCGGGCTGCCGCGTCGACATAGCGCTCCAGAGGGCCGCTGTGCTCGCCGGAGAGCAGGGGCAGCACCCGTACACCCGTGCCGGTGTCCGGGCCCACCACGATCGCCATGCCCGGCGTGGTGTCCTCGCCGGCCAGCAGATAGACCAGCGCGTCCGCCTCGCCCGCCGCGACCCCGGCCTTGAGCTCCTCCACCGTGGGCGTCCGGAACAGCGCGCCGCCCGGATCCCTGTGACCGAGCGCCACCAAGGCGCGGCGCCGCAGGGAACTGGGCAGTTCGCGCGGGAGCACACCGGGCTCCCCGCCGCCGGCGGCGCCCGTGGCCCGCCACTCCCGGGCGAGGTCGTGGTGGCCCCCGGACTCCAGCAGGTCCGGAACGGCCCGCGAGGTGGACGCCGCTTGCAGCACCAGCGCCCGGCCCAGCTCCAGCGCGGTCACCGCCTCCTCGGCCCGGCCCTGGGAGGCGGCCCACCTGGCGGCCCGGATGCCGCGGTCGGCTCCGGACCGGGCGGTCAGCAGACCGTGGTCGGGGCCGGCCTGGAGTACCACGTCACCGGCGAGTGCCTGGAGGGACTCCAGCGCCGCGTCCGTGGCGGCGTCCCGGTCCGCAGGGTCCCGGGTGCGGCCCAGACGGACGCGGTGGTTCTCCGCGAGCTGCCAGAGCGCGGGGGCGGCGATCTGCGGGGAACGTCCCTGGCGGACGTGGTCGCGGACCCGCTCCAAATCCCCGATGGCTGCGTCCAGATCGGCCGGGTCCTTGGTGACGGAGTGCCGCAGCGTCGCCGCCAGAGCGGAGAGAAAGCGGGTCTCCGCGGAGGCGTCCGCGGGGGGAGGTGTGTACTCGGGCAATGATCCCGGCGTCCCGCCCACGACGGCCTGTGCGGTGAGCAGCCCCTCCCTGAGCGCCGTGAGCAGCGCGTCGGGGACGCCGTAGGAGGCGGCGGTCATGGACGCCAGGGTCTCCTCCTGGTGGGCGAAGCCGCGCAGGAGCGTTCCGGTGTCCCGCGTGTGCGCGCCGAGGCTGGTCAGCGCGTTGCCGAGCACCAGCCGCACCACCGGGCGGAACGGGTGGTCCGCCGGGACGGACCGCTCCAAGGAGTCCAGTTCGTCCACCAGCGCCGCGAGGTCCTCCCCGGACTCCGCCTCCTCCGCCTCGTTCACCCGGGCGAGCAGGTTCAGTGCCTGGTTGCCGATGAGGAGTCCGGAGGCGGCGGGGTCGGCGGCCGCCTGCTGCTCGAAGTGCTCGGTGACCCGCCGCGCGTGGCCGCGGGCCACGTCGGTGTCCTGGTGGCTGCCGCCCAGCGGCCGGCCCACCTGCAGCATGAGCCGCATCAGGTTCTCGATGTCGGGGGCCTGGTCGTGGCCGTCCGGCAGCCGGTCCAGGTCCGTGCCCAGCCGCCGCAGCGCCTCGCTGACCTGCTCCGGGTCACCGGTGCGCAGGGCGTCCACGGGCCCGAGCAGCGCGGCCAGCCAGGAGCCGAGCACGGTGGTGTCCGCGTCCGGGGCGGGGGCGGTCGCCGACGAGGCAGCGGGGGGCTCCGGAGGCGTGGGGGCCGCGGCGGGTTCCGGAGGCGTGGGGGCCACGGCGGGTTCCGGAGGGGTGGGGGCCGCGGGGTTTCCAGCGGTCTCCGCGGTTTCGGGCAGGTCCTTCGACAGCTCCAGGAGCAACTGGAGCTGCTCGGTGAACGGAAAGTCCGCGGGCAGCATGCCCAGCAGCGTCCCCGGGTCGGAGAGGTCCGAGCGCGACACGTACGACAGCAGTTCCTCGAACTGCCCGAGCTTCTTCCGCACCTCCGGTGGCACCGGCAGCCGGGCGGCCTCCTCCGCCAGCGCGGCCAGCCTTGCCGCCTCTTCCTCCGGCACGCCCGGACCCGGTTTGAGCATCTGGTCGAAGATGGGCCAGAAGTCCGGGATGGCACCCGGCGTGCCGAGCGGTACCGACGAGTCCGTCACCGTGAGCAGGAGCATCGCCGCCCACTGCCTGTCCTGCTCCGTCACCGCCTCGCCGGACGGCGTCGAGGGGTCCCGCGCCTCGTTCAGCAGGCGTTGCGCGCGCTCGCGGTCCTCCGGGGTGCCGTTCCCGGTGGCGTACCGGACGGCGAGCAGGGCGCCGAGGCGCAGGGTGACCACGCCCAGCAGTTCGCGGTCGTGATCCAGGAGGTCCCGCAGGCCCGACAGTTCGGCCACCGGGCCGTCGAAGTCCCCTGCGGACAGCGCCCCGTCGTGCGATCCGGAGATCAACGGGGCCGCCCGCCTGATCGCGTCGGCGGCCCAGAGCCGCAGTCCCCGGATGCCTCCACCCGCCTCGTCGCTCACCATGCTCGTGTGTCCCCCTGTTCCCCGCGGGTGGTTCCGTACCCGCCGGCTCACCGTCTCCCGTGGGCTCATGATGGCTCGCCGGCCGGTCCTTCGGTACGGCGCACGCGTCGACTTCCGTGAGACGACCGGAAATCGGCCGGGCGACGCCCCGGGGCGCGGTGCGGAGTCCTGAGCGTCCCGATGCCCGGGTGGTCGGAGGCGGGGCGAACACCGGTCGTCGTCCGGGCCGGGTGTTCACCCCGGAGGGGCCCCGCTGCTTCGATGGCGGTGTGCGGGAACGGCGGAGCGCACGGAGCAACGGCGAAGTGGCCGAAGGCTGGAGGACAGGTGGACCTCGGTGGCGTGACCGCTCCGGTGGCCGCGGTCGTCGGAGTCGTCGGAACGCTGCTGTCCGCGCTGCTGACCCAGCGCGCGGCGGACCGCGGCCGGCGGCGCGAGCAGGAGCGCGCGGAGCGGCTGCGGGAACGGCGCGGTGAGGTCCAGGAACGGTGGGTCTGCTACGTGGCGCTCAACACCGCGGGCCGGCAGTATCTGGCCGCGCTCACCGACCAGTTGCACGCACTGGGACGCGCGGAGGAACTGGGTTCGGTACGGCAGCGGCTGACCGAGGCGCGGGACCGGTACCGGGACGTGTACGCGGAGGCCCAGATGCGGTTGCCGCAGCGGGTGCTGGAGCACGCGGGCCGCGTCAGCCACGGCCTGGGCACGGTGTACGGCATGGTCCGGCGGCTGGACGCCGGAGTCCCGAGACAGGGGGACGTGCCCGCCGCCGTGCAGGCGGGGATCGACGCGCTGTGGGAGCGGTTGCGGGAGATGCGGCGCGAGATGCGAGCCGATCTGGGCGTGTCCCGGGCGGATTCCGGGCGTTGAGCACGGAATACGGGCGGAACGGCCACCGGGGGCGAGACGGGTCGGCATAGTACGGATCGGCGGGGCGGTGGCCGGTGGGGTGGGCCGATGCCCGTACGTGATCGAGGTAGGCGAGCGGGGGAGGCAGGTGCCGATGGGCGACGAGGAGACCGGCGGTGTTCTGGGCCTGCGTGTCTGGGCGGCGGACGCGATGGGGCGGGCGCGGCGGTTGGTGCCGGGCGCGGCGGCCGGTGCGTCGCCGCCGGACCACGACGCGGCCGTCGCCGAACTCGACGGCCTGGTCCGTCTCCTGCACCACGATCCAAGCCTGCGCGGTGCGGTGAGCGTGTGGCTGGCAGGCGCGCTGACGCTGCGACACACGGCGGGGGGCGGTGCGCCGGCCGACCGGGAGCGCGCGGAGCGGCTGCTGCGGGACGCACGGGACGGGCGGACGCCGCTGGGCGCGGCGGTGAGCGACGAGGACCGGCGGTGGGCGGCGCTGTTCCTGCTGCCGCATGTGGTGCCGCTGTGGCCGGGGCAGGTCGCGCCCGGGGCGCTCCCCGACCTCTCCGCCCTCCTGGAGTGGGTCGTACGGGTGGGCCCCGCCGGGATGGCGGCCGCGGCGGCGGAGGCCGAGGCGCTGACGGCGGAGGTGACGGAGCTGCCGCTGCCGCCCGCGTTCCTGGACGAGTTGCGCCGGATGCGGGGCCTTCTCGACCTGCCCGCCGGTGCCGGGCTCACCGGCCTGCTGACGGGCATGTCGTCCGGCGGAACACCGGTGGACGACCGGATACGGCACCTGATGAAGCACCTGTTCGGCTCCCACGGCACCCCTTCGACGCCACACGCGGGCACCTCTCGTACGGGCACCTCTCGTACGGGCACCTCCGGTACGGGCGCTTCCGGCATGGGCACTTCCGGCATGGGCGATCCGGGTGGTGGGTCCGGCGGGAACGGGCGCCCGGACGGGGGCGGGCCGGGGGCCGGGGGGAACGGGGCGGACGGGCGGGGAGGAGAGCCCGGCGCCGGTGAGTCCCCGCCCCCGCGGCCCTCGCTCGGCCTCGATGACATGCGCCGGCTCACCGCCGCGCTGGGGGTGGTCGCCGAGACCACCGCCGGGCTCGACCACGCGCTGAGGGACGGCGGCCCCGAGGCGCTCGACCGACTGCTCGCCCGGCTGGGTTCGGTCCAGGACACGCCGCTGCCCGGCCTGGACACGGCGCCCGCGACGGAGAGCCTGAGAGCGCTGCTGCTCGCCGTCAGCCCCGCCGTCGGCGGTACCTTCCAGGACCGGTCGGCGGGCCGGGCCCACCTCGACACGGTCGTGGCGCACCTGGAGAGCATCGCCGAGTCGCCGCCCCCGGGGACGGGCGACCCGTCCGTGCTGGGCCGCGCGTTCGCGACGTTCAGCCGGATTCTCGAAGCCGGGGAGACGGAGGACGCCGAACGCCTCCGCGAACTCGTCGAGGAGGCCGAGGCACTGGAGCGGACCGTACCCGAGGATCACCCGTACCGCTTCGCGGTACTCTCCTGCCTCGGCGCCGCCTACGGTCGGCTCGGTGCCGTCACCGGCGACACGGAGATGGTCCTGCGCTCCCTGCCGTACACCGAGCAGGGCATCACCGGTGCCAAGGACACCGGGCTGCCGTTCGCCGGCGGACCGTCCCTGCCCGACGTACCGATGCCGGACCTCGGTCTGCTCCGCGCGGGCCTCGCCGGCGAGCGGGTGGCGGTGCCCGGGGATCTCCCGCCCGCGCCCCCTGAGGGCGCCTCGGTGGAGGAACTCGACGCCCACGCCGCCTCCCTGGGCATGCGCCTCTCCCACACCCGGGACCCGGCCACCCTCGACGCCCTGATCCACGTGCTGGAGCGGATCCGCGCAGAGGTCCGGCAGGGCAGGGGACAGCGGATCGCCGCCGACGCGCTGTGGCGCCTGGCCGAGGCGTACCACCTGCGCCGGGTGCTGAGGGAGGACACGGAGGACACCGCCTGCGTGGACGCCGCCGAGGAGGCCCTGACCGCGCTCGCCGACGACGTCCTCCTGCAGACCGGGGCGGAGCACGGACTGCTGGCGGCCCGCTCCGGAGCCAGCCGCGGCCTGCGGGCCGCCCGCTGGGCGCTCACGCTCGGGCGGGTGCACGAGGCCTTGGCCGCTCTGGAACTGGGCCGGGCCCTGGTACTGCAGGCGGCCGCCACCTCGTCGGCCGTGCCCGAACAGCTCGCCGCGGCCGGACACCACGATCTCGCCGAGACCTGGCGGGCGGCCGGCTCGCGTGGCGCCGGGCCCGCCGAGGAAGCAGGCGTACCCCGCGAACTGCCCAGTTCGCTGCGCCGCCGGGCCCTCGAAGCCCTCGGTCACCGGCAGGGGGACGGCGGCTCGCCCGCCACCCCCACGCTCGCCGAACTCGCGGACGCGGTCGCCGAGGCCGGCGCGGACGTCCTCGTCTACCTGATCCCCGGCGAGGGCGAGATGCCCGGGATGGTGATCGCGGTCGGGCGCGACCTCGGCGCCGGAGTGGGCGCGCTGCCTCTGCTGTCCGAGGCCGGGAGCGGTCCACTGGAAAGCTACATCGACGCGGCGGACGCCCGCGGCCACGGCCCGGACCGCGACCCGGCCGCCGAGCGGGCCTGGGAGGACGCCCTCGGAACGCTGTGCGACTGGGCGTTCCAGGTGCTCGGCCCGGTCCTCGCCGGCCTGGAGGAGCGGCTCATGGCCGCCGGAGGCGTCGACGGCCGGCCGCTGCGGGCCGTCCTGGTGCCCTGCGGACGCCTCGGCATCGTTCCCTGGCACGCCGCGCGCTTCCCGGGCGACGCGCCCCGCCACCTGTGCGAGACGGCGGTCATCAGCTACGCCGCGTCCGGCGGCCAGTTCCTGCGCACGGTGCGGCGCGCGCCGCGCGACCCGGCGGCCGCCCCCGTCCTGGTGGCCGACCCGACCATGGACCTGGTCCATGCCGACGTCGAGGTCAGAGCCTTGCGGGACGCCTTCTACCCGCGGGCACTGCTGTGCGGGGAGGTCTTCGACGAGCCCAAGGAGCGGCTGGCCGCCGCGACGCCCGACGAGATCCTCGCGCGGCTCGCGGGCGGAGCCTCGCTGCTCCACGTGGCCACGCACGGATCGGCGGGCACGCGGCCCACGGTCTCGGCCCTGCGCCTCGCCGCCCCCGACGGCGCCGAGGGCGCCTCCGCAGACGAGGCCGTGACGGACGCCGCACCGGGTCCCGGCTCACTGACGGTGACCCGGTTGCTCGACCGCACGGACCCCCGGCACGGCCCGGCGGACGGCGCGCCGGACGGCCCGCTGGTCGTGCTGAGTGCCTGCGAGACCGACCTGAGCAACCGCGACCACGACGAGGCGCTGACGCTGACCACGGCCTTCGTCTCCGCCGGAGCGCGGGACGTGGTCGGATCGCGCTGGACGACGGTGGACAGCGCCTCGGCGCTGCTGATGGCGGTCTTCCACCACCACCTGACCGTCGACGGGCTCAGCCCCGTCGACGCGCTCCGGGCGGCGCAGCTGTGGATGCTCGACCCGCACCGCGAGAACCCGGGCTCGCTCGGCGGCGAGCTGCTGCGGGAGATGGAACGCCCCGGGCTCGACCGCGTTCCGCTGTGGGCGGCCTTCGTCCACCAGGGACATCCGGGCCCGAAGGAAGCGAGGACACGGAACATGACGGACGGTACGACACACGGCCCGACAGAAGGGGGGAACACGTGAACGACGACGGTACGGGTGCGAGCCGCGGTGGAACGGAACGGCTGCTCGCTCTGATCGGCGAGCACCGGGACACCGTCAGGGACGCGCTCGACGACGAGGAGTACGCGCTGCTGCTCGCCAGACTGGCCGCTCTCGCCGACGCGGCGTCCGACGACACGAGGGCGGTCCGCCGAGCACTGCAGGGCGTACGCCTGGCGCTGCTGCCGCTGCCACTGGACCATCCGGTGCGCGTCGCGCTGGACTCCGTACGCCTGGTCGCGGCGCCACCCGGCCCGTCCGCCGTGGCGGGAGCACGGGAGCTGATGGCACGTCTGGTGATTCCGGAGCCGTCCCCCGGCACCGCGGACGGAGGTGCCGACGGCGACAGCGCGCAGGACCAGCTCCTGAGGGCGCCGGCCCTCTCCGGCGACGAGGCGCGGGCCCGGTGCGGCGACACGGCACCGCCCCCCGAGCTGATCAGACTGACGGACGCCGGGGGCGGCGACCGCTACCCGGAGTTCCAGTTCGGTACGGGAGACGGCAGCCCCTGCGCGGTGGTCCTTGAGGTCAACCGCGTACTCCTCGCCGACATCGACCCCTGGGGCGCCGCCGCCTGGTGGCTCAGCGGGAACAGCTGGCTGGGCGGAACCCCCGCGTCGCTCCTCGGCAGGCTGTCCGACCGGGAACTGGTCGGCGCGGCCACGGCCCTGGCGGAGGGAGACTGATGAACAGCTTCTTCCCCATGACACCGCTGGAGCTGTCCCCCAACCGGCTGGTGGTCCCGGCGGGCACGGAACTGTGGCGGGTGCACAAGTCCACGTACGCGCCGGACGAGTTCAACCCGACCCTCGCGGACGTCCACGACCACCGCGCGGGCAGCCGCTTCGACGGCACGGCGCTGGATCCGTACCACTCCCTGTACCTGGCGGCCGACCCGACCACGGCCCTCGCCGAGAGCGTGCTGCGGTCGCGGCCCTACGACCCCCGTTACAGCATGCGCTACATCCCCTGGATCACGGTACGGGGGCGGTCGTTGAGCGCCCTGCGGACCAGGTGTGACCTGAGCCTGGTCTCGCTCATCGAGGAACGGGACCTGGCCGCAGTCTGCCAGGACTCCACGCTCCTGGAGGACGAGCGCAACTATCCGCAGGCCAGGCGGTGGGCGAGCGAGATCCGCGCACAGACGCCCGACATCGTCGGCCTCGTCTGGCAGTCCCGGCGCAACCGGCCCGAGCACGCCCTGGTGCTCTTCCACGACCGGTTCGGTGACTGCGGTGGCTGCGACGGCAAGCCGCTGGAAGTACTGCTGGACGGCGGGATCGCGGATCTCGGCTCCGACGCCGGAATGGACCGGGCGAACGAGCTTCTCGAACTGCTCCGGTCGGAGATCTCCCGGCCGGTCCGCCCGTAACGAGGTCCAGGAGGGCGGTACAGGAAGTGCGGCAGAACGTGTGGAAGCGGCTGATTTCCGCTGGAACAGGGATAACTGACACCCGCTCACCTGACGTCGGCACATGAACGGCGGGATGCGGGAGTGGGCTCTCGGGGCGCGGGGCCGGATCGTCACCTGGCCGGCACCGGACGCGTACGTACTGGTCGAGGGCGTGCTGCTGCGCATGGGCACGGACACCCCGGGGATGGCACCGGGAACGGAGGTCGTCGTGGGCCACGACGCCGAGGGGCGGACTCTCGTCGCGCACGGGACCACCCCGGGGGAGCGAGAGGACGGGGGACCGGGGATGCGTGAGGACGGGTGGCCTGGCGATGAGTGAGTACGGCATGGGGTTCGCGGAGGGCTACGACGAACGGCAGCCCGTCGTCCTGCTCCTCGACACCTCCGCCTCCATGGGGCGCCCCGCCCACAGCCCGCGCATCGACGAGCTCAACGACGCGCTCGAGCGCTGGTTCGACGGGGTCAGGGCGGAGCCGCGGCTGCGCGCACGGGTGGAGGTCTGCCTGATCGGCTTCGACTCACAGGTGCGGGTCTTCGACCCCGTACGGGAGGTGCTGGTGCCGGTCGGGGAGGCCACGGTCGACCGGCTCTTCGTACCGGTGGACCGGATGCGCCCGCCTCGGCTGGAGGCCGCCGGGCTCACCCGCATGACGGAGGCCGTGGAGACCGCGCTCACCCTCGCCGGGGAGCGCTACCGGGCGCTGCAGGCCCGGCGTGTCCAGGTGCGGCGGCCGTTCCTGTGGGTGCTGACGGACGGCGCTCCGAGCGACGCCGACGGACGGCGGATGGAGCCCGCCGCCCTGGCCGGTACGGCCGAGAAGGTGCGCCGCGGTGAGGAGCGGGGCGAATGCGTCCTCCAGGCCATCGGGGTGCGCGGCGCCGACCTGGAACTGCTCCGCGTCCTCGCGCCGAAGGCCGCACTGATGCTGGAGGGCCTGGATTTCGGACAGATCCTCGACCTGCTGTTCCAGAGCTCGGACCGGATCGGCGCGGTCCAGGCCGCCGACGAGATCCATGGCCAGGTGGCCGACCTGGCGGAACGGCAGCGGAGGCTGCGACAACTTGAGGAGAAGTACCGGTGATCGTCGCGGGGGCGGCCGTGCAGGGCACCGGGCACCTGGCGGCGGGGCAGGGCTGCCAGGACGCCTTCAAGGCGGTCGGTCCGGGCGCCGCGACGGTGCTCTCCGTCGCGGACGGCGCCGGTGGCCGGGAGCGCAGCGCGCTCGGCGCGCACATCGCCGTCGACACGGCCTGCCGCGTGCTGGCCGAGGACGTGCCGGACGCCGGGGACTCCCCGGAGACATGGACACGATGGACCGCCGCGGCCGGCGCCCGGGTGGTCGCGGAGTACCTGCGGACGGTGACGGCCCTGCTGGAGACGACGGTTCCGGCGCACCCGGCCGGCCCGGCGCACCCGGCGGACTCGCCGCACGCCGACGTCGGCGCCCTCGCCGCCACCCTGGCCGCGGCGGTCGTCCGGCCCCCGTGGGTGGCGTTCGTCTCGGTCGGTGACTGCTTCGGCACGGTGCTCACCCGCGAGACCCCCGGCGCGGGTGCCGGTGACGGTCCCGGCCGTGGAGCCCCTGCCGGTACGGACACCGGTCGCGGTTCCGGGACCGAGCGGTGCCATCTCGTCCTGCCGCCGCCCGGGCCCGGGAGCCCCGGGACCGTCTTCCTCTCCTCGCCCGGCGCCGCCCTGCGCGTGCGCTCGTTCGTGGTGTGGGAGCCGGAGCTCAGCGGAGTCGTCCTGGCCACCGACGGCTGCGCCGCGCTGACCCTCGACCATCCCTCGGTACGCGGACTTCCCCCGGAGGCGGGACCGTTGCCGTCCGCACGGTTCTTCTGCGGGCTCGCCGCCACCCTCCGCGCCAACGGGGGCGACGCCGAGCCCCTGCGTGCCCTGCTCTCCGGACCGGGGGCCGCCCGCACCGGCGACGACCTGACCGTGCTGTGCGCCCTGGTCGACGGGGAGTGACGATGGCTCTCACGGTGGTGACCGGCACCGGACGCGAGTGGCGCCTGACCGAGCGGATCGGCAGCGGCTCGGAAGGTGTCGTGTACGGCGTCGACGACGCCCGCCCGCTGGTGGCCAAGCTCGTCCTCGACCCGCCCGACCCCGCGGCCTACCGTCGCCGTATAGCCCGGCTGGTCCGGCAGCGCCGCGAGCCGCGCACGGTGCGGCTGCTCGCCGCGACGCCGCCGAGGGCCGCCTGGCCGATGGTCGGGGTACGCACCGCGAGCCCGGGCGCCGACGGGATCGACGGCTACGTGATGACCGACATGCGCCACGCCCACCGGCCGTTCGCCCACTTGCTCACTCCGCTCGCCCGCCACGCTCCGCTGCCCCGCGCGACCTGGGCGACCGCGCTGTCCGTCGCCCGCTCCCTCGCCCGCCTCCTCGCGGATCTGCACACCGAGGGCTATGTGGTGGGCGACCTCAAGCCCGACAACCTCTGGGTGGACGGCCGGGGTGAGATCGGCATGGCGGACGTGGACTCCTGGCAGTTCACGGACGGCGGCGAGCTGTTCCCCGGGCGGATGAGCACCGCCGGCTACACCGCCCCCGAACGGATCGGCGCGCCCGCCGGCACCCCACCGGACCGGAGCTCCGACGACTTCGTGCTCGCGGTCCTCGTCCACCAGTTACTGATGGGCGGACTCCACCCCTTCGCCGGGCACCCCGCGGAGGGCGGCGCCTACCTCTCCTACGACGACAACGTCCTGCACGGGCGGTGCCGCCTCCTCGACCGTACGTCTGTGCTGCTGCCCCGGGCCGTACCACCCCTCGACCTGCTGCCCCGGCGGCTCATGGATCTCCTGCGCGCCGCCTTCGGCGGAAGCCGGCCCACAGCGCAGGCCTGGGCCGAGGCGCTGGCCGCCGAGACGGCCCCGGGACGGCTGCGGACCTGCGCGGCGAACGCCCTGCACGTGCACACGGTGGAGCGGCCCTGGTGCCCCTGGTGCGACCTGGCCGAACGGTCAGGCGGGACGAAGGCCGCCGCCCATTCGGCGACGACGGAGGCGAACGCGGCAGGACCGAGGCGACCGAAGCGATGAGGGAGGCCGGAGTGACGGGGACAACCGGGGCGATGGGGGAGGCCGGAGTGACGGGGACAACCGGGGCGATGGGAGAGGCCGGAGTGACAGAGGTGACCGGGGCGATGGGGGAGGCGGAGGGGACAGGAGAGGCCGGGGCGACGGGGGTGTCCGAGGTGCCGCTGCTCTCCGTGGCCCGCAGGCTCGACCACTGCACCGTCCTCGGCCCGGGGACCCGTGCCGTGATCTGGGTCCAGGGCTGCCCGCTGCGCTGCCGCGGCTGCGTGGCGGCCGAGACGCTGCCCTTCGAGGGCGGCACCGCCTCCACCGTGGACGAACTCGCCGACTGGCTCTGCGGGTTACCCGGTGTGGAGGGCGTCACCTTCTCCGGCGGCGAACCCTTCAGCCAGGCGGCGGCCCTGGCGGCGCTGCTCGACGCCGTGCGCGCGCGCCGGCCCGGCCTCAGCGCCATGGCGTACTCCGGACACCGGTACGAGGCCCTGCGCGAGGGCGGCCCGGACCGGCGCGCCCTGCTGCGGCGCCTCGACCTCCTTGTCGACGGACCCTACGTGGCCGCACGCCACGCCAGTCTGCGCTGGCGCGGCTCGGCCAACCAGCGCATCGTCGCCCTCACCGGCAGCTACGCGCACCTGGCGTCCGAGCCCGACACCAGCGCGGGCGTCGAACTCTCGCTGGAGGCCGATGGATCGCTCTCCTGGGCCGGGGTGCCGCCGACCCCCGGGTTCCGGAAGGGCCTCGAGGAACAACTCGCGGGGCGGGGCTTCGTGCTGCGCACCCAGGCACGGAGGGAAACATGAGCGGATCACCGAAGTACAGCACCGTCACGGTCGCACCCGCCTACCGGCGGCGCGAGGAGCAGCGGCGCCGTGAACAGCGGGAGGCACGCCGCCGACGGGAGGAGCAGCGGGCCAGGGAGCGCGCCGAACTCGCCGCCGGACGGGCTCGGGAGGCGGCCGCCCGCCGGGAGCGGGCCAGGACCGTGGCCGAGCGCACGAAGACCGAGCGGGCGGCCCGCCGGGCCACCGAACGGCAGGCCCACGCCACGGGCCTGGGCCGGGAGCAGGCCGGTGCCGACGTGCGCCGCCTCGACGAGGTACGCGACCTGCTCGGCCGGGTTCGGGCGTCCGACGAGGGCGTACCCGTCGGCGAACTGAACACCCTGGAGGAGCAGCTACGGGCCCTGCGGGGCAGGGTCGGAGGCGTGGAGCAGCTCGGCGGGCCGATCGAGGAACTGCGCGGGCGCGTCGTCCTGTTGAGCAGGCGAGGAGACGACCGCGAGCGGGACACCGACCCCGGCGCCCTCCTGGCCGGCTGCGAGCGCCGGCTCGCGGAGCTGGGACCGGGCGTGGCGGCGCAGGACCCGGAGGGCCGGCAGCGGTGCGTGGAACTGCTCGACCGGCTGCGCGGCCTGTCCGGACCGGACGACCGAACCCGCTTCGAGGCGCTGCTCGGCACGGTGGAACACGCGCTGACCCGGCACGCGGCGACCGCCGCGCAGCGCGTCGAGGACGGACTGCGCCGCGACCGGGAGGCGCGCGAGGCACGGGCCGCGGACGAGGCACGTCACGAGGAACGTGCCGCGGCCGAGGAGGCGGAGCGCGAGCGACTGGCGGCCGAGGAAGAACGCCGCGCGGCGGCGCTCGGCGAGGCGGCCGACCGGCTCGACATCGTCCGGCGGTCCGCGCGCGACGCGGCGGACGAGGCCCGCGAGCTCGCCGACCCGGAACTCGCCGGACGCATCGAGGAGGCTCTGCGCACCGTCACCGCGCCGCTCGGAGCAGGCGCGGCGGACGAGGCCCTCACCGCGGTCGCGGCCCTGGAGGAACTGCTCCCGGAGGCGGAGGCCCGGCTGGACGAACTGCAATTGGCCCATACCCGCAGGATGGATCTCGGGCAGGCACTGCAGGACGCCATGTTCGGCGAGGGGTTCGCCTTCCTCGGCGGCGAGGACCAGGGCGAGCGACTCGTCCTGCGCTTCGAGCGGCCCAGCGGCGCGAGCTACGAGACGACCATCGCCACGGACACCGGCGGCACACCCGTACTCGTCTACCACGTGGACGGCGAGCCCGACGTGACCCTGGAGCCCGCGCCCGAGGGCGCGGTCTGTGACCGCACGGAGGACCTCCTGGAGCGGGTGCACGAGGTGGTCGGCGGGCAGGACGGATTCCTCCCCGGTGAACTCACCTGGCAGGGCAAGCCCCCGTCCCGGCAGACCAAGCGGCTGCCGGGCACCGAGGAGTGGCGGTGGACGCGGTGAGCACGGTCGACCGGGGGAAGCGGGCGAACGGCGTCGGCGGCACGGGCGCGTGGCCGGCCGCACGCCCGGCGCACTCGGGTGACACGGCCCGGGAAGGCGAGCCGGCCGCCGCGGACGGCATGATGCCGCTGTGGGCCGTCTCCCTCGGGTGGGAGCTGCGGCGCGGGCGCCAGGTGATCCTGAACGGGCAGATCAGGGACCGCTGGTGGTTCGAGGACCGGCCCGCGTCCTTCCGGCAGGTCGTCGCCGGAACGCTGGAGACACGCGGCGCGGAGGTGGTCGGCTGGTGGGACCCGGTCGCCGGGCTCACCTTCCCGCTGCGCGGCCATGCCGAACGCTTCGACCGCCTGAACTCCGGTCCTCCCGCCGCCGATGGCGCGCGCGGCGCCACCACGCCGCCGGTCACCCCACCCGACGGCTCCCGCGGCACCACCGCGCCGGCCGCCCCACCCGACGCCCCGTCCGGTCTGTCCGGGGGACACCGCGGCGTGACACCCGACCCGGCGGACGGGCCGGGCGACCAGGCGCCCCGTACGGCGCATTCCCGGCGCGGTGACGAGCGGCAGCGTGGCCGGGACCGCCTGCTGGCCCCGCGGACACCGGGGCGGCCCCGTACCTTCGACGACGTAGTCGCCACCGTGCACCGCCTCGTCGCCTCGCCCGACGCGGCCACGGCCTTCGTCTTCGAGGACGTCGACCACCACTTCCCGCCCGGCCGGCCCGACGCGGACCTGGGCTATCTGCGGCTGCGTGCCGCGATGACGGACGCCGTGTCCCCGCACACCGCCACCGGACCGGTTCCGCACGCCCGCAACGCCGTTCTCTGCGCGGTGGGCGACGTCGGACGGCTGCCCGGCTGGTTCCACCTGGAGGACCCGCGGATCGCCGCCCTGCACATCGGCCCGCCGGACCCCAGCGAGCGGCGCCTCTGGCTGACCTGGTTGCGACGGCACTTCAACGGCGACCAGGACGCCTCGCGCGCGGATCTGGAGGGCCTCGTCGGCGCGACCGACGGCATGGCGGGCTGGGACATCGAGGCCCTCGCCCGGACCTCGTGGCTGCGCAAGGTGCCCCTGGGCAAGCCGGACAAGCTGCTGGAGCAGCACCGGCTCAACGTGAGCGTCGACCCCTGGACCCAGCTCGACCGGGAGACCGTCGCGGGCGCCGCGGGTGTGCTCGGGGCCCGGGTGGTCGGCCAGTCCACGGCCGTGGACGCCGTGGCGTCGGCCCTCCAGGCCGCCTTCGTCGGCGTCGACTTCGGCAACTCGGGCACCGCCCGGCCCCGGGGCGCGTTCTTCTTCGTCGGACCCACCGGCGTCGGCAAGACCGAACTCGCCAAGTCCGTGGCCGAGTTGATGTTCGGTGATCAGGGCGCCTACGCCCGGTTCGACATGAGTGAGTACCAGCAGGAGCACGCCGCCGAGCGCCTCGCGGGCGCCCCACCGGGCTACATCGGCTACGAGCAGGGCGGCGAGCTGACACGCAGGGTGCAGGAACGGCCGTTCAGCGTGCTGCTCTTCGACGAGATCGAGAAGGCGCACCCCAAGGTCCTGGACAAGTTCCTGCAGATCCTGGAGGACGGGCGGCTCACCGACGGACGCGGTCAGACCGCGTACTTCTCCCAGTGCCTGATCATCTTCACCTCCAACACGGGCGCCGAAGCGGTACAGGACCTGCTGAGCGAGCGCGACGACGAGCTCCCCTACGCCGCGCTGGAGGCACACTTCACCAGGGCGGTGGAGGAGAAATTCCGGCAGATCGGCAGGCCGGAGATCTACGGACGGCTCAAGCCCGGCGTGGTCGTCTTCGACATGCTGCGCCGCGAGCACATCGTCCGGATCGCCGACCGGCTGCTGGGCCAGCTCAGCGAGTCGGTGCGGGAACGGCACCGGGTCGAGCTGGTCCACGACACGGACACCCTGCACCCGTGGATCACCGAGCGGATGTCGGACCCCGAGCACCAGGCGTACGGCGGACGGCAGATCCGCAACGAACTCGAACGGGTGCGCGCGGCCGTCGTGCACCACCTGTTGGAATACCGGCCGGTCCCGGGCACCCGGATCCGGGCCGGCGTCGCGGCCGACGGCACGGCGTGGGTCACGGCCGAGGGGACCGCGCCCACCGCGCGGGAGAGGGGCGGGGAAACATGATCGGCATCGATCTCGGGCACCGTTTCGGACGGGTCGGACGGATCGGCCCCGACGGCGGCCCGGTCGTGGCCGCGACCGGGCTCGACGGCACGGACGGCGTCCTCGATCCGCTGAGGGCGCTGCCTCTGCTGTTCGGCCCCGCCCCGGACGGCACGGCCGCCACCGCGGCGGAACCCGACCGGGAGGCGGTCCTCGGCCTTCCCGCGTCCGGCGGGCGGGAGGACGAGCTGCGGCGCGCGGCCGAGAGCGCCGGGCTGGACGTCGTCCGCGTGGTGCCGGACCCGGTGGCCGTGGCGCTGCACTACGGCGCGGTCTCCGAGGGCGTGGACCGTACGGTGCTGGTTTGTGATCAGGGGGCGACGACGCTGGACCTGACCACCCTCGCCATCACACCCGACCTCACGGTGCGCGTCGTCCGGACTCGCAGTCATCCGCTGGGCGGCGACGACTGGGACGCGGCACTCGCCGCCGGTCTCGCCGGCCGACTGCCGGACGGGGTGGACGCGCGCCGGGCGGCGGAGGCCCTGCGGCGCGCGCTGGGCAGGTCGGACGCGGTCACGGAGACCGTCGCGGACCAGGCAGGGGGCCGGCACCGGCTGACCCTGGACCGCGCCGGCTTCGAGCGGGCCGTGGCGCCGCTGCGGGAACGGGCCCTGGCCGCCGTGACGGAGCAACTGACCACGCCGGGAACGGTGGTGGACACCGTCCTGCTGGCCGGCGGCCTGTGCGCGACGCCCGGGCGGCGGGTGGAGATCGAGGAGCTGCCGGCCGCCCAGGGGCTGACGGTCCGCTGCCATCTGCCCGAACTCGCCGTCGTACGGGGGCTGCTGACGCTGCGCGACTTCGGTGTCCTGCGCATCGTCGACGGAGCCGTGTCAGGCCCGGCCCGGGCGGACGACCGGTACCTGTTGCCGGACACCGCCATCGCCACGGCTCCCGTACCGGACCCCGGGCCGGACCCGGACCCCCGCCCGTGGCACCCACTGCCGGAGGACCCCGAGCCCGCGCACCGGGACGACTCGACCGCCGGCCGTGCCGACGCGGGCCACGCCCCACCCACACCCCTACGGGCCGACCCGGTCGGCCGCCCCCCGAACCCCGACCACTCACATTCGCCCGCGAGTTCGACCCCCCACTCGTCCCAGGCCCCGGACCCACACACGCCCCCGGGCCCGGCCCCCGCCTCGCGCCGGTCGGCCCCGGACACCGGCCCCCGGCCCGCGGCCTCCACGGCCTCCACCTCCTCCACCTCCACCTCCACCACCTCAACCTCCACCGTCCCCGGCCCCCGCCAGGCGCCGGAGGACTCCCCCCTGCCACCGGACGGCCACGAGCCCCCGCCTGACCCGTACGGCTCCCGTACCCCCGGCGCTACCTCCCCCGACCCCGCCGATCCGCTCAGGGACCCGGCCACCGGCCGCGCCACGGATCCGCAGGCATTTCTCGCGGTGCCGGTCGGGCAGCTCCAGGCACTGCGGCGCGGCGGCCACCTCCTCGTCCTGTGGGCCTGGCCCGACGGCGCCCTCAGCTCCCGCGTCCGATGGCGCCGCGAGGGAGGCACCGCGGGGCCGAACGGCATGCCGAGGGACGGCGACATGCTGTGCCGGCGCCGTGTCTACGAGCACGACGGCGGCCTCGAACTGGCCGTCGGCCGGGGCGCGGTCACTCTCACCGTCGAGGCCCTCGTCGCGGACCCCGGCACGGACTGCGAGGGCGCCTCGTCGCTGGTCGTGCCCGCGGAGGCGCCCGTGGTGGAGTACGAGCCGAGCGTGCGCCGGCGCCTCAAGGGCCGGGTCGCGTCGGTCGCCTTCACCTCCGCGACCGGCTGCGATCTGCCCGCCCTGCGCATCGTCCACAGCCTCGGCCGGTTCCGCCCCACGAGTACCGCCGAGGGGACCGTGCTGTACGAGGTGCCCGCGCAGCGACTGCCCGGCGGTACCCCGCTGACCGTGGAGTTCCCGCTGCCCGCCACCCGGGGGCCTTCCTGGCTGGTCTGCTTCCCGGCGGACGGCAACGCCGCCACCGACGCCGCCGTCGACATCCGGCCGACGGCGCTGCACAGACTGCGAGTGACCTGATGGCCAGACGCCTCACCTGCCCGTACTGCTACGAGAGCTTCGCCCCGCGAGAGATCCGCTTCCGCTGCAACAGCCGCCTCAGCCCTACCGGGAAGCAGTGCCCGCGCGTGCGCGACCAGGTGCTGGACGAGCGCAGGGGCCCGCGCCCGAGTCACGAACTCGGCCCGGACTTCGCCGCGGACGGCCGCAAACCGACGGCCCTGTGCCCGGTGTGCAAGGGCGAGAGCACCTACCGGATCTGCCCGGTGTGCCACTCGGAGCTGCCCGTCCAGTTCGGCAGGATCGACAACCGCCTGATCGCCATGGTCGGCGCGAAGGCGTCCGGCAAGACCGTGTACATGACGGTGCTGCTGCACGAGATGCGGAACAGGGTCGGCGAGGCGTTCGGGGCCGCCCTGATGGGCCTCGACGACGCGACGATGCGCCGCTACAGCACCGACTACGAGGACCGCCTCTACCGCGACAACCAGATGTTCCCCGGCACCCAGACCGCCTCCACCAACCTCAACCGCGTGGACCCGCTGGTCTTCCGGTTCAGCATGGGCCGACGCACCCTCCTCGGCGAACGCCCGCAGCACACCGTGTTGTCGTTCTTCGACACGGCGGGCGAGGACTTCAGCTCCCGGGAGAGCGTGGAGCTCAACACCCGCTACCTCACGGGCGCCGACGGCATCATCCTGCTGCTGGACCCGCTGCAGATGCCCGACGCCCGCGACGGCGCCCTGCCGGGCACGCCGATGCCGGGCACCGAGGGATTCGACACACCCATGAACCTCCTCTCCCGCGTCACCGGCCTCCTGCTCGCACCCCGCGGCGGCCGGTCCGCGCAGAAGATCGACACGCCGATCGCGGTGGTCTTCTCGAAGATGGACGCCTTCTGGCACCTCCTGGGCTCCGGCAGCCCGCTGCGCGACCACGCGCCGCTCGGCGCCCGCTTCGACGTGGGCGACAGCCTCAGCGTCCACGAGGAGGTACGCAGGCTCCTCAAGGACTGGGACGGCGTCCAGATCGACCAGCTCCTGGAGAACCACTACACGCGTTACCGCTACTTCGGGGTCTCCGCCCTCGGCCGTAACCCCACCCCCGACGCCCGGGTCGCCCCCACCGGCATCCAGCCCTACCGGGTGGCCGACCCGCTGCTGTGGGTGCTCTCCGAGTTCGGTTCGGTGCCGAAGGCGGGGCGCGGATGACCGGCGAGGCCGCGCCCGGGCCGCCGGCCGGCCCCGCGGCCCACTTCCAGCAGCTGTACTACACCTCGTGCGAGCACGGGCTCACCGGCTTCTCCGGATTCCAGTTCAACGCCGTCAGCCCCAACGTCGGCGTCGAGACCCGCAACGCCGTGGAAGCCCTCGCAGGGTATGAACCGCCGCGCTCCATGGTGGAGTCGGAGACCCCGGAGCTGCTCGAACGCTGCCCGGTCAACCTCTGCTACCGGCCCTACGACCCCCAGGGCCGGACCGCCACCGCGCTGTCCGTGCGGTACGTCGGCCGGGACTCCGCCCGCCGCTTCGGCAACTACTTCGCCCACGCCCTGCACAGCGAGAACTTCCCCGCGGCCTGCGGCGGCATGCTGGGGATCGAGCTGTGGGACTCGCCGGTGTGGACCCGCGCCGCGTCCCCGAGCACCGAGATCCCGGCGCTCGCCGCGACGCCCCCGCGCGGCACGCTCGGCGCCGGGGCGGTGCGCGACTTCGTCCGCGCCCACCCGCACGCGGAGCGGCTGCCGGAGCTGCTGGCCGCCGCGTTCGCCGCGCTCACCGAACACGGCTCGGTCGTGGTGGTCGACGAGTCGACCGACCGGATCGCGCACTGGTTCGCCGCCGTCTCGTACCTGCTGCCGCCCCCGCTCGCCCGCCGTCTCTCCTTCGCCACCTATGTCTTCCGGCCCGCCCGCAGCAGGCTGCACCTGATCGGCACGGTGCCCGAGGCACAGCTCGACTTCGGCACCGACGACGAGGCCGCCTACACCGTCTTCGACTTCTCCCGGGGCCGGTTCCCCCAGGTCGCCGTTCCCCGCCTGGTGCCACTGCTCACCCGGATCGGCGTCGGCTCCGTACGGCCCGTCTGGTCCTGGGCCGCGGACTACGTCCACGGCCGGGAGGAGACACCGGACGACTGGCACGCCCCCGTCGCCGCGGCGGCGGCATCGGGCGGCATCGCCCTCACCGGCGCCGACGTACGCGCGGTGATCGGCTGGCTGGCCGGCGCCGGCCATCTGGGGGCGCGGCGCGCCACCGTCGCCGCCGACCTGCACCGCAAGCACCGGGACCTGGACGACGACCAGTTGGCCACGCTCAGCACCGCCGCGAAGGCCGGCGGAGACCTGTCCACGCACCAGGAGATCGAGGGGAAACTGCACGAGTCCCGGATACGAGCCCACATGACCGGCGCCGAGAACGCCACCGAGCCCGTTCCGCTCACCGGCCCGGCGGAGCGCGACCGGGCCACCGCCCTGTGGGAACGGCTGCTGCGGACCGAGGCCACCACGGCCCGGCAGCGGGTGCGGCTGCTGCTCTGGGCACAGGGCGCCCGCCTCGCACCGGCACCGGACCTCGTCGCACACGAGACGCTCGCCCTGGCCCGCACCCTGCTCGGCTCCACCACCCCCGGCCCCGGTCTGCGGCGCGAGGTGACGGAACTCGTCGGCGGTATGCCGCAGATGCGGGAGGCCCTGGCCGAGGCGGTGCGGGAGGCCCTGGAGAGGCGGGACGGGCAGGAGCAGCTCTTCACGCAGTTCCCCGCCGACCTGCTCGGTGAACGGGACCTGCGGAACCGTCCGCTGCTCCTGGAGTACCACTGGCGGGCCCGGGCCGAACGGGAACCCGCGCGCACGGTCGAGATCATGTTCGCGATCCTGGGGGTCCGCGGCCGGACCTCGCCCGACGCCGAACTGCTGGGCGGCCTGTGGCGGCACTCCTCACGGACCTGGACCCACCGGGAGGCCCTGCGGATCGCCCGCGGGCTGACCGGCTCGGGACACGTGGACGAGGCGGTCGGCGAGTGGTTCGACCGCGCGGTCAGCCAGCGGATCGACGACGAGCCGGACCTGACGGCCTGCCTGGAACTCTGCGAGACGCTCTCCTCACCGGGGTGCTTCGCCTGGCTGCCGCCGGCCGCACAGGAACGCGTGCGGATCATCCTCGAACTGGACCGGGCGCTGCGCGCGGAGCGCGAGGCCACCGAACTGGCCCGCGCGTTCAGGGCCCCGGGCACCGCCCTGTGGGGCGCACCGCAGGCACTGAGGCGGTACCGCCTCGTGCCGGCCATGCTCGCCCTGCCCGCCGACGTCGGCCGGCTCCGCGGCGAGTTCCCGGACTTCGGCCACTCCCTCGCGGAGCAGTACCTGACGGCCGTACGCCGGGCGGCGACCGGCGGCGGACGGATCGACGACATCCTGCTCGGCCACGTCGCCGCCGTGGCCGCGCTGCCCACGTCCACCGGCCGGCTCCCGCAGGCCCAGCAGGAACTCGTCCTCGAGATCCGCGGCCACACCGGCAGGTACTGGCGGACCGCCGACCTGAAGCGACTGGAAGCCGCGGTACGCCCCCACCTCACGCCGCTCGCCGACTACTACCGGGAGTGTGCCGAGGGCCGCCTGAGCGGCACACAGAAGCTGGCCCGCAAGGTGCGGCTGCCCCGCCGCCGCGGCAACGACGGCACCCCGGGCGAGAAGAAGGGACGGTGACATCCGGTGGCCGAGATCATCGCCTGGGTCCTCGTACCGGTGCTCTACCTTGCCGCGCTCAGCGCCTACCTGGTGGTCGTCCCGGCCCTCGTGCTGCTGCGTGGCCTCGCGCTGGCGGCGGAACTCCTCTGGGGCCACGTCCGGCTGCTGATCGGCGTGGTGTACCGGCGCACCCCCGAGTTCCGGACGCTGCCGCCCCACCGTCCGCAGGACGAGGAGGTGAAGGCGTACCGCAACTACTTCTTCGGGCCGGGCTTCCGCGACCTGCGCCAGATGCTCACACTGGAACGGCAGGCGTACGCCCGGACGACCGGTGACTCCTTCCGCGCCGTGACCACCGGGCAGTTCGTCGCCCCGGCACGGCACCGAGCGCTCACCGTGCCGTACGGGCTGACGCTCTACCTGGGCCTGTGCCTGGGCGCCGTTCTGGCGCCGCCCGCGCTCGCCGCGCTGCTGGCGCTGCACGGACTCGTCCTCCTCCTGCTGTCGGCCGGGGCGCGGCTGGTCGCCGGTACCCTGCGGGCCGTCGACCGGGCCGTGCTGTGGGTCAGGCGGCTGCGCGGCGGAATGCTCTGCCCGCACTGTTTCGAACGCGTCCCCTACCCGGCCTACGACTGCCCCCGTACCACCTGCCGGCGCCGGCACGCGGACATCCGGCCGGGCACCTACGGCCTCTTCCGGCGCCGCTGCGCGTGCGGCCAGGGCATGCCCACCCTGCTGATGCTGATGAGCAGGGACGCCCGCCTCCATGCGTACTGCGTACACCCGCACTGCGGGAAGCCGATGAACACGGACGCCGGACACATGCCCGAGCTGGTCCTCCCGCTGATCGGCGGACGGGCCGCCGGCAAGACCCAGCTGATGGCGGCGATGCTCCTGGCCCTGGAGAACGCGGCGTCCGGAGGCGGCCCGGCATTCACCCTCGCCGACGACGACTCGAACGCCAACTACCAGGTGCTGCGCGAGGTACTGCGGATACGGGGCCACACCCTCGCCACTCAGACGGCACTGCCCCGCGCACACTCCTTCGTCCTCGGCACCGGCCGCTCCGAGCGGTTGGTCCATCTCTTCGACACGGCCGGCGAGCGGTTCGTCGACCGCGACGGGACGGACGCCCTGCGCTACGCCCGGGACGCCCGCACCTTCGTCTTCGTCCTGGACCCGATGTCGGTGAAGGCGTTCTGGACCTCACTGGAGCCCGCGCCGGGCCCACTGCTGGACCGTACCCTCGCCTCGACGGTCGACCCGGAAGAGGTCTTCGGCCGGTCCGTCCAGGCGGTGGCCGCGATGGACGCGCCGCTCAAGCGCTCCCGTCTGGCCGTCGCCATCAGCAAGACGGACCTGCTCGCCGAGCACGGCCTGGTGCCCGACCGGCTCGACGACAGCGCCCGCGCCCGCGCCTGGCTCAGCGACGGCCTCGGCCTGCGCAGCCTTGTCCAGGCGATGGAACTGGACTTCCAGGAGGTCCGCTACTTCTGCACGGCCGCGGTCGCCGACGAGAACGGCCAGGTGGACGCCAGCATCGCCCGGTTCGTCGGCTGGTGCCTGCGGGACTGACGAAGGCACCGGTCGACGGCTCGGGCGGACACGGCGGTCGGCTGCTCCGGTGAGTGGGCGGTGGCGTTTCGCGCCGGACGGAAAGCGCCCGCCCCGGCCGGCGCCGGCGGCCCCGCTTGTCCCCGGGCGAAGCGCGATGCCATGGTGAACGCATGGCATTACCCCTTTCTGAGTCCGCGTCACTTCTGGCTGAACTCAGAGAAGTCAGGCGCGCGGGGCTGGTCCGGCTGCGCGGGCGCGCCCTCCCGGCTCTGGAGTCGGCCGCGGAGAAAGCGTTGACCGCGACCGCCGCCCGCAGTCCCGGCGCGTCCGTGGAGGCGCTGCTGCGGCTCGCCGCGTCGCGTCTGGACGCGGGCACGCTGCGCGCCGCCGCCGAATACACCCTGGGGCTGGCTCAGGGCACCCGTGACTGGCCGGCGTCCTCACGCCGCGCCCGGGCGGCCTCGGTGTACGGCGTGAGCGTCGAGCGCTTCCGCAAGGACCACGAGGTGATGGTCCTCGGACAGGTCGCCGAGCACATCCTGCGGCTGGTGTCGCAGGGGACGGAGGCGGGCGGCGCGGAGGAGGGCGAGTGGGGGGTCGGCACCCACCGGTTCGTCCAGGTCCGGGCCGGCGGCCGACCGGCGAGGCTTACCCTCCATATGCACCCCGTGGACCTGCTGCGGGACGTGGACGTGATCGTCTCCCCCGCCAACGTCCACCTCGCGCTCCCCGAGCGGTACAAGTCGTCGGTCGCCGCGTCGCTCCGCCGCGCGGCCGCCGTACGAGGCGTGACCGGTGACGTGCGGGACGACCCGCTCCACGACGAGCTGCGCACATGGGCCGCCCGGCAGGGGACCGCGGGACGCCCGGTGCTGCCCGGCACGGTGGCCGCCACGGGCTCGGGGGCGCTGGCCGGACAGGGGGTGCGGCGGATCTACCACGCCGCGATCGCCGTTCCGCGGGCGGGGACCAACGACTACGACGTGCTCCCCGCCGATGTCACGCGGGCCGTGTCCCGGGCCCTCACACTGCTGGCCGAGGAACACGACCGCTACACGCCGCCGCTGCGCTCGGTGTGCTTCCCCCTGCTCGGCTCGGGGCGCGGCGGGCTGCCGTACCGCGTCAGTCTGGCCGCCGTATGGGCCGCCGTCGAAGCCGAGTTGGCGCGCGAGGCGCCGTGGGATGTGCATTTCGTGGTGCGCGGTGCGGAGGCGGCGGCGCTGGTCGAGCGGATCCCGGCCGGGACGTGACCGGTCCGCGACCGGTGTTCGCCCGGGAGCCCCGGTGGAATGAAGGAACGCCCTTCCGCGCCGCGTGAAGAAGTACGGGGGCGCGGGGGACGCGGAGTGGAAGGGCGGCCGCGAGCAGCCGGAAACCGCACCGCCGCGGAAGCACGGGTGGGATCGGGAGGGCCGGCCGAGGGCGGCCTCCCGGACCGCACGCCCGCCGGAGCGCGACGTCTCCCGTGAGGACCACACCGCCGGGCCGGTCATCCTGTGGAGGTAAACCCGTGGGCCGATGCGGCCCGAGTGGGATGCCTGACAGTGCGACGTCCATGCTTACGGGCCGTCAGACCGGGCTTCGTGACGCATTCGACGTTCAGGAACACTCCGGGGAGGGCCCGTGACCGCCACACCGTTCACCAACCGGGACGGCATGACACGCCGCCGCGTACTGGGCGCCGTGCTCGCGTCCGGGGCCGCCGCCGTGCCGCTCGCCGCCGCGGGGCCCGCCTGGGCCGTCCCGCACCAGGCCCCGGCGACGAGGACCACGTCAACCAGGGGTCCAAGCCCGGCCACGTCGTACGGCACGCGGGCAGGACGGCGCTCTTCACCGACGGCACCGGAGAGGTCAACGTCTGCCGAGGCACACCACGGTGTCGCCGTCGCACTGGCCGACGGTGAACTTCTCAGCACCCTGGGCACCGAGGAAAAGCGGACCGGCGCGCTGGTGCTGGACGAGAACAACAAGGAGATCACCCGCAACGAGAAGTGCCCCCGGCGTGCACGGTGAGGCCGCGGCCCGGAACGAGGCGATCGCCGTCGGCTGCGAGGACGGCGTCCTGATCTACCAGGACGGGAACTTCACCAAGGTCGACGCCCCCGACGACTACGGCCGCATCGGCAGCCAGGCCGGCAGCGACGCCTCCCCGGTCCTCCTGGGTGACTACAAGACCGACCCGGAGGCCGAGCTGGAGCGGCCGACCCGCGTCTCCCTCACCGACACGGAGAAGAAGAGGCTCCGCCTTGTCGACCTGGGCACCAGCTACTCCTTCCGCTCGCTGGCCCGCGGCCCGCGGGGCGAGGCCCTCGTCCTCGGCACCGACGGCGCCCTCCACGTCATCGACCAGAACAGCGGCGAAGTCGAGAAGAGGATCCCCGCCGTGGGCGCGTGGCAGGAGCCGCTGGACTGGCAAGCGGCCCGGCCCACCCTGTTCGTCCGCGACGGCACCGCGTACGTCTCCGACCCCGGCGAGAAGGCCCTGCACGCCATCGACCTCGCGACCGGCAGGAAGACCGCCTCCGTCACCCTGCCGGAGAGCACCAACGAATGGTCAGGCGTCGTCGCGGGACGACACTGACTGCGCGGTCCCTCCGCGGCCGTGACGGCCACGGGGGGACTGTTTCGCGGGTCAACGTGATCCGGAGGTGATCGGGCCCGTACCGGGGACTCACCGTTCCTCGCAGCTCAGGGGCGGTCGGCCGGCGTCGTGGATTGCCGTCGGCCGCTTCCGCCTTGAGAATGGAATTCCGGCGGAACACCGTGGGACGCGACGCGGCCGAGCAGGAGCCTCCCGGAAACAGCCCCCGGGCGGGCCCGCCGGTCCACGGGTACGATTTCCGAGGAGCGCTGATGAAGGATACCTACCGAGCCGCGGAGGTGACCGCTCCGAACGGCACGCTCGAACTCACCGAGCGGAAGCTGCGGCGGACGGATTCCGGTCAGGTCAGGATCGCCGTGGAGGCATGCGGGATCTGTCATAGCGATGCCTTCTTCGTGAGCGGCGGACTACCTGGAGTGTCTTTTCCCGTCGTGCCCGGGCACGAGATCGCCGGGCGCGTCGAGGAACTGGGCGAGGGTGCCGGGGCGCAGGGCCGGCAGGTCGGTGACCGGGTCGCCGTCGGCTGGTTCGGCGGGAGTTGCGGACACTGCAAGCCCTGCAGGCAGGGCGACTTCATCGTCTGCCGGAACCTGAAGGTTCCCGGATGGACGTACGACGGGGGATTCGCCGAGAAGGTGATCGCACCCGTCGACGCACTGGCCCGCATCCCCGACGGGCTGACGGCCTCGGACGCCGGGCCCCTCGCCTGCGCCGGCGTGACGGTCTTCAACGGGCTGCGGCGCAGCTCCGCCCGGCCCGGTGACCTGGTCGCGGTGCTCGGGCTCGGCGGCCTGGGGCACCTCGCCGTGCGGTACGCGGTCGCGATGGGGTTCGAGACCGTGGCGATCGCCCGCGGTCCCGAGAAGGCCGACTTCGCCGAGCGACTCGGTGCTCATCACTACGTGGACAGCACGGCCGGCACCCCGGCAGCCGAGAGCCTGCGGTCCCTCGGCGGTGCCAAGGTCCTCCTGGCGACCGCCGCGAACTCCGAAGCCATCACCTCCGTCGTGAACGGCCTGGCGCCCCGGGGCGAACTCGTGGTCATCGGAGCCGACACCGCACCGCTGGGCATCAACCCGTCCCAACTGCTCTCGGACGCCTATGTCATCAGGGGCCACCCCTCCGGCACCGCACAGGACGTCGAGGACACCATGGCGTTCAGCGTCCTGCACGACATCCGGCCCATGACCGAGCCCGTGCCGCTGGACCGCGCGGAGGAGGCATTCCAGAAGATGCTCGCCGGCAAGGCCCGCTTCCGGATGGTCCTCACGACCGGCTGACCCGGCCGCACGGATCGGGCCGGAGGGTGCGGATCGAGGCCACGGCGAGCTCGAACCCGCGGAAGAACATGTCCGCATGCCACTCATTCAGCCGGGGAGCGGCGGGGGGACTTGCGCGGGATGCAGAAGAGCGCGAGGGCGGCGGCCGCCAGATACGCGGCCGCGCCGGCGGCCATGCTGGTCCGCAGCCCGGCGGTGAAGCTGGCCGCGGCGGCCAGCAGGGAGCCTCCCAGCGCGACGCCCGCGGCACTGCCCACCTGACGGGTGGTGTTGAACAGGGCGGAGGCGGTGCCGGAGTACTGGTCCGGGGCGGCCGACATCACCGTGGTGGTCGAGCCGGTGAGGGCGAACGACGTTCCGAAGCCCGCCGCCATCATCGGCACCACGAGCAGTGGATAGTACGGGTCAGGTCCGGCCGCGGCCCAGCCCGCCAGGCCCGCCGCGCCCAGGAGCATGCCGACGACCACGAGCGGACGGTGTCCGGTGCGGCGTGCGAGTCGCCCGGACAGGACAGAGGCGAACATGGTCATGGCCACCGCGGGAAAGAGGGCGAACCCGGTGCGCAGCGCGCTCAGTCCCCGCTGGTGCTGGAAGTACAGGCTGGCGGTGAAGATCATGCCGTAGAAGGCGAAGTTGAACAGCAGGCCGATGGCCGCCCCGCCGCTCATCGGGCGGGAGCGCAGCAGCCGCAGGGGCAGCAGGGGAGTACGGGCCAGGTGCTCGCGCAGGACGAACACGGCGGCCGCCAGCAGGCACAGGCCCGCCCCGGTCAGAATCAGTGGGTCCGTCCAGCCGCGCCGTCCGGCCTCGTTGAGAACGGCGGTGAGCAGGGCCACCACCGCGATGACCGCGCATTGGGCCGGCCAGTCCACGGGACGGTCCGTACGCCGGGCCGAGGCGGGCACGCGGCGCAGTGTGAGCAGCAGACAGGCACCCCCGACAGGCAGATTGATGAAGAACACCCAGCGCCAGCCCACGGTGGTGACCAGGAGCCCGCCCAGAAGGGGACCGGCGGAGGCGGCGATACCTGCCATGGAGCCCCACAGACCGAAGGCCCGGGAGCGCTCGGCGGGCGAAGGGAAGGCGTGTTGGAGGAGGGCGAGGGAGGCGGGCACGATCAGTGCCGCTCCCACTCCTTCCAAGAGCCGGGCGGCGACCAGGGTGCCGGTGCTCCAGGCCAGTCCGCAGCCGGCCGAGGCCACGGTGAACACCACCACCCCGGTGCAGAAGATCCGGCGGTTGCCCAGCCGGTCACCCAGCGCGCCGCCGGTGAGCAGCAGGCCCGCGAAGATCAGGGTGTAGCCGTTGGTGATCCACTGGATCCCCGTGAGGGACGCCGACAGCTCCCGTCCCACCACCGGAACGGCGACGTTGATGACGGTCACGTCCAGGATGACCATGAAGTAACCCGCACAGACCGCGAGCAGCGGAGCGAGGGACCGGCCCGAAGACACAGACCCATCCGGTCCATGGGCATGGGAACCACCGGCGCGCGCCATGGAAACACGGTATTTCACGAATTGCGCATGATGTGGCAGCCCGGCCCCGTGCCCGGCTCTCACACTGAACGAGTTGTCGGCAACGGCCGGGACGCCGATCACCGAGCGCCGCACCCGACGGATTGCGAGGCGACGTCAGCGGATCACACCCGAGCCCGCGTACCGCCGGTGCGGGTCCGGCCGGTGGCCGGAACGGTCGGACGGGTGTGGTGGTCCGTGCAGCGCAGCTCGTGCATGGCGTCGGCGAGCGTCTGGTCGCCGAGCGTCGTGAGTACGGCCTGCTCGGCGCGCTCGGTCAGCTGGGCGAAGAACCCGGCGGTGTGTGCCGACACCTGGCAGGTCTGCCGGCCTTCGGGGCGGCACGTCCACAGTGGCTTGTCGCCGATGACGCTGACGTAGACCTCGGCGAGCGGGATGTCCTGCGGGGAGCGGGCCAGTTTCGCGCCACCGGTGCGCCCCTTCACCGAGTCCACCAAGCCGTCCCTGACGAGGGGGGCCAGGAGTTTGCGGACCAGGCTCGGGTTGGTGTTCAGGCCCTCGGCGAGCTGGCTTGAGCTCACCACCGCGGTGCCTTCCTCGGCTGCGACGCCGAGGAACACCAACGTCGTCAGGGCGCTGGAGAACCGGACGTCCAACACGGGGGTACCACCCTTTCTCCTCAAGTGCAGCCTATCGGACATCCCTCCCAGACCTTAAAGAGTACTTGTCACAGTTGCACTTTGCGGGTGAGATATGTACGTTTGAAAAGTACATATTACTCGTCCGAGGAGTTACGTCTTCATGCCTTCGCTCGCAGCTCAGTACCTGGCCAGGCCCTTCACGCTGGGTTCCATGGAATTGCGGAACCGGATCGTGATGGCTCCGATGACCCGGGCCCAGTCCCCGGGCGGTGTGCCGGGGGAGAACGTCGCCGCCTACTACGCGCGGCGGGCCGCGGGCGGAACCGGGCTGATCGTCACCGAGGGCACCTACGTCGATCACCCGAGCGCGGGCGACGTGGAGAGCGTGCCGCGTTTCCACGGTGCGGAGCAGCTCGCCGGCTGGCGCGGCGTCGTCGACGCCGTGCACGCCGAAGGCGGCCGGATCGTGCCCCAGTTGTGGCATGTCGGCATCACGCGGAAGGCAGGAAACCCGCCGTTCGCCGACGCCCCGTCGGTCGGTCCGTCCGGCATCGCGCTCGACGGCACCCCCGGAGCCGGAAAGACGCTGTCCCTTTCCGATATCGACGACATCATCGGGGCCTTCGGCGATGCGGCGCGGGAAGCCGAACGTATCGGGTTCGACGGCGTGGAACTGCACGGCGCGCACGGCTACCTCATCGACGAGTTCCTGTGGCAGCGGACCAACCGGCGCACCGACGCCTACGGCGGCGACGTCCTCTCGCGGGTGAAGTTCGCCGCCGACATCGTCACCGCCGTCCGTGAACAGGTCTCGCCCGACTTCCCGGTGATCCTGCGCTTCTCCCAGTGGAAGGCGTACAACTACGATGCCCGGCTCGCCGCCGGTCCGGACGAACTCCAGGCGCTGCTGGACCCGTTGACCGAGGCCGGTGTCGACGCCTTCCACGCCTCGGGCCGCCGCTACTGGGAACCCGAGTTCCCCGAGACCGGGCTCGACCTGAACGTGGCCGGCTGGACGAGGAAGCTCACCGGCAAGCCCGTCATCACGGTCGGCTCGGTAGGACTGGACGCCGTTTTCGACCCCAGCACCCTCGGGACCGCGCGCGTCGGGGTGGACAGCGTCGAGCGTCTCCTGGAACGCCTGGAGCGGGACGAGTTCGACCTCGTGGCCGTCGGCCGGGCGATGCTGGCGGACCCGCAGTGGGCGAACAAGATCCTCGACGGCAAGGAGTCCGAGCTCGTTCCCTTCGGCGCCGAAGCCCTCCAGACCCTGAACTAGCGGACGCCCGCGACGTCGAAGACGTAACGCCGGAGCGGAAGTCCGCCGCTCAGAACGACGCACGCCCGCCGCGCGGGTACGGCGTCCGTGCCACCGAGGAGACGTGACCGGGCTGTGCCGGCCCGACGGCAGGCACGCACAGCCCGTAGCTGATCTGTCGCCCTACGGCCTGCAGCCGCGCGCCGCGCTGCCGGTGCCCGGGATCCGGGGGCGGCCGACACCATGTTCCGAGCGGCGGTACGGTGGCTGTCGGATCCGCGGTGGTGGGGGTGGACGTGGCACGTATCTGGGCCGGGCTGGCCGTGGGCTTCGCGGCGCTCGCCGTCGGCAGCATCGCATCCAAAGAACCCGGTGCGCCGATCCGCGGCGGCGACCTGGTGACCACCGGGCTTCTGGCCTGCCTCGCCTGGGCCTGCTGGAGAGCCCGACGGTGACGGCACGGCCTTCCCGGCGGACCACACGTCAACTCCTCATCGTGGAGAGGCCATCCATCCGCAGGCCCGGGCATCACCGGACAGGCGGCCGGCCTGTTGGCCGTCACCGACCCCGGCCGGAGTCCTACCGGGTGGGGGGAAGACGCCGTTCGGTTACGTTGAGGGCATGAGCGATGTCCCTCGTCGGCGTCCGATCACGCTCGATGTGTTGGCTGCACTCGGGCTCGCACTGCTCCCGCAGGTGTCGGTACTGCGGCCGGCCGTCAGCGGCGAGGTGAGCGTCAGCACCGTGTGGCTGCTGTCGCTGAGCAGCGCGCTGCCGCTGGTGGCCCGGCGGCTGTGGCCCGTGCCGGTCTTCTGGGTTGTGCTGACCACGGCCTGTGCGGCACTGGCCCTGGGTGTCGGCCCGGCTCCGTTTCTTGCCGCGGCGTACGCCCTGTATGCGGTGGCGGCGACAAGGACGCGGCAACCAGGGTTGTCCGCCGTTTTCGTCGCCGGGCTGTGCGCGGCGGGGGCGCTCCTGCTCACGGTGACGGGAGGGCAGGGATACCAGGGCGGAACCAAGGTCGCACAGGCCGTGTTCGCCCTGCTCGTCCTCGGTGCCACCTGGGCGTCGGGCACGGCCGTCAGGGAGCGGCGGGAGAACGTCAGGCGCGCCGTCGAGCATGCCGCCGAGCGGGCGAGGGCCGAGGAACGCCTCCGCGTCGCCCGTGACGTCCATGACGTGGTCACGCACAGCGTGGGCCTGATCGCCGTCAAGGCAGGCGTCGCCAACCACGTGTTCGCCACCCGCCCGGAGGAGGCGCGGGAAGCCCTGACGGTGATAGAGGACGTCAGCCGCAGGGCACTGCGCGACATGCGGGCCACGCTGAAGGTGCTGCGCCGGGAGCAGCAGGGTGGTGCTCAGGACCTCCGGCCGGTTCTCGGGCTGTCGGACCTGCCCGCTCTGCTCAGGACCGCCGAAACGGCCGGTGTCCGCGTGGATCTGCGCTCGCGGTGCGCGGAGGAACTTCCCGACGGCGTCGCGCTCTCCGCGTACCGGATCGTCCAGGAGGCGCTGACGAACGTCGTCAAGCACGCCGCACCGACCCGCTGCAGGGTGCGTCTCACCACGGAGCATGGCACGTTGACGATCGACGTGACCGACGAGGGCCCGGGGCCCGGGCGCCGATCGACCGTGCCCGGTGGCGGATGGGGACTCGTCGGGATGGAGGAGCGGGTCGCCGCCCACGGTGGCACCCTCAGGGCCGGTCCCCAACCGGGCGCGGGATTCCGGGTCCTTGCCACGCTGCCGTACTGAGCACGACTCATTCGCGAGTATGACTCCAGCCCGCGCGAGCCGTCCGATTGTCCCGCCTCCGGACCGATGCGGCCGGTGAGGCGCCTGACCAGACTCACCATGTGATCGACGTACAGAACTTGACCAAGCGGTATGGGAAGCACACCACCGTGGACGGTCTCACCTTCACGGTGCGCTCAGGGTCCGTCACCGGGTTCCTGGGACCCAACGGAGCGGGGAAGTCCACGACGATGCGGATGATGCTCGGCCTCACCCGTCCCGAGGCCGGATCAGCACGCATCGACGGCCGCTCCTACGACGAGCTGACCTGTCCGGCCCGGCACGTCGGGGCCCTGCTGGAGACGTCGGCTCCGCATCGCGGCCTGACCGTCGCCCGCCATCTGCTGTGGCTCTCGCGGAGCAACCGGATTCCCCGCGGACGCATCGGAGAAGTCCTTGAGCAGGTCGGCCTGACGGGAGCGGCCCGGCGGCGTATCGGGGCCCTCTCCCTCGGTATGGCCCAGCGACTCGGTCTGGCCGCGGCCCTGCTCGGTGATCCGCCGGTTCTGGTGCTCGACGAGCCGGTCAACGGTCTCGACGCCGAGGGAATCCGGTGGCTGCGTGAACTGCTGCGCTCCATGGCTGCCGAAGGCCGGACCGTCCTCGTCTCCAGCCATCTCATGACCGAGATGTCCATGGTCGCGGACCATCTGATCGTCATCAGCCGCGGACAGCTCCTCGCCGAGACGAGCATGTCGGACTTCGTCCAACGCCACGGGCGTACGTATGTACGCGTGCGGACACCTGAACTCGCCAGGCTCACCAGCGCGCTGGGCCGGCAGGGGGCATCGCTGAGGCTCGCACCGGACGGCAGCCTGGAGGTCGACGGCGTGCCGGCAGCCACCATCAGCCGGCTGGCCGCGGCAGCCGGACTCCCGCTCGACGAGCTGAGCAGCCACACGGATTCCCTTGAGGACGCCTTCCTCAAGCTCATCGGCGACGGCGGAAGCGCCACCCATGTCTGAGACGCTCGCGGCCGTCCGGGCCGAATTCGCCAAGCTGCGCGGCATCCGCAGCACCCTCACCGCCCTGCTGCTCTTCGTCCCGGTCAGTGTCCTCATCGCCGCCCTGGGCGGATGGTCGGCGAGGGGCGCGATTCAATCCGGCAACCCGGGGCTCCGCTCCGACTTCACCCCTGAGCAGGCCGGCCTGGACGGCATCCTCTACGGCCAGCTCGCCCTGATCGTGTTCGGTGTGCTCATCGTCTCCAGCGAGTACACGTCGGGCATGATGCGGGTCTCGCTGCTCGCGGTGCCCCGGCGCGGGCGGCTCTACGCGGCGAAGATGGCCGTCACCGCCGTCTCCGCGGCGGCCGTCGCCATCCCCGTCACCGTCATCAGCTACCTGGTCACCCAGTGCGCCCTCGGGCCTTACGGCACTTCGATCGAAGCGGGCGGCGTCCCTCGTGCCCTGGCCGGCGCGGTGGTCTATCTGACGCTGATGACCCTGTTCGCGGCAGGCATCGCCGCGATGGCCCGCGGCGCCGTCGTCCCGCTCGCCGTTCTGCTCCCGACAGTGCTCGCCGGATCTCAGATCCTGTCCGTCGTAGGAGCGACGAAGGAGGTGGCACGGTACTTCCCCGACCGGGCCGGCACACACCTGCTCACCATCGGCTCGCCGGACGGGTACATCGGAGCGGTGGTGCTGCTCGTGTGGACCGTGGTGGCGCTGATCCTCGGCTACCTCCGGCACGCACGCTGGGACGCATGACGGGACACACCCGACGCTCTTCCGTCCCCGACCTGTACGGTCCCAACAGTCGTTCGGCCCGGTCGGCACGGCGGAACATCCAGGACCGTGGGAGTCGACGGCCCCCATGAGCAGCGCAGGAGGACGCGGAGTGACTGAGGCGCTGCGGGTACTGATCGTGGACGACCAGGCGCTGCTGCGCGGGAGCTTCCGTGTCCTCATCGATGCGACACCGGGAATGCGGGCGGTAGGCGAGGCCGGCGACGGTGTCAGAGCCGTGGAACTCGCGCGGCAACTGAAACCGGATGTCGTCCTGATGGATCTCCGGATGCCCGTCATGAACGGCATCGCCGCCACGCGGGAGATCTGCTCCGACGAGACGATGACCGGAGTACGGGTACTGGCCCTCACGATGTTCGACATGGACGAGTACGTCTATCCGGCCCTCCAAGCGGGCGCAAGCGGCTTCCTGCTCAAGGACGCCACCCCGTCCGAGCTGGTCGCCGGCATTCGCGTCATCGCCACCGGCGAAGGGGTACTGGCCCCCACGGTCACGCGCCGCCTCATCGCGAACTTCTCCCACACCGACGACACGGCTCGGTCGGCTCCCCGGCTCGTCGGACTCACCAAGCGGGAACAGGAGGTGCTCGGATTGATCGCGAAGGGACTGTCGAACGCCGAGATCTCCCAGCGACTGGTCATCAGTCTGCCGACGGTGAAGACCCACGTGAGCAGTCTCCTGACCAAGCTGAACGCTCGTGACCGTGCCCAACTCGTCATCATCGCCTACGAAAGCGGCCTCGCTCAGCGCGGGCTGCCAAGCTGACGAGCGCAGGCCCGGTTCGCAGCGACGCGCTCCCCGGCACCGTCCTGCCCGTCACGGCGGCGCCGGGCCCCATCGTCCCGCACGATCTCAGTCCGGGGCGGTGCTCCCGGCCACCACGTCGACGGCGTGGCGACGGTGCGCGGCGAAGTGACGGAGCGCGGTTTCGGTGTCGCGGGAGCGCAGCGCGGTGACGAGCGCGTGGTGCTCGCGCGGGATGCAGCCGAGGTATCCCTCGATGCTCAGGTTGATCCGGGTCAGCAGGAACAAGTGGACCTGACACCGTATGCCGTCCCACGCGTCGGCGAGACGCTGGTGGCCGGCGGCGGCGAAGACGGCGTCGTGGAAGGCGATGTCCAGTCGCACCATCTCGTGGACGTCCGTAACCGGCTTCATCACCTCGGCTGCCTTGGCGAGGGACGCGAGGTCCTCGTCCGAGGCGTGCGTGATCACCTGGCGGACGGCCAGGTCTTCCAGTGCGCCACGCAGGCTGTCGAGCTCTGCGACATCCCCGGGGGAGAGAGCCGTCACCGTCGTTCCGCGATGCCACGCGCAGTGCACCAGGCCCTCGCGCTCCAGCACGCGCAGGGCTTCCCGCACCGGGCCGCGGCTGACGTCCATGACGGCGGAGAGTTCCACCTCGCGGAGCTGGGAGCCGGGTGCGTAGGCCCCGCTGAAGATGGCCTCCCGGATCCGGTCCGCGACCTCGTCCGACAGGCCGCGACGGCGAGCCGGGGACACCTTGCCCTGATCACTCATGTCTGACGTGCACCTCCTCAACGTGCGTCCTCATGTTAACATTCGGATATTGTCTCAATGTAAACATTGAGACAATGGCGCGCTCGGCCCTCTGGACTCGCCTCGGGAAAGGCGGCGCCGTGACTGTTCCGATTCCGCCGACCCCCGGTTCCACCTGGCCGTACCGGTCGACGGTCCCGGCCGAGGCGTTCGCCGATGACTCCCAGGTGTTCGCTTCCCGACCGGAGGACACCGTGCCCCTCTCTCGCCCATCGAACGAAAGGATGAATTCGTGAAGGTTTTCCAGATCGGCGCCGCCGGAGGAGTCGGCCGCCGCCTCGCTCCACTTCTCACCGCACGCGGGGACTCGGTGACCGGCATGCATCGCGGGCCCGCTCAAGGCGAGACCGTGCGGGAGGCCGGCGGGACTCCGGTGATCGGTGATCTCATCGCCGACTCGGTCGACGTACTCGCGCAGAAGATGCGGGGCCATGACGCCGTCGTCTTCTCGGCCGGTGCGCACGGCACCGGGACGGACAAGACGACCCTCATCGACGGCAAGGGCCTGGAGAAGGCCGCCGACGCGGCCGCGCTCGCCGGGGTGCCGCGGTTCGTGCTCGTCTCGGTGTTCCCCGACGCACTGCGCGGCGGCGAGGGCGGCAAGGGTTTCGAGCACTACGTCAAGGTCAAGAAGACCGCCGACGTGTACCTGACGCGCACGGCTCTCGACTGGCTGATCGTCCGTCCCGGAACCCTCCTGGACACCCCCGGCAGCGGCATGGTCACGGCGGGACCCGCCGTCGAATACGGCGACGTGCACCGCGACGACGTCGCCGCGTTCATCGGCGCGGCCCTCCATGAGCCCGCCCTGAACCGCGTGATCATCGAGCTCACCTCCGGCGGCACCCCCGTCGCCGACGCCGCGGCACAGCTCGCGGCCGCCTGACCTCCCACCCCACCCCACCCCGCCCCACCCCACCCCGCCCCACTCCACTCGACGACCGCACCACCAGCAGGGAGCAGCACCATGACCGCCATCGATTCCTACAGTCACGACGTCTCCGGCGAGAAGGAGTTCGGCTTCGCCCAGGCCATCAAGGTCGGCGACACGATCTATGTCTCCGGGCAGCTCTCCCACGACGAGGAGGGCAACTTCCTCCACCCGGACGACTTCGACGCCCAGCTCCGGCAGTCCTACGCCAACTTCGAGAGAGTGCTCGCCCACTACGGCGCGACGCGCAACCAGGTCGTCTCCGAGACCCAGTTCATCGTGGACCTGCCGAAGTACAACATGGCGATGGCGGCGGCGAACCTGGCCTACTTCGGTGCCCACCGCCCCACCAGCTCCACCGTCGGTGTCGCCTCGCTGTTCTTCCCGGGCCAGCTCATCGAGGTCGGCTTCGTCCTCGACACCCGCCTGCCGGCCTGACCACGAAGTCGCCCCGGCCGGAGGCCCGGCAAGACCCTTGACGGCCGGACCGCCGAAGTCATCAGCGAGATCCCCGATCGCGGACGCCGAGGCCTTCCCCGCCCGTGAACGCGTGCCCTCCCACTCTCCCCTTCCCCCGCCGGCCTTCCTGGCCTGCCCTTTTCCCGCCCGAAAGAGAATCACCATGAGCGTGCTGTTCACCCCCATCACCCTGCGATCCCTTGAGATACCCAACCGGGTCTGGATGTCACCGATGTGCATGTACTCCGCGGCCTGCGACGGTCCGCAGACCGGTGCGCCCACCGACTTCCACCTCGCCCACCTGGCGTCACGCGCCGCCGGTGGCGCGGGCCTGGTCATGGCCGAGGCCACCGGAGTCCGGCCGGACGGGCGGATCAGCCCCTGGGACCTGGGCCTGTGGAACGACCGCCAGCAGGAGGCATTCGCCCGTATCACCCAGGCCGTCAAGGCGCACGGTGCCGTCCCCGCCATCCAGCTCGCGCACGCCGGCCGGAAGGCCTCGGTGGACAAGCCCTGGCTGTCCGACCGGTACGTGCCCGAGGCCGAGGGCGGCTGGCGGCCCGTGGCGCCCAGCGCGATCGCGTACGACGGACTGGCTGTTCCGCACGAGTTGACCGTGGACGAGATCCAGCGGCTCGTACGGGACTTCGCTGACTCCGCACGCCGCGCGCTGGCCGCCGGGTTCCAGGTCGCCGAGGTGCACGGCGCCCACGGCTACCTGATCAACTCCTTCCTCTCCCCGGCCTCCAACCGCCGCACCGACGCCTACGGCGGCAGCTTCGAGAACCGGATCCGCTTCGCCCTGGAGGTCGTCGACGCCGTCCGCACGGTGTGGCCCGAGGACCTGCCGGTCTTCTTCCGTACCTCGGCCACCGACTGGCTGACCGAGAACCCGCAGGACGAGCGCGAGGGCTGGACCGGGGACGACACCGTCCGCCTCGCCAAGGAACTCCAGGCCCATGGCGTCGACCTGCTCGACGTGTCGACCGGCGGTATGGTCCGCGACGCCAAGATCCCTTCCGGACCGAACTACCAGGTGCCCTTCGCCACCCAGGCCCGCCAGGCCACCGGCATCCCCACCGCTGCTGTCGGCATCATCACGGAGCCGCGACAGGCGGAGGAGATCGTCGCCGACGGGCAGGCCGACGCGGTCCTTCTCGGCCGTGAACTGCTGCGCAACCCCTACTGGCCCCAGCACGCCGCGCTCGAACTCGACGCCGAGCCCCGCTGGCCCGAGCAGTACGCCTACGTCGTCAGGCGCGGCGGGCGCTGACCCCTGCGACCTCTACCGCCCTGCCCTCACCAGGGAAGACGCGCGGAACCACCCCACCGGGAGATTTCCATGAACCACCTTCAGGACAAGGTCGTCGTCATCACCGGCGCCTCCTCCGGTATCGGAGCAGTCAGCGCCAAGGCCCTCGCCGCCCGCGGCGCCAAGGTCGTCCTCGCCGCCCGTGGCCAGGAAGCCCTCGACCAACTGGTCGCCGGCATCGAGAAGGCCGGCGGCACCGCGGTCGCCAGGCTCACCGACGTCGCCGACGCCGCGGACATGCGGGCGCTGGCCGACTTCACTGTCGGCACCTACGGGCGTATCGACGTCCTCGTCAACAACGCCGGCCTGATGCTCTTCTCCTACTGGAAGGACCTCGCGCTCGACGACTGGAACCGGATGCTCGACGTGAACATCCGCGGATACCTCAACGGCGTTCACGCCGTCCTTCCCGTGATGCTCCGCCAGAAGTCCGGCCACATCCTGAACATGGACTCGGTCGCCGGACACCAGGTCGGCGACGGCGCCGGTGTCTACAGCTCGACAAAGTTCTTCGTCCAGGCCATGACCGAGTCCATGCGCAGGGAACTCGGCGTCCGCGAGGGCATCAAGGCCTCCACGATCAGCCCGGGCGTCATCGACACCGGCTGGGCCGACAAGGTCACCGACCCCGTCGGACGGCAGGTTGCCCAGGAGCTCAACGCCATCGCCATCAGCCCCGAGTCCATCGCCGACGCCGTCGTCTACGCGCTCGACCAGCCCGCCGACGTCACCGTCAACGACCTGGTCATCTCACCCACCCGCCAGAACTGGTAACACCCCGGGCCCGATCGAGTGCTCCTGCGGCGGGCGGGACGCTCCGCATCGGTCCCGCCCGCCGCCGAGCCTCCCGGAGTGGTCCTGGCCGAGGCGGGAGCGGTCGCAGAGGGCGGCAGGGGCAGTGTCTCGCGTTCCATCCAATGGCCGCCTCGGCTCACCGTCACCGTTGTCCGCGTCGTTCCCTCTGAGGCCGGCGCTCATGAGGCGTGGGAAGGGCGCCGCTGAGTGGGAGTCCGGCGGGAGGGGTGTACCCGCATGGTAACAACTGTTACCATGCGGGTATGGCCAAGACACAGCTCGGTGCCCGAGTCGATTCCGAGATCGCCGAACTCGCACGCAAGCGGGCCGTCGACCGGGGACTGCCTCTGGGGGACTACCTCGCACAGCTCGTTCTCGAGGACGCGAGCGGCCTGCGCGCACGCGCCGTCAGCGCAGCCGGGCGGTTCCTCGACGAACACCAGCACGTCTTCGACGAGGCCGAGAAGGCCACGGATGCTCCAGGAGCCCACGCCGCGTAATGGACCTGCACATCGACGTCTCCTGGATCCTGCAGGTCGCCGAACTCGCCGGCGCGGGCGACCCCGCCCCCGACGACTACGGTGTCCCTGTCGCCGCCTGCGCCCGGCACCGCGCCGAACTGCTCGAACAGCCGGTCTACGACGGTCCCTACACCCGCGCCGCCGCCTTGGTGCACACCCTCGGGCGCTGCCGATGGCTCGAACGCTCCAACCTCGCCGTCGCCGCCGCCACCGGCGTCATGTACCTGGAGGCCTCCGGCATCACCGTCAAACCCACCCACGAACACGCCACCGCACTACGCGACATCCTCCTCACCCCCACCTGCACCGCCCGCGACATCGCCGCCCTCCTGCGTACCTGGCCCACAAGCTGACCCCACCTTGCGGACCGGCCGCCCGCGCCGGCCGCCCAGACGGCGAAGGAAGCACGCCGCGCGGCAGTCGGCGCGGCGCAGATAGCCTGCGCGGATGAAGCGGATTCAGCGGGCCGCCGGCGTGATCGTCGGCTCGGCGGTGGGTGACGCCCTGGGCGGCCCCTTCGAGTTCGGTCCGCAGGGAGCGTTCTCCGCGCGGTTTCCCGTGCCTGGTGCCGGTGGCGAGATGTGCGGAGGCGGTGGCTGGGACCCCGGCGAGGCCACTGACGATACGCAGATGGCCGTCCTGGTCGCGGAGTCGCTGCTGGAGCGGGGCGGACTGGATCTGCCGGACATCTTCGCCCGCTTCCAGCGGTGGGCGGTGTCAGAGCCGAAGGACATCGGTTTGCAGACCGAGGACGTCCTGACCAACGGCATGCCCTGGGACCTCGCCGCCGTGACGCATGCCCGGGTCAACCAGCGAGCAGCGGGAAACGGCTCCTTGATGCGGGCATCGACCTCCGCGGTCCACTTCGCGGCCGCCGGTCGGAAGGCCAGCATGGACGCGGCCCGCCGCATCGCTGCCCTCACCCACGGTGACTGCGCGGCCTGGGAGGGCACCGCGATCTTCCACGAGCTCGTCCGCGTCACGTTCGAGGACACCGACCCCCTCACCGCGCTCCCGCACATCCTGGCTCTCGTCCACCCCGACCACCGCGGCCGCTACGCCACCGTCCTCGCGCCCGACTGGCACCCCGATCAGGCGACCGAGTTCAACGGTGCCGTCTGGCCCTGCCTGGGCTCCGCGGTCTGGGCCCTGCGTACCACCACCGGCTTCGAAGACGCGATACGCGCGGCGATCGATCTCGGCGGTGACACGGACACCGTCGCCGCGGTGACCGGAGGCCTCGCGGGTGCGTACTACGGGCTGGACGCAATCCCCGCCCGCTGGACCCAGCCGCTCCATCTCCCCCTCCCGGGATTCGACGGACGAGTGCTGCACCTGGCGGATCTGCTCCATCTCGCACACCGCCTCGCAGGCTGAACCGAGCCCTGCGTAGTTGTGTCCCTGTGGAGCGGCGCCAAGCGGGAGATCGGACGGCGGAAGTGCTTCCTGTGGCCGTGCGCACCGCGACGCCCGCCGGGCCGGGCACGACGAACGGCGCGGTCAGGGCCCGAAGGAGTGGCCGGCGTCGCGGTGCGGTGCGGCCAGGTGGTTGGACCGTGCGGTCGGCGCCTCGTTCACCACACCGGAGGGTGAGGTTCTGATCCGCGGCCCTGCGTGTCGGCGCGCTGCAGCAGGTCGCCCCGTACGACCGAAGGCGATCCGGCCTTCGCGTAGGCGGGGTCGACATCCTCGGTGGAACGGGCGAGCTGGTACTTCTTCCACACCGGCTATCGGGAGACGCCCAGATGCTTGTCGATCCGCTGCCGGCCTCGCCGTTGTGCCGGGCACGGATCACGGCACAACGTGTTCTTCCATCTGGAGGTCATGCGGCGCGTTCGGGGCGGCCGTAGGGCGCTACGGGATCAGGGCGAGGATCTGGCTCAGCAACATGTCCACCGCGTCGCGGATGCGTGCCCGGCCACCACCGTGCTATCCCGCGTTGCGCGGCGGCAGTCGCCGGGTGATCCGGTCGAACAGATCCGTCAGCGGCTCGCCGACGTCCCGGCCGAACTCGGTCAGTCCGTAGGTGACCTGGGGCGGCGTCGTCGGTTCGACCTCCCGCCAGACCAGGCCGTCCTGGACCAGCGCGCGCAGGGTCTGAGCGAGCATCTTCTCGCTGATGCCCTGGATGCTCTCGCGCAGCTCGTAGAACCGGAGTTCGTTGCTCCGCAAGGAGATCAGCACCCAGATGCCCCACCTGCTGGTCACATGGTCGACCACATCGCGCGCGGGGCAGTCAGTGTGAAACACGTCATACCGCTCCGCTGCACCGGCCTGTCTGCGCTGCACGCTTCCTGTCACGTCATCAGCTTACCTCTAGGTATGTCCTTACCAAGAGTTAGCCCAGTCTCCTAGCGTGAAGACCACAGAAGACATCCGACAAGGAGCTGATCATGATCGTGGTGACCGGGGCTACCGGGAATATCGGCCGGCCGTTGACGCAGGCGCTGGCCGAGGCGGGCGAGCAGGTGACGGCGGTGTCACGGCACACGGCCGTGGTGCCGAACGGCGTCCGTCATGTGGCGGCCGACCTGGCCGAGCCGGCCGGCCTCAAGCCCGCGCTGGCCGGGGCGAAGGCGCTGTTCCTGCTGCTCTCCGGCGACCTGCACGCCACGGGCGCCCGCCCTGCCGACATCATCGGCGAAGCCGCGGACAGCGGGGTCCGCCGGGTCGTCCTGCTCTCCACACTGGGGGTGGTGACCAGGCCCTTCGGCGCCACGCGGATCGCGATGCGCGCGCTGGAGGATCTGCTGCGGGAGTCCGGCCTGGAGTGGGCCATCCTGCGGCCGGGCGGCTTCGCCTCCAACGCCCTGTGGTGGGCCGAGTCCGTCCGCACGCAACGGGTCGTCGCCGCGCCCTTCGGTGACGTCGGGGTGCCGATCATCGACCCGGCGGACATCGCCGCGGTCGCGGCGGCCTGCCTGCTGGACGACCGGCACACCAGGGGTGTGTTCGAGCTGACCGGCCCGGAGGTGATCACTCCGCGCCAGCAGGCGGAGGCCATCGCCACCGAGCTGGGCTCGCCGGTGAGGTTCCACGAGCTCACCCGCGACGAGGCCAAGGCCGGCATGACCCGGAGCATGCCGGCGGAGCTCGCCGACGACACTCTGGACATCCTCGGCTCCCCGAACCCGGCCGAGCTGCGCGTCAGCCCGGACGTCCAACGGGTCCTCGGCCGCGCTCCGCGTCCCTTCGCCGACTGGGCCGCCCGCAACGCCCCCGCGTTCCGCTGACCGGTCGGTGCCACCGGAACCGCTCTTCGCGCTCGGCGATCCACCGCTGACAGTCGGGGACCTGGCCCGAAGCCGACGCTGACCTGGCTTTCCTGGCTTTCTGCCGGGCCGGATCCGAACGCCGCAGCCGCAGCAAATCGCCGTGCGGGCTACCCCGTTGGCTCCTTGAGTTCGCCATCGCCCGCCGACAGGCGGCGGAAGCGTTCACCGAGCCCGGACATTCCGGGGAGGACGCGGGCACCTCCAGCCACCTCCACCCGCTCCAGCGGCCGACGTCCGATGAGCCGCTCATGTACGCGCGACGGGGCGACACCGTGCACGTCTCCGAGATGTTCGGTCTCGTGCGCGGGCCCCGGTACATCCTCGACGTGCTCGATCCTCCACCGCGGTCGTCTCGCCCCGCGTATCCACGGCGGCGCGCCGTCCCCGATGGACCTCACCGCCGGCCACCCGCGCACAGGCGAGTTGCTGTCCACGGTGGAGTTCATGGGGCGGCCGCCGCCCGGCAACCCCGGCCGGGCGGATCGATCCGGTCCGCACCGCGTACCCGGAGGGCCGCTCCATCACCACCCTGACCGGCGAACACGGCGTCAGCCCCGGCGCCATCCGTCCCGCCGAACCGGGGCCGGCCGAGCGCGCCGCGGGTTCGCGCCGGACCGTCAACTGCGCCTGCCTGACGGAAGGTTCGTGTCGTCCAAAGCGGCTCGCGCCGCCGACGTGAAGCTGCCGAGGCGCTCGGAGACCATGGTCACCTCGACAGCGTGACGCTCGACGAACTTTACGTTGCGATCCGGGGCACCCGAGGAGTCGCGCCAGGCGAGAAGAGTCGTATGCATCGAGTGGAGCCCCAGGTGAACGCTGTGGGCGGCCTGCTCCACCGACTCGGGCCCCTCGACTGTGAGGCCGGCCCAAGCCGCCTGCGCCAGAACCAACTGATCTTGCGCGATCCGGAGCCGCCGGTCGGCCTCCGCCACGTCTGGGGCATCGCCGATCAGTGCTCGTGCAGCCATCTTCAGAGCGCTGCGCGTCTCATCGGCCGGGGCGAGGAAAGCGCTGTACGCGTCTCGTCGCAGTTGTCTGCGCCACTGGGAGTGCTCGGCCTTGGCTCGCCTCTCCAACTGTCGCCACGTCGACCCACTGGAGATCGCCGACGCCGCAACCGTGCCGAAAACGCCTACCTTGTCGTCCCGTACCGCAAACGCCCCGGTCCAGGCCGTCGCCCATAGGCACGACCTCGCCCTGACCGCATGACCGGACCAGCCCCAACCTGCCCGCCCGCAACCTTCTGCGACACGCTTCAGGAAACGCCGAGCACCCAGATGAGAGCCCCGGTGCCGACGAATCCGACGGCGCCGAGGACGGTCCCCGCGACAGCGGTGCACAGGCGGCCGGTTCCCTGGAGGGCGTAGCGGATACCCGTCGCGCCGAGAGTGACGGCGAGGGCTCCGGCGATGACCGCCCAGGGGAACAGGAAGAGTGCGGGCGCGCAGACGCCCACCGTGGAGAGGGCGCCGAGAACAAGTGCGGTGGGCCCCAGGGCATCGGCGGGAGTGTCCGTCCGGGTGGGCATGGTCGGCTCGGGCATGACCTGTTCCCCTCTTATTGAACATGTTCAAATTATTTGCCGATTGTACCGGCGGAGGGAGCAAGCCGGAGCGGTTACCGTCGCGCACCGCGCCGAGGCGCTCGCCGTCGCGTACCGGTTGCGGGTCAGGAAGGTGATGCCCTCCGTCATACGGTCGCGTTCCTCCCCAGGGCGAAGGCGCGGATGAAGACGGCGTGGTGGGTGAAGCCTCAGCGGTGGGTGATCTCGTGGACCGGGCGGGTGCGCAGTGCCGGGTCCGCGAGGACCGTCTCCAGCCGCGGCACATCGGCGGCGGTGCAGGAACGGGTGCCCAGCCGGATCTCGAACGGCCGCGAGGACTCGTTGGTGCGCATCCCCGACGGTCCGTACAGACTGTCATGCCCATCGATGGTCAGACCCACCGTGCCCTTGGGGATCAGCGGCAGATGGTCCTTGCCCGGCGGTACGCCGTCGGTATGGAACACCGTTCTTTCAGTAGCACACCATCAGGGCGGGCGGGTCGACAGGGGAATCGCAGTCAATCGGCGCTGACGGTGAGCACCAAGTGCCCGCCGCGCCGTACCGGTCTCCGAAAACGTGACGCCCTTCCACACCATGCGCCAAGAGCTGACGGGCCGGAAGCTCGGCGTCCGGCGAGATGAACTCGGAAGCTGTGTCTGATGCCGACGTGACAACTTGATCGAAGGGCCCGTTGTCAGTGGCCACCTGTTTACTTGGCACATGACCGACAAGATGAGTCACGGCGACGTCCGGAATCAGCCATGGCACCGTCATCGTCGAGGCATGAAGCTGCTGGTGAGTCTCTTCGGCCAACGCCCTTCGCGGAGTCGCCGGTTCGTGAAGAACAACCGGCGGCCTGTGCCGGCATCAGCAGTTCAGGCAGGGAGACGGCCCGGACACGGAGTGATCAGGGGCCGTCGGCTGTCGACGAGGGTGAATTCATCCCTCCGCTACAGGGCCGAAAAACCGGGGAGCGGTGGGATTCCTTCCGTGTGATGATCCTTCAGGTGCGCCGGGGCTGCCGGCGCGTCAGTCGCGTTACCACACCCTTGGGGGGTAGCAATGAGACTGTTCTCTGCTGGACGCCCGGTACGTCTCAGATCCGGCGCCGCCGTGGCGGTGGCGGCCGGTCTGCTGACTGTCGGCGTCGCCGCGCCCGCGTTCGCTGACGACGACCCGCCGCAGACCGACCAGTTGTGGATCAACGAGCCGTACGAGCAGACGCTGCCGCTCGGCATCGACGGCGGTGAGCCGCAGCCCCGCACCCTCGGCGTCGGCATCTACCACGACAACAAGAACTTCACGGTGACCGACGGCAGGCTCAGCATCGACGTCTCCGACCTTGCCGGGGTCGCCGAAGTGACCTGGCCCGACAACTGCACGCCGAGCGGCACGAGCGCGGTGTGCGACGTCCCCGTGGTGCCCGTGATCGGGGGCGACTACGAGGACCAGGTGTTCCTGACAGTGCGCGCCGCCGACGGTGCCGAAGTCGGCGCGCAGGGCAGGATCACCTACGAGGCGACGGCCACCGGCGGGCCCGACGGCACGCTCACCGCGCCGCACGAGAGCTTCGACACCACGCTCACCGTCGGCGCCGGGCCCGATCTCGCCATCGAGCCCGTCGCCGACATCGAGGACGGTCGGCCCGGCGATGAGCGGACGATCCCGTTCAAGGTCACCAACAACGGCAACAGAAGCGCGAACGGCTTCACCGTCGCGCTGTACGCCTCGTACGGCCTGACGGATCTGACCCGGTACGACGCCTGCACCTACACCACGACGGACGGCAACGACTTCGCACCGTCAACCAAGGCAGCCTGCACGTTCGACCAGGTGCTGGCGCCGGGCGACTCCTTCGCGCTGCCCGAGCCGCTGACGGTGCGACTCGCCTCGCACGCGCTGAACGAGCGGCTGGACATCGATGTCGAACCGGGCGACGGCGCCCAGGACATCGACTCCCAGAACGACTACGAGATCCTCCAGATCGGCGTGGAGAACACCGCGGACTTCTCGGTGACCGGCGACGCCGTCTCCGGCGCGGTGGGGGAGACGGTCACAGCAGAGCTCACGTTCAAGAACAACGGCCCCGCCTGGTTCGGCAACCTCGGCTCCGGCGACGCGGCCGCCCAGGTCCGGCTGATCGTGCCCGAGGGCACCACGGTCACCGGCGTGCCGTCCGACTGCTACCCGCGCACCCTCGACGGCGGCTACTACCCGAAGCGGACGGGCGCCCCGCGCTACGACTGCGACCTGCAGTACTGGGTGCTGGAGGACACGCAGCGCACGTTCGCGTTCTCCGTGCGGGTCGACACCGTGGTGCCCGGCGCGACCGGTGCCGTGAGCGTCCACCCCGCATACGGCGAGTTCGGCCAATACCCCTTCGACTTCGACCCCGATCTCACGAACAACAGGGCTGTTCTGGCCGTCAACTGACCGGCCGGGGGTTCGGAGCAGCCGTCCGAGCGGCTGCTCCGAACCCGCGCCCCACAGCACGGATCCCACCGGGCCGCAGAGTCGCATCCAGCGTGGTGTTGTCGACTGCCGTAGCAGCGCTCCTCGGCCACCGGTCACTGACCGTGATACGACCGCCCCGATCGCCGGCCGGGCCGCCGGCGAGTAACCGGCTCAGACATGCCCCGGCCACCGAGTCGATCAACCGGGGGCATGTCCTGGAGGCTCTGCCGAGGTCGACCGCCGCACGCGGGTCCGCCTCGGCCGGCGCACTCCGCGGCTCAGGCACCGGCCCCGCCGTCGACCGGGATGATCGCGCCGGTCACGTACGATGCCCGGTCGCTGAGCAGCCATGCGGCAGCCTCGGCGATCTGCCGGGGCTCGGCCATCCGGCCGAGCGGGATCGTTGCGGTCAGCCGCTCGACGGTGCCGGGCGTGGCCGCTTCCCAGGCGTCGATCATTTCCGTGGCGGTGCCGCCGGGCGTGATGCCGTTCACCCGGATGTTGTCGCGGGCCCAGTTCACCGCGGCGGTCTCGGTGAGGCTGTTGAGCGCGCGTTTCATGGCCCCGTACGCGGGCAGGGCGGGGTTCGCGCGGCGGCTGCCGATGCTGGAGGTATTGACGATCGCCCCGCCGCCGCCTCGCCGCATGAGCGCGGCCTCAGCGGTCATGGCCGTCCAGTGCGAGCGGAAGTTCACGGCGAACTGCTCGTCGATGTCCTCGTCGCTGGTGGTGTCGACCGGGCCGGGCTGCTGGATCGCCGCGCCGTTGTTGAAGGCGCCGTCCAGCCGCCCATGCAGCTCTTCGACGCGGTCGACCGCGGCGCGGATGCTCGCCCGGTCGGCGAGGTCCAGAGGGACGGCGTCGGCGACACCGCCGTGGGCGCGGATCTCGGCGGTGATGCGGTCGAGGGCGTCCGCGCCGCGGGCGGAGAGCACGACGGCGGCGCCCTCGGAGGCGAAGAGCCGGGCCGCGGCCGCGCCGATGCCGCGGCTGGCGCCGGTGATGAACACGACCTTGCCGGTGAGCAGGCCGATGGGTGCGGTGGTGGTGTTTTCTGTCATGCCACCACCGTCGTTCCGGATCGGTACCGGATACAGGCACAGCCAGTACTACGATCCGCTGGCGGCCAGGGCGCACACTTCAGGTATGGACAAGCAGGAACTCGGGGCATTCCTCCGCAGCCGGCGCGAGCGGCTCCGGCCGCAGGACGTCGGCCTCCCCTCAGGCCCGCGGCGCAGGACCCCGGGGCTTCGCCGCGAGGAGATCGCGGTGCTCGCGCACATCTCCACGGAGTACTACGTCCGGCTCGAACAGGGCCGGGCACCGAGGCCGTCGGGCGAGGTTCTCGCCGGGATCGCGGGCGCGCTCCGGTTGACCGACGCCGAGGCCGACCACCTCCACGTCCTCGCGGGTACCGCGCCGATCCGTACCCGGCTGCACCGGCGCGACGTCCGCCCGAGCATCCTCACCCTCCTTGAGCGGTTGCCGCAGACGGCCGCCTTCGTGATGTCCGCCGCGTTCGAGGTTCTCGCGTGGAACGACCTCGCAGCCGCGCTCATGGAGGACTTCGCCGCGCACGCCCCCAAGGACCGCAATTTCGCACGCAGGGCGTTCACCGGGCCGGAGATCACGGAGAGTTCGCTGTACGGAGTCTCCGACGCCGCCGAGTTCCGCCACCGAGTGGTGGCGGAACTCCGGGTCGCTCTCGCCCGCTATCCCACGGATCCCGCGGTGACCGGCCTCGTCGACGAGTTGCGCGACACCAGTCCCGACTTCGCCCGGCTCTGGGAGCGGCACGACGTGCAGTCCGTACCGACGCTCACGAAGTCCTTCCGGCACCCGGTCGTCGGGGAAGTCACCGTCGACTGCGACACGCTCACACTCACGGACCGCGACCAGCACCTCGTGCTCTACAGCGCGCCGCCGGGATCCCCGGGCGCCGAGGCTCTGGCTCTCCTGAACGTCCTCGGAGCCCAGGCCGGAGATTACCTGCGGTAGCACCCAGTCACGACCCGGCTCGACCTGGCCCTCCAGCCCCTCGGCCGCCCGAAGAACACCCCGGATTCGTCATGTACGCACGGCTCCGCAGCCCGCTCCGGCGCCCGCCTCGTGCGCAACCGTCCGTACCGGGCGCGAGGTGTGGACTTCCGGCCCTGCCGCCAAGACCGTGACTCGTCCGGAGAACCGTGCCCGGCCCGCCCGGCGTCCTTGTCCGGAACGGACTCGGAACGTACAGAAGGCTCGCCCCATGCTCACACAGCACGACCACCCGGTGCCGACGACGGGCGGAAGTCCGGAACGCGGCGTCATGGCAACAGCGTTCGCCGTCTTGCGCCGGCACCGGGGCACTCTGGCGGGTGCGACGGTACGCGTCGTCGGCCTGACCGGACTGGCCGGGCTGCTGACGACGGCCGCGATATTCGCCCTCGCCTGGCCCCTCTTCACCCACATGCGAAACCAACGCATCTGGTACCGGCACATCGAGGACCCCTACTCCCACGACCACACCGACCTGGTACGGGTCGCCCTCTGCACGCTCCCAATCTTCCTGGCCCTTCTCGGCGCCGGCAGCGCGGCTTTGCAGACCGTGTGCTCCCGGGCGGTCGCGGCAGGGCCTCAAGGACCCCCGCAAACGGACCCGGTCACGTGGAGCGGTCCCCGCGCGGCTGCGACCGGTGTTCGCCGTGTACGCGCTGCGCGGCCTGATCGTATGGCCCCTGCCGCTGCTCGTCGGAGCCGTGGCGAACAGTCTCACCGGCAGTCATCTCGACACCCCGCAGCCCCTGGAACGCGGATCGTGGCCCTACGCACTCGTCGCGGCCTCTCCTGCCGCCGCCGTGTTCGCCGCCGTGCTGCTGCGCCTCGCGCTCACCCTCGCCCCGGCCGCCGCGGCCCGTGGCCTCGGCCCCCGCGCAGCCCTGCGCCGTTCCTGGTCGCTGACGTGGACGCGCACCGGAATGACCCGTGTCCTCGCTCTCGCCCTGCCCTCGGCCGCGCTCATCGCCGGGCTGGTCCGGCTGGTGACGCAGCTCGCCCTGCCGCTGCGCCCCCTCGTACGCGCCTCCCTCGAACAGGCCACGGGTAACTTCTTCGCCGCGTATTACGCCGGCATCCTCGCGCCCGTCATCGTCGGCATCCTGGTCACCGCGGCCGTGACCCTCCCACTCACCTGCACGGCTTTCGCGGCCCTCCACGACCACCTGCGGTCGGCCCGTACCTCCCCGCAACGCGCCGAGTCCACAACGGACTTCACCGCCTGACGCACACGAAGAACAGCGTCACGCCCCTGCGCGAGGCGATCCGGCTCCTCAGCAGCGAGGGGCTGCTCACGGTCGAGACCCACCGCGACGTCCGGGTCTCCGTGATGAACTCCGACGAGGCCCGCCGGCTGTTCGAGGTCCGCCTGTCCTTGGACCCGACCGCCGCCGAACTCGCGGCAGCGCGCCGCACGGCCGACGACATCGCCACCACGCCGGGCGACGAACCCCGTACCCGCGATCTTCAGGAGCACCATCAGCGCCCTCGAAGACCGTGAAGGCGTGCGGGCGGTGTGAGGCCCTGATGTTGTGGGCGGGTCGGTGAGGGCGCCGGCAGTGTGACTGGGCGATCACGACGGGCGGCACCGTACTGAACTGCGCGAGCGGGGGATCCCGCCGGTCAGCTCCCACATACGAACTCTCGGGTCAGCCGGGCTCATTGACGTCCTGCGTGCGCGCTGTGCATAACCGTTCGGCCCTGAGAGTGCCGTTCTCAAGAACGGTGGTGTTCCAGTAGTGCGTGGAGCCGGTCAGAGCTGTTCCTTGGTGACCGCCACCGCTCGCTCCAGCAGTGCGGGGTCGGCCAGGGTGCCCGGGTGGCGGAGCATGAAGGAGACATCGTTGAAGGCCCGGGCGACCGTGCTGTCGCTCATGGCGGCGGTCATGATCTGTTCGAGGGCCCATCGCCGGCGGCGGACGTCCTCGGGCACGTCGGTTCCGTTCAGCGCGTCGAGGCGTGCCATGTCGCCGCCGGCGGACACGGCCCACGCGGCGTCCACGACCACCTGCTGCAGATCGAAGAACGCGGTGGCGGGGGAGTCGAAACGGTGCCCGCCGACCAGGTACCGGGACAGGCATGAGGCGTGCAGCACCGCCGAGGACATGCCCTGGCCGTAGATGGGGTTGAAGGAGGCCACGGCGTCCCCCACAGCGACGAGCCGCGCCGGCAGACGGTTCGCGCCGACGAAGTCGCGTCGCCGGCTGTCGGCCTGTCGGTAGGTGACGACGTCGCGGGTGACGGCGCCCTTGGTGGCTTCGCGCCAGACCTCGGGCATACTCGCGCACACCGTACGGAACTCCTCGGTGGTCGCACCTGGCCGGTCCTCGCCGAAGCCCACCAGCATGACGATCCACTGCTCGTCCTCCACCGCGGACAGGGTGGCGATGGACACCCCGTCGGTTCTGTACTGCGGGGTGAAGGTCCCGAGTGCGGTCGACACCTCCAGGTCGACCGCTTGCTCGGGACGCTCGAAGAGGGCGGTCGCATAGTTGATCGGGCTCTGCAGCCGCTCGATCGCCGGCTTGTCGAAACCGTCCTGTTCCAGCCACTCCGCCAGTCTGCTGCCGCGCCCCATCGCGTCGACGACGAAGTCCGCGGCGAGGACACCCGGTTCGTCGCCGACGTACCGCACCGCGCCGACGGCGTCGTCACGGTAATCCAGTCCCGTCACCCTGGCGCGAAGGACGGATACGTTGGGCAGGGCCGTCACCGCGTCGCGCAGACGGGCTTCGAGGAAGGGTCGGCTGGCCGTGAGCAGGGAGTGCGCCACGGAGCCGCTCGGCTGGTAGGAGCCGTCGTGGGTGATGAGCACCTGAGCGGGAGTGCCCAGGACCGCGCCCTTGTCCCGGGCGTCCTGGGTGAATCCCGGCAGCCAGCGTTCGATCCAGTGCAGGCCGGAAGGCAGCAGTGCGTGTACCTGCTGGACCTGCGGCACTCCCGCCCGTGACCCGACGGGCCCGTCGAGGTTGTCGCGTTCCACGACGACAACACGGCGTGCGTGGTCGGACAGAACCCGCGCGGCCAACAGCCCGGCGACGCTGCCGCCCAGGACACAGGCGGTGTCGAACAAGGAGGTACCGGCGTCCGGTGGACCGGCCGCGACGAGCTCGTCGAAAACCGATGGCATGGACTCGATCATGAACGTACTCCTTGGTGATGCGCGCCCGTGCGCACTGCGGCCCGGCTACCGGAGCGGGCAGGTGGTCAGCGCCGTGCATGGCACTGGCTGCGCGGAGAAATGAAGGGGTGGATGTCACTTAGGGGAGGGACGGTCCGCTGCGGCCAGTGGTCTCCGCGTGCCGATGCCATGGCATCCGAGTGCCATGGCATCCGCATGGATGTCACACCGGTGTGTTCGGCGCTCACGGCCAACTCTGCGGCGCCGCACGGTCGATGTCTCGCCGTTGTGCCATCCGAATTCACCATCATGCCTTTACTCTCACGCCGTCTGTGCTCCCGACGGCCGTTGTGGACGGGGCCAGGTAATCGCAGGCAAGCACTCCCTCCAGCCTGCCGAGTGGATCACGTCGCGAGCGAGGGCAGCGGTCGGGCTGCCGCCGGGCATCTCGGCAGCATCAGCGTTCTGCCGAGGCATCGGCCGGAGCGACTCCGAGCCGGTCCGGCCGTGTTGTGATGGGTGTGACGCGATCTTGGCGGGGCCGGTGTAGATCGCCCCGTTCGCCCCGATCGTGCTCGGCATGGTCGAGGATGCCGGCAGCGGCAGCGTGCGGGCGATTTCGTCCGGCTGCCGGTGAGATCGCAGGTCGGCCGGGCCCGTCCGAAGACCGGCCCCGGCCCGGCTGGCGCTGTGTGTGCATACGTGCGCTCCCCTGGAAGTAGACGCTTCTGCAGCTTCTCCCGGGCGCCCTGACGCTCGTATCGGCAATTGCTGCTTATCAGCTCGGCCGCCGATGCCTACGGACCGGATGTCTCCCCGCCGCCCCCTGTCCTCTGCGCGCAGCCCACGGTGGGTGCTGCGCCAGGACCGCAGAGCCACTGTCGCTTCCCTCGGACTGGGGAACCTGCGGGCGGGCGGCGACCCCTGTGTGAGGGCCGCCGTGCCGCTGTTGTTGCCCGCGGCCGCCCTGATGACTTGGAAAGCCAACGAGGCCGCGACGCCGTCAACCCCGTCGACTGGGCCGTCAGTAGCGGTGCCTCGATGAGTGGAGTGGTCAGGACGTTGCGCAGCCGGTTGGTGTGTGCGACGCCGCTGTCCTCGCGCAGCCGTGCGAACAGCGGGTCCCACTTCGTGGACACCAGGTCACCGGTGACCACCTTGCGCATGGTGCGGCGCAGATATTCGGCCACGTCGTTCAGGCCCAAGGGCAGCAGGCGGACAGCGGCGGTGGCGGGCAGCAGGAAGCCTGCCGAGGCGGTGGCGGCATCGAACTCGTCGCCCCGGCTGGTGATGACGACGGGTTCTGCGTGCCCGAGTGAAGCGCGCAATCGCCGGACGGCCTCGGGGCGTGCCTCGGACCGGATCTCGTCGAAGCCGTCGGGTATCAGCAGCAGTCTTTCGGTGCGCAGGAGTTCGACGGCGAGGGCGGTCCCCCAGGCGGTGCGGGCCGCCAGCCAGGAATGGTCGAGGATCAGCCGCGCTTCCGCCCAGGACACCAGGTCCTGGCTGGTCGGATCCCAGGATGCCAGTGGAAGCATCACCGGAATGCGGCCGCCGGGCTTGGCCCCGCTCAGATGGTCCAGCGCGAACCGCGGGGCGAGTACGGACTTGCCGGCACCAGGGGCACCGACCACGAGCGGCCTGCCGGAAGGCACCCGGGCGTTGTCTCGGTAACGGAAGCGAAGCCGCCCGAGAGGTCCAACGGAGTGTCGCACCCGCCGTCCCCGCGCACGCTGGACCAATGGTCGGAAGGCCGTTCCTCGGTGATCCGGCGAACCGGCAGCGGACTGAGATGCTGCACCTTGCGCAGCCTCTCCTGGGCCTCCCACTGCGAGCGCAGTGCCCTCGCGAGACGCTGCGCCGTGCGGTCCGGACCCCGGTCATGACGGCGCATGAGCGCGGGGTTGTTCAGCAGCCGGTTCTGCTGCCGGCGCCAGGAGGCGTGACGCATCCGGTCGAGCGCCATGGGCAGTCCGCACAAGCCCGCAATCAGCGATATCAGTCTTAGGGGGCCGCTATCCAGACTCCCCGGACCGAACAGTCCCACTCCGACGAGCGCCGCGCATCCGCAGAGCAGGAGCAACGGGCCTCCGAACACCCGAAGAGCATCGGCCATGCCCTGGTGACGGTCATGCCTGTCGTCGGCCACCGAGCCGGACTGGGTGACGTAGATATCCCTGCTCGATAGGTAGACCTGGGCGCTGTCACGAGCTTGAGCCTCGATCTGGACGCCGGTCGGCTCCGGATCGCGGGCGGGTGCGTTCACGCGCCCGAGATGTGCTGGTCTCCGCCCGCCCTATACACACGGGAGTTGTCACGCGCCTCGACCCTCATGACAACCGACCGGACCTCGGTCCGTTCGTTCGCCGGGAGAGCCGGGGTGAGATGCTCGTCGAGCAGTTGTCGCAGGTCGGCGGCGATACTCGGATTGTCGCGCAGGAGTTCACGCAGACGCAGCCGCCAGGCCCCACCAGCGCCTGTTCGGTGTCCGGGTCCCCGGCCTCCCGCGGGTACAGGCCGATCTTGCCGGTGACGGCTATCCGGTCTCGCGGGGCTTCAGTGGCGGCCCGGTGTGGGACGACCGGCTGTCGGGTGTGGGTCGGCATGGTCACGGTGGCCGAGTCCGGGCAGCCGCCCGTCAGTTACCTGATCCCCACCGACGGTCTGCTGGCCGCCCGTCCCGAGTTGCATGCGGTCGCGCTGCCTCCGTCGCCGTTCCGGGGCCTTACGGCGTTCCAGGAGTCGGATGCGGCGCTCTTCCACGGTCGGCAGGAGGAGAGCGACAAGGCGGCGCGGGCGCCGGCTGCCGAGCGCCGCGTCACCGTCGTGGCGCCGTCGGGATCCGGCAAGTCGTCGCTCGCGCCGGCCGGTGTGGCGCCACGGCGGCGGGCGCGCGGAGCCCGTGTCGTCGTCATGCGGCCCGCGTCCGGGAGCAGTCCCCTCGCGGTTCTCGCCTCCGCACTGCTGCCGCTCCTGGAACCCGGCCTGTGCGAGATCGTCACCACCCCGTCGACACTCTCCCCGGTGTCTCCTACGAGCCCCGTCTCGCCGAACGCATCGCCTACTGCCGACGAAGCTCCGACTCAGCTCATCGGCGCGACTGGTCGAAGAGCCAGTCGATGACGACGTCGTTCTCGTACGTCTGTGCCCAGGCCCCGTGGGGGCTCACCGGTGTCGTGCCGGCCGGGTAGCTGGTGAACAGCGTATGACTGCCCGTGCGGCGGGCCTGGTGCAGCAGGGCCCGGGAGTGGGCCTCGAATTGTGCCTTGGGCAGGTCGTTGCCCCACTGCCCGCGGGTGACCTTGGCGCCTGCGTTCTCCAATGCGTTCATCAGCGTCCAGGTACCGGGTTTGCCGAAGCGACCCTCCTTGTAGGGGACGACGGGGTCGTCGACGGAATGGTCGGCCCACAGCGGGATGCGCGTGATCCTTTCCATGACGGAGGGGTCGCCCCAGCCGGCGGTGGCGAGGGCCGCGGCATACCTGCCGGGCTGTTTCGGGAGCAGGTTGAGGATTCCCCGCGCGCCCGACGACAGACCGACGAGGTAGAGCCGGTCCGCGTCGACCGGGTACGCGGCCGTCACGGCGTCGATGAGCTCGACCAGTGCGCCCTGCACCTTGGCATCGGTCCAGTCCGTGCCGTCCGGGCCCTCCACGGGGCGGGGCAGCGGGATCTGCGGGGCGAGCACGAATGCCGGGTTCCTGCGCTGGCGTTCAGGCTTGGCGAACGTGACCGCGATCCGGTTGGCGGTGAGCTGGGTCATGTTGTTGTCGGCGACCTCGCCGCCGCCGTGCAGCGTGACCACGAGCGGGTACCGGGTGCCCGCCCCGGGGTGCCGTAGGTACCCGGCCGGCTGATGGAGGCGGAAGTCCAGCTCGAACCCGGTCGAGTCGGTGAACGATCCCGTGGTGAAGTCGTCCACCACGGGGGTGCGCACACCGTCGTTCCGGACGGCGAACGGACGCGCCGCGAGTACGGGGCCGCCGCCGCGCGCCGTCACATCGGCCACCTGCCTGACCGCGTAGGCGCGGTCGAGGGGAAGCGGATCGGTCGCCCCGGCAGCCCGCGCGTTGGTGTCGCCGGGGTCGAGTTCGATGATCAGGTGGTCTCCCGGGCGTCCGGGGTCGGCCCGGTCGTCCACCTCGGCTGTGGTGTTCGGATAGACGCGGGTCACCGTCCGGGCCGCAGTCTTCCCGCCCACGGTGGCGGTGACCTGGAACGCGGAGGGCGGGATCACACCTCCGCGCAGATCGATGGGTACCGCGTACCGGATGGCGACGGCTGCCACCAGCCAGTTGTGCCTCGGCGTCACCCGCGTGAGCAGGTCGCACCGCAGAACCGGATTCGGCCCGGGCGCCGTCGACCGGTCCGCTGCCGCGGCGTCGGCCGCCGCCGCGGTCGCTGCGGGAGTTGCCGCAGCCGCGGTGACGGCGCCTGCGGCGATGGTGAGGGCCGTACGTCTGGTGAACCCTGGCATGAGTCCTCTTCTCGTCATCCGGTGGCCTGGGCTTTCCGCGCGGGAGAGCGCGATGGGTGGAAGGGGCGGGGCGGATGTGCTATGCGAGAGTTTCCGAGCGACAGCGGATCGGCGTCCAGCATCAAACCGGCATATATTCATGCCGGATCCGTATCAAATCTGGCCGTGTGCCTGTGCCGAGGGCTGCGCAGGGGCAGGCGTCTTGCGGGTGTGGCAGCACCACGCGCGCCCTGGAGGAAGCAGCCCGAGTTGGGGAACGGCCGTCTGATCCGGCCCGTTGGACGGGTATGGAGCTGAGTGTGCGAGCGGGACATCAGGGGAGCGGGCCAGGAGCGATCACTCCGGACGGCTGCGCGGTCGAGTTGTACTCGCGGTTGCCGGTCGGGTCCGAGCCGGACGTCGTCGCGGCTGCCGTGCCGGCCGGTGCGCGCATCCTGGAGCTGGGCTGCGGTGTGGGACGTGTGACCCACCCGCTTCTGGAGCGGGGGCTTGCGGTGACTGCGGTGGACGAGTCCCAGGAGATGCTCGACCGCGTCCGTGGCGCGCGCACGATATGCAGCCCGATCGAGGTCCTCGACCTGGGCGAGACGTTCGACGCGGTGATGCTCGCATCGTTCCTTGTACACGCCGGAGACGTTGAAGTGCGGCGTGCGCTGCTGCGCACCTGTGTCCGGCATGTCGCGGCGGACGGCTGCGTGCTGATCCAGCGAGAGGGTGACGATTGGCACACGAACCTGCCGCGTGAGCGTGTCGATCCCAGCGGTTTCACGGTACGGATCGTGTCGGCGGAACCGACCGGCGACGGGGCGAACTCGGTCCACGCGGAGTACGAGTTCCCGGACGCCACCTGGACACAGACGTTCCTGTCCCGACCGCTGACGACGCAGCAGTTCGAGGGGGCACTCGCGGAGGCGGGTCTGAAGGTGGACAAGTACGTGACCGAGGACCGGACATGGGTGCGGGCGCGTCTCTCGGGTCAGAGGTAGGTGGCTGGTCTGCCGTGGGCCCCGTGGCACGGGCAAGGCAGCAAGCGGCTGCCTCGGCCGGGGGCGGGCAACAGTCCGTACGACTGTCGTAGTCGGCCGGTAGCGTCAGGCTCCATGGATGATGTGAAGATCGTTGTTGAGCGTCGGTACGCTGCGGACCCGATCGACTACGAGCGCCTCGTCTCGCTGGTCGAGTCCACCGGCGAACGCGTCGTGCTCACTGAGGCAGGCGTACCGATGAGTGTGCTGTTCCTCGCGCCCCGCGCCGGTCGGCCTCCGGTCACACTCGGGACGCGTTCTCCTCGGCGGCCACGGTGACGACGATCTTGCCGACCTGGGAGCCGGCTTCGAGGTAGCGGTGGGCGTCGACGATGGCGTCCAGGGGGAAGGTCCTGTCGATGACCGGGGTCAGCTCGCCTTTGGCGAGCCCGTCCCGGACGAATTCGACGGCGGAAGCCCGGCGCTGGGTATCGGTGGTGATCTCGAACAGTTCGAAACCGCGGATGGTCAGGTGCTTGAACAGCACGGTGCCCACGTTCAGTTGTACGGGCTCGCGGTCCAGAAGGCCGTAGACGACGATGACAGCCTCGTGGGCGGCTGCCTCGATGAGGTCGGCCAGTGCGGGGCCGCCGACCGGGTCGAAGATCACCCGGGCGCCTTCACCGTCGGTCAGTTCGTGCACGCGGGTAACGACGTTCTCCTCGGCGGTGGCGATGACCGCGTCGGCGCCGGCGTCCAGCAGGTGTCGGCGTTTGGCACTGGTGCGGGTCAGCGCGATCGCGCGCGCGCCGGCCTTGTGCGCGATCTGGATCGCGGCCAGGCCGACGCTGCTGGACGCGGCGGGGACCAGCACGGTGTCCCCGGGGCGCACGGCCGCCAGGTCGACCAGCCCGCCGTAGGCGGTGATGAACTGCATCCACACCGAGGCCGCCTCCTCGAAGGTCAGGTTCTCGGGATGGGCGACGACGGCGTGGGCGGGGGCGAGGACGAGTTCACCGTGCACGGGGTAGTCGGTCATGGTGAACGAGGGCACCACGCTGACTGCGTCGCCCACATGCAGGCCGGTGACACCAGGCCCGAGGGCCTCGACCAGGCCGGCCGCCTCGTAGCCGAGACCTGACGGGAGGACCGGGTCGATGCCGTACTGGCCCAGTCGGAACATCGACTCCGCCCTGTTCAACCCCAGCGCCCGGGTGCGGATGAGGACCTCCTCTTCCATGGGCACCGGGTCGGGTACCTCCTCCAGCCGCAGGACCTCGGGCCCGCCGGTCCGGTGGAAGCGGACAGTACGGCTCATGATCTGACTCCTTCGTGGTCCGGCGCGTGGATTCTCGCGCGGTGGTGCGCGCCCGGGTTCAGGACGCGTCGTCGTGGCGAACGGTGACAACGATCTTGCCGACCTGGCCGTTGGCCTCCAGGTAGCGATGGGCGTCGGCGATATCGGCGAGGTCGAAGGTCCGGTCGATGACCGGGGTGAAGGATCCCGAGGCGAGGCCCGCGTTGACGAACGCGACCGCGCGGCGCAGGCGCTCGGCGTCCGTGGTGATCTCGAAGAGCGTGTAGGTGCTGCTCGTCAGCGCCGGGAACGACTGCGCGTTGGGCAGCGGGGTGGGGCGAGCGTCCAGGGCGCCGTAGACGACCAGGCTGCCACCGGGGGCGATGCCCTGGGCGAGGGTCTCGACGCCGGGGCCGGCGATCGGGTCGAAGGCCAGCCGGACCCCCTCACCGCCGGTGATCTCCTTGACACGGGCGGGGAGGTCCTCGTCGTCGGTGACGATGACGTGGGCCGCGCCGGCGTCCAGGAGACGCTGCTTCTTGCCGGCGCCGCGGGTGGTGGCGATGGGGATCGCCCCGACATGACGGGCGACCTGGACAGCGGCCAGGCCGACGCTGCTGGAAGCCGCGGTGATCAGCACATGGTCGCCCGGACGCACCCGGCCGCTCTCGGCAAGGGGGCCGTAGGCGGTGATATAGGCCATCCACACCCCTGCTGCCTCGACGGGGCCGACGGTCGCGGGGCGGGGCACGACGGCCGAGGCCGGAATGACGACGTGGTCGCCGTAGGTGCCGTACTCGCTCTGCAGGAACGCCGGCACGACGGAGACCGGGTCGCCCTCGGTGAAGCCGTTCACGCCCTCGCCGACCGCCTCCACCACGCCCGCGGCCTCGTAGCCGAGGGTGGAGGGGAAGACCGGCTGGTAGAAGTAACCGCCCTCGCGGTACATGACCTCGGCGCGGTTCAGGCCGATCGCGTCGACGCGAATCCGCACCTCTCCCGCGCCTGGGGCGCCCACCTCGACGGTGCGGAGGGTCAGGACCTCAGGACCGCCGAGCCGGTCGAACTGTACGAGCGTTGCCATGGTGCGTCCATCCTGGGAGCGGGGATCAGAGGCGGGCACCGGATCAGTTCGGCGCCACCACCCAGCCTGCACCTAAGTTCGACGTGCGTCAAATATTGAAAGCCATCGAAATAAGTGTGCCGACTCGCCGCACCGGGGACCTTGCCTGTCCGGCGGCTCAGGCCGAGCCCGCTGCCTCCTCCGCTGTGGAGGCGGTCACCACGGCCGAGAGCAGGCCCGGGAAGCGCTGCTCCATCTCGTCCGTGCGCAGTGTGTTCATCTTTGTCGTGCCCACGTAGTACTGGCGGATCACGCCCGCCTCGCGCAGTACGTTGAAGTGGTGCGTGAGTGTCGACAGTGACACCGGCGCGTCGAACGTGCCGCAACTCATGTCCGCGCCCGCTCGGACCAGTTGGAACACCACCGTGCGCCGCACCGGATCCGCCAGCGCCTCCAGGGCTTGTTGCAGGGAGACGTCCGACAGGTCGGGGTGTTCCACTGTCCGGGCGGCGGTACGGGGGCGGGCCACGGCAACTCCTTGGGCAGGCGCATCGTAATACGGCCATCGTACGACCGGCGTCAAAGTCCCGGCGGCCGTACGATGGCCGGCTCACGCCCGCCGCGTCCGGCCGTGCGGAGCGAGCGCGGAGGGGCGAAGGAACCGGGACGTGTGGTGGGGGACCAGGCTCAACGCGCTCGCTCGTACTTCCGCGTGATGAGGGAGACGGCGTTGTCGAGGGCCCCGTGGGACTCGGTCATGTGGCCGTCGCGGTTCCGAACCCGAGGAAACCGGATTGGGTGAGGTGGGCCCAGGGTGAGAAGGAAACGGCCGCCACGGGCAACGGCAGGCCCGCGGCACGTGCCTTCCTCATGACCGTGATCACCATCGCGCCCCCGGCGGAGTCACCCGGGATCGCGATCTCCTCAGGAGGGGTTCCCGGAACGGGGAGTGCCCGGCCAGCGGCGCACGCGTCGTCGATGGGTGCGGAGAAGGGATGCTCGGGTGCCTGACGTTGGTCGGGCACGTCGACACGCGTCCGCAGCCGCCTGGCATAGTGACGGGCCGGCCCGACATAAGCCTCGACCGCGCCGTGTACGTAACCTCCGCCGGGGTGGCGGAGCAGTGTCCGGTCACCCGCCACTTCCTGCACCACCTGCATGGCCGGCACACCGTTCAGCTCGACCGTCTCGAAGCTCACGCCGTCCGGTGCCGGAAGGACGGCGGCGGATTCCCTGCCGAGGGCGTCCCGTATTTCCTCCTATGCGAGGTCCCCTTTTCCCCGAGAGCTCGGGGCCGATGCCGCTGTCCGCCCGCGTCCAGCCTTCCAGCAGCGTCGCGGAGCTTTCACGCGGTGTTCACCAGCTGATTCCGGCCGCCACTGGGCGGTGGTCGCTGCCGGTGGCCGGCAGGACCCACGAGTTCGTCGGCTCCACACCGCGGACCAGGATCTGGTCGATCCGCGCCACCGGGAACGTCGTCGGCCAGCTGAAGCCGAAGCCGTCCCCTGCCGCGTCCTGGACCGAGTTCATCCGCGAGGTGATGCCGGCGAAGGCACGGTCGTCCAGGGTGCCGTTCAGGTCGCCGAGCAGCACCACCCGCTCACTCCGATCCGCGGCGACGGCCTTGCCGAGCGCCTGCGCGCCGCGATCCCGGCTGTCCGTCCAGAAGCCGTTCCTGGGAAACACGCGTACGGAGCCCAGGTGGGCCACATACACCGACAGCGGACCCCGGTCCGTGGCCACCGTGGTGCGCAGTGCCCGGTTGTAGGTCATCTTGACGTCGGCCGGCTTGGTGTCCGCCAGCGGCCCGTAGTCCATGCTGATGTCGACCGGTTGGGTGTCCGACAGCGGCAGCTTGCTCCACAGCCCGACCGTGCCCTGCACGGTGTGGTACGGGTACGCCTCCTCCAGCTCCTTCTCGTACAGCGGCTTCGCCTGCGGGGTGATCTCCTCCAGGGCCAGCACCTCCGCTCCGGAGGCGGCCAGGTCGCGGGCCGTGCCGGCCGGCTCCGGGTTGCCGGCGCCGACGTTGTGGCTGACCACGGTGAGGTCGCCGCCCGGTTGGGACTTGTCGCCGAGCAGCTCACCGAAGAGGCTCAGCCACACGGTGACCGGCAGCAGCAGCGCGGCCACCGCGGAGGCGGAGCGGCGCCACAGTGCCCCGGCCAGCAGCACTGGGATGAACAGGCCGAACCACGGCAGGCAGGTCTCCACCAGGCTGCCGAGGCCCCCGCGGTCCGTGATCTGCGCGTGCAGCAGCATGACCAGGCCGAGCAGCAGCGCCTGCGCCGCGAGCACCGGGCCGCGCTTCCAGGGCCCCGGCCGGAAGGCGAGGCGGATCGCCCGGCGGCCGCCCGTGCGCCAGGTCCCGGCGCCGGTGTCCCGGATCTCGCGCCGGGTCCCGGCGCCGGTGTCCCGGATCTCGGCGCCGCCCTGCGAGGTCTCCGCCGGGTCCACCCGCGCCATCGTGTGTCCTCGTTCACTGCCGGTCACTGCTGCGTCCTCGGGTCCTGGGTGAAGTCGGTATACATACGCGGGCAACAACGACGATCGCTCGCAGTGGTGCGCGGCTCGCGGGGCGAGGGTTCGTTCCCGTAGGTCTGGTACGGGCCGACTCCGTCGTCCGCGGCAGCCGTTCCGGCCCGGGGGAGGGCCTCGACCGGATCCGGACCGAGGTCGGCCACAGCCGGAATCGCGCCGTCGAAGCCCGTCACGTCATCGAGGACGACGCCGTCAGCCTCGCCGAGCACGCCACGGTGCTCGCTACGAAGAGTGATCGAGGGTGATGTGACCGCGGAGGACGAGAAGGACGAGGAGACCGAGGCGGACGAGGGTTCCGGCGCCTGACGGCCGAGGGCCCCGGCGATCACGGTCGGGACGATCATCAGGCCGACGGCAAGGAGCCACCGAATCCGGTGGCTTGTTGTTCGCGTCGGTGGTGGGGGCCGAGTCATGCCGCCAGTCAAGGTCGCACGGTGTTGCCGGCACGTATGCGGTTCTCGATACGCCGGCGATACGCGCCGGCTCGTAGCATCGACACCATGCGTGTGTTGATCGTCGAGGACGAGCCCTATCTGGCAGAAGCCATCCGTGATGGTCTGCGCCTGGAGGCGATCGCCGCTGACATCGCGGGTGATGGCGACACCGCTCTGGAGCTGCTGAGCACCACCACCTACGACATCGCCGTCCTCGACCGCGACATACCCGGACCGTCCGGTGACGAGATCGCCACACGCATCGTCGCCTCCGGCGGTGGCATGCCGATCCTCATGCTCACCGCGGCCGACCGTCTCGACGACAAGGCCTCCGGGTTCGAACTCGGCGCCGACGACTACCTCACGAAGCCCTTCGAGCTCCGAGAACTCGCGCTCAGGCTCAGAGCGCTCGACCGCAGACGTGCCCACAACAGGCCTCCCGTACGAGAGATTGCGGGTCTGCGGCTGGACCCGTTCCGCAGAGAGGTGTACCGGGACGGCCGCTACGTCGCGCTGACCAGGAAGCAGTTCGCAGTGCTCGAAGTCCTCGTCGCTGCCGAAGGCGGTGTCGTCAGCGCGGAAGAACTCCTGGAACGCGCGTGGGACGAGAACGCCGACCCGTTCACCAACGCCGTACGTATCACCGTCTCGGCACTGCGCAAGCGTCTCGGCGAACCCTGGATCATCGCCACCGTGCCAGGCGTCGGCTACCGCATCGACACAGCGCCCGGCACCGGACACGAGGGAGGAGACCGTGGATAGGGCCCCTGGAGCGAGTGTTCGCCTCAAACTCACCCTCAGCTACGCCGGATTCCTCACGATCGCCGGCGTCCTCCTGCTCGCCGCGGTGTGGGTGTTCCTCCTGCGTTACGTCCCCGAGCGCGCGCTCATCGTCTCCGCCGACGCCCCCACACATGGTGTATTTCCCGTCCGGTCCAACCTCCTGCGCGTTTTCGCTCCGAGAGCAGCCGCGGTGTTGGCATTCCTGCTCGTGTTCGGCCTCGTGGGAGGGTGGCTTCTCGCCGGCCGTATGCTCGCCCCTCTGACGTGCATCACAGGCGCCGCGCGCGCGGCCACTACCGGATCGCTCTCCCACCGAATCCGGCTCCAGGGGCGGAAGGACGAGTTCCGCGAACTCGCCGACGCCTTCGACACGATGCTCGCACGGCTCGAAGCGCACGTCGCCGAACAGCGGAGGTTCGCAGCCAACGCCTCTCACGAGTTGCGCACCCCGCTGGCGATCTCCAAGGCACTTCTCGACGTGGCCCGCACCGATCCGAACCGCGACGCCGGCGAACTCATCGACCGCCTCCACGCCGTCAACACCCGAGCGATCGACCTCACCGAGGCATTGCTCCTGGTCAGCCGCGCTGAGCAGCGGTCATTCACCCGAGAACCCGTCGACCTGTCCCTTGTGGCGGAAGAGGCCACCGAAACACTGCTTCCCCTCGCGGAAAAGCACGGCGTCACCATCGAGATCCACGGCGACATCACCCCCACGATCGGATCGCCGGCGCTCCTGCTGCAGCTGACCATGAACCTCGTCCACAACGCGATCGCCCACAACCTGCCGGACCAGGGCACCGTGTGGGTGAACACCGGCATCCGCCCCGAGACCGTGGTGCTCGCTGTCGAAAACACCGGCGAGAAGCTCACCCCGCAACTCGTCTCGACACTCACCGAACCGTTCCAGCGCGGTACCGAGCGAATACACACCGACCACGCGGGCGTCGGCCTCGGCCTGGCCATCGTCAAAACCATCACCCAGGCACACGACGGAACACTCACCCTCACCCCGCGACCTGCCGGCGGGATCCGCATCACTGTGGAACTGCCCGCGGCGCCGGCCGGGCGACCGCCGGGCGACCTCGCCCGCTGAAGTGCGGCAGGCGTCACGTGCCGGGGACGAGTCCCGCGAGATCGAGGACGGTCTTTCCACGGCGCGGCCCGTCGCCGCGGCGATGTGTGCCTCGGCCGCCCGGCCGGCCGGAAAGACTGCTCGGACCGGTACACGGAACAGTCCCCGTACGGCGAGGTCCACGGCGAGCGCGAGCCCGTGGCACCCGTCCGGCTGGCCGCCGTACCGACCGAGAGAGAGGCGCACCCCGTGGTCGGGACCCGTGAAGTCAGCGAGCGGGACCACCGATTCCGCTCCGCCGGCGAGCCTGACGAGTTCGTCGAGTGAGCCGGCCCCGGACACGTCCAGCGCACGGTCGACGTGCGGGATGCCCAGCGCGCGGACCCGTCCGGCCGGCCCGGTCCGTAGGCGACGGGGACGGCACCGGGACCGGTGAGGAAGTCGTGACTGCTCGGGTGGCCGGTTCCGGGCACGCGGGCAGCGGCGCGGAGATCGTTCATCCCCTGCGGGGCGAGGAGTGGGGGGTACGGCGGTTCTTCGTCCGCGACCCCAACGGCCGTGTGGTCAACGTTCTGAGCCATCGCTGACTCTTCCCGCGTCACGAAGACGGTGCTGGTCACAGCCACTCGTTGAGGCTGCGACCAGTCCGGGCGTCTCCGGACGGCTGCCGGCGGCGCCTCCTTCGAGACCCGTACACCGAGAATCCGGCGGATCCACTTTCCCGGCACCGTTCAGTTCAGTTGGCAGGGTTCTCGAGTGTCGGCTCGGCGATCTCCTGGGTGCCGATGATCGAGAGCAGGCTGAGGAGGTCGGCGCTGTCCGTGCCGAGGGCGGGGGTGAACCAGAGCAGTCGCTGCCGGCCGTCCTCGCTGAACAGATTGAGGCAGTTGACCTCGATCAGACCGATTACGGGATGGTTGAGGCGCTTGCGGTCGTCCCGCCTGAACGCCACGTCGTGGTCGGCCCACAGCGTGGCGAATTCGGCCGAGGTGCCGAGCAGCAAGCCGACCATGGAGCTTGCTTCGGTGTCCTTGGCGTCCCGCCGGGCGGCGGCCGCGCGTAGATCGGCGACGAAGGCGCGGGACTGGGCCTGGTGATCGGCTTCGGGGTAGAGGTGCCGGGCGTCGGGATCGGTGAACCACCGGTGTACGAAGCTGGCCCGAGCGCCCCGGAAACCGGACTGGTCTCCGAGCAGGGCCACCGCGAGCGGGTTCTGTACGAGGGTGACATGCAGGTCGGTGATCACCTGAGCCGGTGTCGATGTCAGGCGATCGAGGAGATCGAGCATGCCGGGGTGCACGTGCGAGGCGGCTCCGCCCTGTACGGGCATCGGGCGATCCGCCAGGTGAAACAGATAGTCGCGTTCGTCGGCGGTCAGGCGCAGGGCCCTGGCGAGCGCCGCGAGCATCTGCTCGGAGGGCTGGGATCCGGCTCCGCGTTCGAGTTCGTTGTAGTAGTCGACCGACGCCCCCGCGAGCTGGGCGATCTCGTCACGGCGCAGCCCGGGTACGCGGCGCCGGGGCCCGGTCGGCAACCCGACGTCGCCCGGGCGGAGGCGATCACGCCGCGAGCGCAGAAAGGTGCCCAGTTCGGTGTACTTCGCAGAACCCATGCACCCCATTCTGCGCTCGGCCAGGTCACGGACCCAGGGGATGACATCCCCTGGTTGCCATGGTCAGGACCGCGCATCGTGGAGGACATGACTACGAACCACCAAGCTCATGCGCCGACAGCGGCATCGGCAGCCGCGCGGGTCGCCGTCGTGACCGGCGGATCGCGCGGCATCGGCCGGGCGGTCTGCGAAAGGCTCGCCCGGGACGGGCTGGCCGTCGTGGTGAACTATGCCCGCGACGCGGCGGCCGCCGAGGAGACGGTGGCAGCGATCACCGCCACCGGTGGCCGGGCAGTGTGCGTGCGGGCGGACGTGGCGGACGAGAACGCCGTCACCGCACTGTTCGACCGGGCGGAGCAGGAATTCGGCGGCGTCGACGTCGTCGTGAACGCGGCGGGCCGACTCGCCCTGTCACCCATCGCCGACCTGGACCTCGGGGTACTCGACGCCGTGCTGCGCACCAACCTCCGCGGCACGTTCGTCGTGGCCCGGAGTGCCGCCCGGCGACTGCGTGCGGGGGGCTCGTTCGTGGCGTTCTCGACCTCCGTGGTGGCCACCCAGTTCCCCGCTTACGGCGCGTACGCGGCGAGCAAGGCTGCTGTCGAGTCGATCACGCTGATCCTCGCCCGTGAGCTGCGAGGCCGGGACATCACCGTGAACACCATCGCGCCCGGCCCCACGGCCACGGATCTCTTCCTCGACGGCAAGACCCCCGAACAGATCGAGCAGCTCGCCAGGACCCCGCCCCTGGAGCGGCTGGGCACCCCGCAGGACATCGCCCGCGTCGCCGCCTTCCTCACCAGCCCCGAGGGGCACTGGATCAACGGCCAGATCCTGCGGGCCAACGGGGGCATGGTGTGAGCGAGCAGCCGAGAGCCGTGGCGCGATCCCCCCCAGGCCGGCCTCTGATCACCGACACCGGCACCACAGATACGTCCGCGCCCGCAGAAGAGCCCACTCCCAGGAGAGACCGCTATGCCTTTCGCCAACTTCAAGGTCCCCGCAGGCACCCTCACCGCCGAGGACAAGAAGAAGATCGTCGAGCGCACCACCGACCTGTATGCGGAAATCTACGGTGAGCGGGCCCGCCCCACCACCGTCGTCCTCGTCGACGAAGTCGTCGACGGCGGCTGGGGCGTCGCCGGCGACATCCTGACCGCAGCCATGCTCAACGGCGACGCCTGACCCCGAGCACCGGAGGATCTCGTGATCTGCACGGGGTGCCCGCAGTAATCGCCGCGAGACCGAACGGATATCGCTGACCGGTGCTGATACGCCTCGGCGATGTCCCGTTACGCAGGCTCGTGGGGCCGGCTGCGGACTCTGCCGGGAGAGCGGCAGATGGTGGGGCGGGTGACGCCGAACTCGTCGGCGGTCCGCGGGACGGCAGACCCACCGGAGTCGTACCTCGCGCAGGATACTTCAAGCCGGCTGTGTGCACGCCCGCTTCCCTCAGCGGCCTTGAGCGACGACGTCGTGGCGGTACCGCAGTGACCGCCGGCTGCTGGGCGAGGGCGCCGGCGAGAAGACCGTCCCGGTCCCACAGGGTCTCCGGGTCCTCCGTCCGCTCGGTGAAGTCGGAGACCCGGACGAACTTGAAGTCGACGTGCGGGAGGGGCGGCCCGACGAGCGTGATGATCAGCCGCGGCTCGCCGACATGCTCCCCGGCGAATCCGGACACCAGGGAGGCCCGGGAGCCGATCAGTACAAGCCGCTCCCGCATGACCACGTCGTACGCCTCGTCGTCTCGTCGTCGATGACCAGGATCAGGTCCACGTCCGAGTGGACATCGGGGCGGCCGCCCGCGATCGACCCGGTGCTCGCCACGCCGTTGCCGCCCGCGCTCCGGTGCGGTCGCCCGGCACATCCCGCCCCGGCCGCTTCACCGAGATGCCCCGGCCCGCCAAGCTTCTGCGTGCGCCCCGTTCCTTCTGCGGCCGGAACGGTGGACCCTGGTCGGTGGGGAGGTGATCGCCTCATGGTTGACGACGGACAGCGGCTCTTGGTGATCAACGTGCCGAAGGTGACGTTCTACCCCGAGCCGCTGGGGCGGACGGGGTGCTCGTACCACCCCGTCGGCCGCTCGTACCAGGGCATGCTCGGCTGGACCGCCGTCCGGGGAACCCGGGCCGAGCAGGACGAGTGGCGGGCGGCCGCGGACCGGTTCTCCGCCGCGGTCCGGGCGGCGGAGGGCGCGTACTGGGCGGTCGCCCGGGGAAGGGGCCGCCACCTGCCGGGCGCGGGGCGGCGGAAGGAGCGGGCGGCGGAGCGGTTCCGAGAAGCGGCGGCAGTCGCCGAGGAGCACTACGCGCCGGTACGAGCGGAGATCGGGCGGCGCCTGGCCGCCGAGGCGGAGCAGGCACGGCGGGAGCGGGAGGAGAGCGAGCGCCGCCGGGCTGCCGAACGGGCGGAAGAGGAGGCGCGACGCCGGGTAGTTGTGGCCCGTGCGGCCCGCTGCCACGATCTGGCGCGGCGGCAGGTGTGGGGTTGGGCGGTCGTCGGTGACGAGGAGCGGGGTGGGACGGAGATCTTGGCGCACCGGCACGACGTACCTACCGGGCAGCCGTTGGCGGCCTCCTCGCGGCAGTCCGCACAACCGCTGTCGGCGGGCTCTCTGGAGCAGGAACTGTACAGACTCCGGGAGGAGTTGGGCCTGACGGACGTGCGATGGCAGGAAGCGGCGATGGAGTGTGTGGCGGCGGAGTGCTCGACTCCGGACGACCTCGTGCCCTTCGAGGTCTGGTGGGCCACCGTCACCGTGCGCCAGTGGCGCTCCCCCCGGCAGGTGCCGCCGCCCCCGCCGCCCCCGGCCGGCCCGGGCCGTGCGTACGGCTTCTACGGCAGCGACTACGGAGGCATCGGAGGCGACCACGGCGGCGGTGGATACGGTGGAGGCTTCGGCGGCTACTGAGCCCCCGGTCCGCCGGAGCAGCACCCCGCGCTCGCGCAACTTCCGCGTGGTGAACTCCATCCCCGCGTCTTGGACGCCGCCGGCGAACAGGCCACGCGTACAGGTCACAGAGTCCCTCCTTGAACACCAGCCGCAGGGAGGCGGCATGATGACGTGCCCATCGCCGTGGCGGTCCGCTCGTTGTTCGCGCGACGTACCCGCCCGACCCGCACCGGGATTGTTTACGTGCGGAAGTCGGACCAGGTCGGACGGCCCGGCGGGCAGACTGCGTACATGCAGCTCCCCGCCGAAGCAGTCGCCGCCACCGAGGTGATCGAGGTCGTCAGAATCCCCGCCCTCCCGGCCGAGCGGGGCGTTCCCTACCCCGGCAGGGTGGTCGCACACTGGATCGGGGGACAGGCCACCGACGTCTTGACCTTGATCGAAAGCCTGCCCGGCAGTCAACAGCACCGCTGCGGCTTCTCGCCGGGCTGGGGTATCCGGGCGTACGACGGCTCTCTTGATCCGGTGGCCGGCCTCCTTCCGCGCGGCGAGCCCGTAGTCGACCGATCCGATGAGCGGCAGCGGACATCTCGTACGGCTTCGGCGTTTCTCAGGGAGCCCAGGGCAGTCGTAGCACTTCGATTCGAGGATCAAGATGAATTCAGAGAACTCCCGCGAGACGCGGGACGCTACTGCGTCAGCCGGGTTGCCGCAGCAGACGGGCACGCGCCGGATCGCGTGGAACGCGGTGCCGCAGGATGTCGCGGCCGGCATCGAGCGCCTGCTCGGTGCCGGGGTCGCCGAGGCGGCCGGGCAGCCCGGTGGATTCTCGGAGGGCGTGGCTTCGCTGCTGACGCTGACCGACGGTCGCCGGGTGTTCGTGAAGATGGCGAGTTCGGAGCACGCTCCGGCGGTGTCCGCCTTCCACCGCAGGGAGATTGCGGTCACGCGGCAGCTCGCCACCGCTTGGACGCCCCGGCTGCTGGACGCCTACGACGACGGTGTCTGGGTTGCGGGGGTCTACGAGGAGATCCGGGGAAGGCTGCCCGCGCAGCCCTGGCGCCCCGACGAACTCGACCGGGTCCTCGCCGCACTCACCGAGCTGGCCGAAGCCCTGACCCCGTCACCGGTCGACCGCACGCTGCTTTCCGAGCCGCGACTCGGTGGTTGGCGGGCACTGGCCGGGCACGGCGGCCCGCCGGTCGACCGGCTGCGCACCATGGCCCCCTGGGCGGTCGGCCACCTCACCGACCTGGCCGACCTGGAGGCACAGGCCCCACAGGCCCTGGCCGGCACAACCCTGCAACACGGCGACCTGTACCCGTTCAACATCATGCTCCACGACCAGCAGGTCTTCGTCGTCGACTGGCCGCACGCATGGATCGGCGCGCCGTACTGCGACACGGTGACGCTGCTGTCGAGCGCCTCGCTCAGCGGCGCGGACCCCCAGGAACTCGCCGAACGCCATCCCCTCACCCGCGCCGCGGACAGGGAGCGGATCGACGTCATGCTTGCCGCGCACTCCGGCTTCCTGCTCCGGATCGTCGCATCTGCGGGCCTGGACGCGGACCAGAACCTGGTGGAGATGATGACCGCGCTGGGACTGGCTTCCCTCCGCTGGCTGCAGAGGCGGAGATAAGAGCCGACGGTCGGACCTCTGCCGATGTTCCGATTCCGGCCGTCCGGAACGAGAACGCCTGCGTCTGCAACTCGAAGGACTCATCGACGTCGAGCAATCGTCAGCGGTGTGGACGTTGTCTTCCGGATCGTGCGTGGCCCCGAAGATGTAGAGGGCGTGCGTGAGGAGTTCGGGTTTCATCGTCAGGACCACTGCGGCCAAAGGTTCGACGGGGTCCAGGGGCATACGGTGGTGGTTGAACGCCTCGCTGATGAATTCAGGGCGGATTCACGCACCTTGGTCACGGGCTCGTCGAGGCGGGCGCCGGTTACCGTGCGGGCGAAGGCCACCGACGAACGGTGGAAGGCGGCCCGAGCGACCGACCGGGCATCCCGAAGGAAGACGAGCACCACTGTGGGTGACGGCTGAGCCGGGCAGATCAAGAGCACTTGCTCAGGATGTCAGCGCCTTTCGCAACAAGGAAGCGCGGGTGACCCGAGCGTCGCGCGGTGCTTCGGATACTCCGGGATCAGGCATCTGGAATCCATCTCCGTCGAAGCGCGGGATGACGTGGACGTGCAGGTGGTGAAGCACCTGACCGGGTATGCCGTTGTTCTGCGTGATCGTGCTTCCGGCAGCTCGGTAGGCGTCTTTCACCGCAGTCGACACTTTCGCGACGACCTCAAAGACTTCCTGCAGGAGATCACTTCGGGCTTCATGCAGGCCGGTCACATGGGCGAGCGGCAGCACCAGGGTGTGACCTGGGTTGTTCTCCCGCTGCATGAGAGTGGGGATGACGAAGACGTTCTTCGATCGGTATGCGACCAGGTCCGCGTCGATCTCGCCTTGGCCGATCAAGCAGAAGGGGCAGTCACTCACTCGGAAACCTTCCGTCCTCGCCACGTTCGCACGCGGCTGCTGGGACAAGCCGTATCGCGGAGTCTGGCAGGTCACTCCAGGTTCGGGCATACCGTTTTCCCGGTCCTCGGCCAACTCCTGCCACCTGACGCCGTCACGCTGTTTCCGGGGGACCGGTGGCGGAAGGTGAGCGCGGGGCATGTCTCCTCCGGCGGCCTGGACCGGCTGGTCCGTTCCACGTGCTGCGTGCCGTGGTGGGGATTCACCAGGGTTTTTCCATGGTTCGTGCGAAGGACATCCTGTTCACCCCGGCCGGAGTAGGAGCTGACGTTGATTCCCATGAGGGGTACTTCGAGAGCGAGAGAGGTCACATCATCGTGGAGCGACGTAAGTTCACTGCCGCGCTGTCCGCGGCCGCGGGCGCACCGGTCCTGTTCGGGGCCACGCCGTCCTACGCCCGGGACGCCGGGCACCACCCGGGCGTAGACGGGGCCCGCCTTGAGCGTGACATGGCGACCGCGCTGGCCGCGGAGCTGGGGGACAGGGCCACGGCGCGGCGTGTGGCTCCCTGGAGTTACGACATCGGCTTCGACTGGTCCCCGCCCACCGCGCGGGTCGAGACGTTCGACTTCCTTGTCGGCTACGCGTTCGGCAACCGTGCGCCCGCGGGCGGCGGGGATCCTACGAAGGTGCTCTACGAGCCGGGTCCGGTGAACGAGCAACTCGCCGATACGATTGCCCGTATCAGGGCGAGGCGTACTGTGCCGGTGTTCGCGCAGTGGGAGATCGCGCGGTTCCTGGAGTCGAAGTACCGGATGTCCCAGGTTGTTTCCATCGAGCCGGAGATCGCGGCGGACGGCACGATCACGTATCTGAGCACCGACGGGGTCGCCGCGCAGATCGAGCAGGCGCGCAAGGGGAACCCTGGTGGTCCCGGGAGGGCCGGCGTTGTCGGATTCCGCGACCACGTCAAGCGCTGCGTGCTGACCACGCGGGGGCGCAACATGGAGGCGTTCGCGCCCGAGGGCTTCGAGATGCCGGGCACCTACGATCCCGAGTCCGGGCAGATCTGGACGAGGCGGCGTGACCTCTATCTGGTGCACGACATGACCGCGCAGTGGACGATGCTGAAGGCGAGGCTGGGGGCGGAGCTGTATCCGAACGGCTGACGGGTCCGGCTCGCAGGGGGACGGGGTGGCCACTGCCCACTCTGCTGTCCTCACTCCGGCAACATTCACGCTGTTCCCCTCGGCGACCGCTGTGGCTGCTTGTCCCGGACCGACAGGGTCACCGCCTTCGCTGAGATCTCTTGGCTTGTGATTTATCCACTCGTCCTCGTCAGTGGAACAGGTGTCCGTTGTGATCACCATGCGGAAGACTGTGCGTGTGACGCTTCCTACTCCGCTTGCCGCTGCTGAAGAGATCCACGATCACCTCGTCGATCAGCTCAACCTCGCCCTGCGCCGGCCCGGGATGTACGGGGGCGAGGTGGCTTTCCGGATCCTGGTTGACCACCTGCTGTTCGTCGAGCGCCAGCCCGAGGCGTGGAACCAGCTGAAGCAGAGTTGGGAAGAGCAGGGGCTCTGGACCCCCATCGGCCTCAGTGGGGCCTTCCAGGATGTCTTCCCTGCGCGGGCTGACTGCTACGAAGTCGCCTCGGTGTACGCGGAGTTCGCGCAGCGATGCGGCTGGCTCAAGCCCGATCGGGTTCTCACAGGTGAGGAGTACGAGGCCCTCACAGGCCGAGTCCGGGAGTGGGCCGCGGCTGACCGCACCTGGGCTGACGTGACGGCGGAGTTCGGTCCTCCCTCTGTGCTGTTCGGAGGGAACAATCCGCTGTACGGGAAGACGCTCGGCTACCTCTCGGAGGATCCGCAGCAGCCGATGGTGGTCTTCCACCTGTGGAACGGCAGCGAACCGGGGGCCGAACCGTGGCCGCCGGAGCATGCGCAACCGTTGCTCCTCGCAGTGCGTTTCGGCGGCGGCTCGTTCCGCGGATCGTTGACCTTCACCCCCGAGGGCGAGCGGAGAAAGCCGACGGTCGAGTATCCTTGCCTGCCGCAGTAGCAGGTCCGACGGCAAGCGCAGGTCACCCACATGGGGATTTCCAGGACAGCGGACCCGCCCCCGCATGACTCTGGACCTCCAAGAGGTACAGGACTCGACGCGAAGGCCGTGCTGGTGAGCGTGGTGGAGCAGAGCATGCAGTGCGAGCCGTTCTCGGAACTGTCACGCTTCCGGGGGGGCTTCTACGACTGCCTGACCGGACGGCGTGACGCGCTGTTCGAGCTCACCGACGCGGTGCTGTGCACCGACGGTCCGGTGAAGACCCTGGTCGGCCCGGCGCTGGCTCCCGAGCACCGGCGCGGGCACGGCGCCCTCTACGGCGCACTGAACCGGGGCCGCCTGGACGCCCCCCGGCTACGGACCGAGCTGGCCGGCCTGCCGCTGCCGCGCGCCGCCGGCGGCCGCCTGGTGCTGGCGGTGGACGTCTCGCCGTGGCTTCGCCCCGATGCCGACACGAGCGACGCCCGCTCGTTCTGCCACACCTACGGCCGGGGCGACGCCAAGCACCAGATGATCCCGGGCTGGCCGTACTCGTGGGTCGTCGCCCTGGAATCGGGCCGAACCTCGTGGGTCGCCCCGCTGGACGCGGTGCGGCTGCGGCCCGGCGACGACCTCGCAGCCGTCACCGCCACACAGTTGCGGGACCTGATCGAGCGCCTGGTCGCCGTCGGCCAGTGGAGCCCGGGCGACCCGTCGGTGTTGATCGTGACCGACGCCGGCTACGACGTGATGCGGCCGGCCTACCTGCTGCGCGACCTGCCCGTGGAGATCCTAGGACGCCTGCGCTCGGACCGGGTGATGCGCCGCCCGGCACCGACCCGTGCGGAGTTCGCCCTCGCCAACCCGGCCGGCGGGCGGCCGCCCAAGCACGGCGGCGAGTTCATCTTCAAGGACGCCAGGACCTGGGGCACCCCGGACGCGGAGTCGAAGGCCGAGACCACCCGCTACGGCACCGCCCACGCCCAGAGCTGGGACCGGCTCCACCCCGAGTTGCAAGGGCGCGCCGCCTGGCGCGACCACCCCGGCCAGCTCCCGGTCATCGAGGGCACCGTCATCCGCCTACAGGTCGACCACCTGCCCAGCGGAGGCGACCCCAAGCCGCTGTGGCTGTGGTGGTCACGCCCCGCAGTCGGCCCCGCGGAGACCGATCTGGCCTGGCATGCCTTCCTACGCAGGTTCGACATCGAGCACTTCTTCAGGATGATCAAGCAGACACTCGGCTGGACTGCTCCGAGACTGCGGGAGGTCGAAGCGGCGGACCGCTGGACCTGGCTGGTCGCCACTGCCCACACTCAGCTCCGCCTCGCCCGCCCCCTGGCCACCGACCTGCGCAGGCCCTGGGAGAAGCCAACCGAACCGAACAAGCTCACTCCAGCCCGAGTCCGTCGCGGGTTCCGACACCTGCACGCCAGCCGCAGTGCCGAAACCCACCCGGCCCGGCCCAGGCCGCCCGCCCGGTTCGAAGAATCGCCGCCCCGCGAACCGCTACGACGTGGGCCTGCTCCTGGCCACCGGCGAGTCCTACCGCCGACCAACCCACCACAAGGTCGGCACCAAACCACGCCGCACCGGATAAATCACAAGCTTGGCGTCTGTGTCGCATGACGGGGCCGACGCGGTGGCTGCGGGCGTACCGAGGCGTTCCAGCGACTTGGTGAGCAGGTCCATGGTGTCGAGCGTGCCGTGTGCGGCCTGCGGCCTGCGGGCTTCAGCCGACCGAGCGGGTCGTCCTCACCAGTCGGGCGGCGCCGATCGGCGTGACCAGGCGTGTTTTTCCCCTAGTGATGCACTCCCTGCGGTGATTGCTGGACGTGTCACCAGATGAGGAGTCCGCCTCCCATCATTCCCGCGCGCCCGGCGGCATCTTCGATGATCGTCAACCGGTCCAGGATGGCGTCCCTGTGTGTCTCGACCGACCGCACGGGCTCAGTCTCCGCCACGATCCTCTCCAGGTTCTCGCGGAGCAGGAGGCACTCGCGCAGGAACTCAGGGACCTGCTCAGGTTCGACCTGCAGGTCCGCCTCGGCCAGGACCGGGAAGAAGCAGACCCCCAGCGACCGCACCACCGCCGAGCCCCACACGCGAGTGCGCCAGCTCTCGAAGCCTGCGGAGTCCGAGTATCCCTCCGGAACATCCTGGATGTGTCTCTCACCGTGCGGACCGACAACGAAGACATCTACCGAAAGGCTCATGGGCGTAATGGATCACACCCTCAACGCCGTGGTCCAGGAGGTCGGTCAGCACCATCGGTAAGCGGGGCGACCGCGGGCGCCACGAGGGCCGGGCACGGCCTCGGTGCCGAGATCGAGCTGTTCGAGGCGAGCCGGATCAACGAGGCGTACGAGCCCGTCCTCACCTCGGACCTCCGCTACCGCTTTCGTGATCGACACGGCGACGATCTGAGCCGTACGGCAGGGAGCGGTGGGTCGGCATTACCTCGTACGTAATCGACGCTCGCGGTGTGGCCGGGCACCCTTACGGGACTGGAACTCGGGCGACGCACTTCGTCCGAGTTCCAGTCCCTCGTCCAGCCCGTGCATACTCGATGGAGGCCGATTCGCCATGTCCGTAACCCTGCTCGCCGGTATTTCCCGCACCACTGAGCCACAGGCGATGCTGCGCCGCTTTCTCGCTCTCGACGCCACGGTCACCGGGGTCAACGGACTGGCGTACGTCACGTCGTCCGGACCGCTCGGCCGACTGCTCGGGATCGATGGCACTTTTCTGTTCGGAGTGGGTGTATTCCTCGTTCTGTTCGCCGCTGGGGTCGGTCTTCTCGCGAACCGTCGGCAGGCCCCACGGCCAGCGGTGAAGGTCGTCGTCGAGGCGAATCTGCTGTGGGCCGTCCTCAGCGTCGCGGCGCTACTGTTCTGGTTCGGGCCGACCACGGCCGGTGCGGTCTGGATCCCGGCGCAGGCGCTGACCGTCGCCGGTTTCGCCGTCCTGCAGTGGTCCGCGCTGCGCCGGATCTGAGACCGGCCAGGTCACGGTGGCGTACGGACTCGATGGCCACCCGGCGCCGGTAGTCGCGCCAACGCCGCCACCGCCCGGCCGGACTTACCGTCACCCCGACCGCGAGGTCGGAGAGTTAAGGAACCGGCTTCGTACGAGCGGGTCTGCGGCGCGGTGTGCTTCGGGTGGGCAGCGTGCGCGTCCGCCCGCGCTCCATGGAGACGGGCAATTCGCGCAGGCTCCTGTTGCGCAGCGATGTGGTCCACCGCAGCTCGCTGACAGGGCCGACCAGCGACAGCTCCGGAAACCGGCGAACCAGACTGGTCACGGCGATCTCGTTTTCCAGCCGCGCGAGGGAAGCACCCGGGCAGTAATGGGGGCCGTGGCCGAAGGCAAGGTGCCCGCGAGTGTCACGCGTGGGATCAAAGGTCTCGGGTGTGACGAACCGGTCCGGATCGCGATTGGCCGAGGCCCAGGCCAGCCAGACGCGTTCCCCCTCGCAGATGGCCGCCTCGCCGATCCGTATGTCCTGGGTGGCGAACCGCCGGACGGCCAGCATCGCCGGAGAGTTCCAGCGCAGCGCCTCTTCCGTGACCTGGTCCATGGTCAGTTCTCCGCTGCGCAGAGCAGCGAGGTGAACCGGGTGGGAGAGGAGGGCCAGCACGGTGGTGGAGATCAGGCCGGCGGAGTTGTGGTAGCCGCCGAAGAGGAGAAGGAAGGCCATGGACACCAGCTCTGCCCTGCTCAGGCAGGGGCCGTCCGGGTGGGTGTGTTCGTCGATGAGCGCGGACAGCAGGTCGTCGCCGGGAGCATCCCGTTTGCGCTCGATGAGCTCGGCGAGGAAATGGTGCATCTCTCGCATGGCCTCACGCGACCGTACAGCGGCGTCGGGCGCCGGGCTGTGCAGGGTGTCTGTCCAGCTCCGGAAATCCGGGCGGTCGTGCTCCGGGATGCCGAGCAGGTTGCTGATGACAGTGAGTGACAGGGGTATGGCCAGGTCGGCCACGATGTCCGCGTGGCCGCCGCGTGCGGCCAGTCGGTCCAGGAGCTGATCAGTGACTGTCTGAGTGGACTGCCTGAACTGCTCGGTTCGTTGTCCGGTGAATGCGCTGTTGACCAGACGGCGGAGCCGGGTGTGGGTCGGGGGGTCGGTGTTGAGCAGATGCGCGTCCAGTTCGGGCGGCATGGAATCACCGTGGCGGCCGGCGGTCTTCGCGTGGGCCTTGTTGAGCGAGAGCCTAGGGTCCGCTGCCGAAGCGCGTACGTCGTGGTAGCTGGTGACCAGCCAGACCGGTGCTCCGTCCGGGGCAAGAGCCCGCAGGGTCGCAGTTGTACCGCGTAAGGCAGCGTACGAGGCGTGAGGATCGGCCTGGAAGGACTCGTCGAGGAGCACCGGGGGCCGGGGGTCGGGCATAGGAGTGATTCCTCGTCAGCTCGATGGTGATGTCATGGGTGAGAGCACCGCGCCGACGCCTGGACGGTGGGGTGGAGAAGGGCTGCGTCCCTCCTTCGCCGCACCAGGGCGTGGATCACGCTGGAAGCCTCCGATTTTCGAGATCCTCGTGACTCAGCGCGCCACGCGGTAGCGGAGGTAGGCGATTCCCGAGTCGAAGGTGCGGGTCTCGACGAGTTCGAGATCCACCCGGCGCTCGTGCCGGGGAAAGAACGGGATGCCACCGCCGACGAGTACCGGGTAGACCCTGACCCGGTACTCGTCGATCAGACCCAACGCTGCGGCCTCGGTGGCGAGCCTCGCGCCGCCGATCGCGATGTCGCCCGCCCCTGGCTCGGCTCGCAACTGCTCGATCTCCGCCGCCAGGCTGCCGGAGGCCAGGCGGGCATGGCCCTGCACCGCCGACAGCGTGGTGGAGAACACCACTTTCGGGAGCGGCTTCCAGAGCGCGGCCCACTCGAGTCTTGAGTCGTCGAGCGATGGATCCTGGTCGGCGGTCTCCCAGTACAGCATCGTCTCGTACAACCGCCGTCCCAACAGGTGGACGCCGACGTGGCGAATCTCGTCGATCCAGGAGCGGAAGACCTCCTCGTCGGGTGTCGTCCAGTTGAAGTCGCCGTCCGGCCCCACGATGTAGCCGTCAAGCGATACGTTCATCGAATAGGTCACGCTGCGCATCAGAAGTCCTCCTCGGTGACGGGTTCAACAGTACGACCGTCCGCTGATCTCCACCTTCGAGATCGTAAAGCCGACAGCCACTGAGATACGGCTTCTCAGACGCGAGGCGGCAGAATCTCGATGATCTCCGCCATGCCGACAACAGGTTGGGCCTCGTGCAGGGTGATCACATCACCGGGCTTCAGATGCTGCCACTGCTCGGGCTGCAGGGGAGCCAGGCGAACGTTGGCTGTCTCTCCAGGGCTGAGCCGCGGCGCGAGTTCGACCCAAAGTCGCGCGATGTTCAGATCTTGTTGTCCGTCTGCTGTGCGGTGACCGATGTCCCACAGAGGTCTGAGCCGACCGTCCCCCGAGAAGGCGCTCCGGCGTCCTCCTTCGTCGACTCCCAGCAGAGTCAAGGTCGCGCGGATCATGCCGTGTTCGGCTTCCCAGCCCCGCCAATCGCACCAACGGCGATGGTGGTCGAGCATCATCTGCCGGGCGGCTTCGGAGAGCATCTCCCAGAAAGTAATGGATGCCGGATGGACATCCGCGATCTCGATGAGCATGTCGAGCGCCACCTCCCATTCCAGGAGCTCGATCTCCTTGCGAACATCTCCAGCCGTCAGGGCGTTCTCCGCCACGGCGACCTCGGGCAGTAGGCCGGCGGCCTGGCGAAGGAGTGTGAACGCGTCATCCATGTGCTGGATTGTCGCCTGGTCCCGGAGCCTTGTCACAGGGGAGAGGAGGGGGCACGGTCAGCGTGGGATCAGCGAGCCCTTTTCCGTGACCGTCAGTCGCGCCTGGTGGCCGCCCGGCGAGCAGGCGCGGCCGTTGGGATAGGTGGGCTGCGGGGTGGTGCTGATCTGTCGGTCGAGGACGGTGGCGCCGCGCTGGTCCTTGAATTCCAGCGTGACGTGCACCGGCTCTCCTGGCAGGTCACGTATGTCCACGAAGCCCGGCCAGATGGAGAGTTCGGGGGTTTGGGGGCTCCTGGCTGCCGGGCCTTCTGCAGTGGTGGCGGATTCCGTGGTCATCACCGGGTTTCCTGGGGCTGCCGGTTCTTCCGGCGCGGTCTTACGCAGCTTCAGCGTGCGCTTTCGGCATGTGTCGTCCCAGCACACGGCGAGGGTCGCGTCGGCCACCCTGTTCGACAGTTCCGGATGCACCTCGATCCGGATCCCGGCGGGCGCGTACATCAGGGTGCAGGAACGGGTGTCTCCCGCAAAAACCCCGCACCCGGTCAGCAGGGCCAGAGTCCCCAGGAGTAGTGCCGATCCGACGCTGTTTCGCACGCTGGCTCCTCGGAGACCGTCTGTATCGAGATCAGTGGCCACTCATGCTCGCACGGCAACTGCACCCTGCCGCTCAGCTGAACCGTCGCATGCCATTACCGGTCAGTTGCCGAGCCGTTGTCGCGTGAACGCGGGTCGATATCCCGAATCAGCTCCCATGGAGCCTTCACTGATCTCGGAACGGTTCATCTCCTGTGTTCACCGCACGCATAATCTGGCCATTCCTGCGTTATTGCTGCGGCCGTGGTGTGCGGATGGTAAATCTGTGCCCATGACGAGGTCGGTGGCCGGCTCGGCGCCGGGCGGCATCGGACCGCGTACACGGGGACGGGAGGACCGGTGGGCAGCGTTGTGCGCATACCGCTGGAAGACGGGGACACGGTGCTCCTGGAGATTCTCGGTGACGGGGCGGACGGGGCGGACGGACCGGTCAAGGCCGGCCGGCTCGGCGACCTCGTCGACGAACTCCCCATCGGCCTCCGTGCCGTGCTCCAGCCGGTGACAACCGCCTCCCGGACCATCCTCGAACAGCTGAGGCAGGTTCAGCCGGACGAACTGGAAGTCGAGTTCGGGGTCAACCTTGCCGGTCGGGCCGGAGCCGTCATCACCAGCACCGAGGCATCCTGCCATCTCAAGGTGCGCCTGCAGTGGAACAAGTCCCGGCAACCACCGGCGACAGGCTGAAGGCGGGCGACGAGGTGGCAGGAACGGCGCCGGAGGCGTCAGTCGCCCGTGTCTTCACCGCGGACGGCAGAACGGCCGGTGCGGGGTTCCTGGTCCATGAGGACCTGCTGATCACCTGCGCACATGTCGTCCGGAATGCCAGGGTGTCCGCAGGCGAGAGGGTCTCCGTCCACTTCCCGCACGCGGGCCATGTCGCGCGCAGCACCGCGATCCTGCTCGCCGAGGGCTGGCGCGACCCGGGAAAGCAGGACCTCGCATTCATCCGGCTCGACAGCACACCGCCGGGCGTCGGGGTGATGCGGTTGGGCTCGTCGGCGGACGGCCGCGGTCACCGGATATGGAGCTACGGCTTTCCCGCCCAGGCCCCGTCCGAGGGGCATTTCGGCTACGGGCAGGCGGGCCACCTCCTGCCGGTCGACGGCACGCCCGGTGGGCTGCTCCAACTCACCGACAGCAACGACCTGGCCACCGGTTTCAGCGGGAGCCCCGTGGTCAACGCGAGAGGCGGCGTCGTGGCTACGGGCCGCCGTGAACGACGACTCCATCGTGCTCGTCGCCCAGAACGGCATCGAACACCGAGAGCGTGTCGCCCCCTACGTCGGTCGGGCGGCCGTCGTCCCCGCGATCGTCTACGTGCCTGTCGAGCGGCCCGCGCCCGGCCGGGCGATCGTCCACCGACCGGCCGACCGCGACCTCACCCTCCCCGCCGGCCTCGCTGCCCTGTCGGCAGCCGAACGGCTTGCCGCAGGCGGCATCAGGGTGGAGAACGCCGCCGACTTCACCACTGCGGCCTGGCGGAAGGTGCTCACGAACATGGGCAGCAACCCGATCACCACCCTCACCACACGCCGCACCGAAGTCGTTCGCGAACCAGGCGTCGCCCGCTATGCCCTCCACCTCCTGAACGAGGCCACCACGGTCGCCCGCGCCGAAGGCGCCACCATCGGCGACGACGTACCGGACGCGACCATCGCCTGGCTGCAGAACCTCCCCGACGGGTCCTCCACCTCGATGCTCCAGGACCGCCTCTCCGGCAGGCCCCTGGAGCACGACGCGCTCACCGGAGCGATCCTGCGCGCCGCCGCCCGGCACACCCTCGACGTACCCCACATCGAGTCGCTGCACGCACTCCTCGGCGCCATCAGCGCCGATGCTCGGGCGAGGCACGCTCCGGACCGGGGACGGGACCGGTCGAACCGCGGGTCGCCGAAAATCCGCCCCGCCTCGTCGTAGGTGAGCACCGGCCGCTCCGGGGCGCGGCCGGGGGCACCCGCACGAGCGGCGCCTCACGATGCCGTAACCGGTACAGGTGTGCCACGTGGTCTTTCGGCATGCACGTGGTCTTTCGGCATGTTCGATGGTTCCGCCGGGACGGTGGGCCGCCGATGGGGGGCGGCCCACCGTGTTCACGGGGTTCGCCGGCTCACACCTGGTCGATCACCCAGCGGGACGACTGCCCGGCGGGCTTGAAGACGACCTCGCTCCCGACGCTGCCGCTCCCGTGCAGGTACTTGCCGCTCCAGTTGTGCTTGATCTGCTTCGGGCTGCCGGACGTTGTCGTCCACTTCTGATGGTCGCCCTTGTTGCACTTGAACGTGTAGACGTCCGCGCCGTCTCCGTCGAGGCAGTGGTCTGATGCCGGGTTCCTGAAGAAGCCGCCGCTGATCTGCCACACCTGCTTCGCGCTGCGGTCACACGCACCGAGGGTGACGTTGCCCTTGTCTCCCGAGATGTTCACCACCTGAAGGCAGGAGTTGCTGCTGTTGCCGTTGATCACCTGGAAGTTCGCCGCCCGTGGCGCCTGTGCCGTCTGCGCTGCCTGCGCCGAGGTTGCGGCGCCGGCCAGCAGCGTCGAGCCGAACGCGAGCGCCGCGCCCGCACCTGCGAACCGGGTGAAGCTTCCCTTGAGTCCCATGCTTGATCTCCTCGATTGACTACGGATCGCCCCCGTGTCCGCCACCGCGCGGGCGCCTTCGGCGACCGGCTCGCGGGGATGGGCGAGGACGAAGGCCACCGTCTCGCGCGCTGTCCTCACGGCGTCATCACCGCGTCACCACCGCCGTTGGGCAGACATTCCCGTGAACGCTATGCTGTGGTTCAGTTACGTTCAGTGAGAGGGAAGTTCGGGGGATGGACTTTCGCGTACTCGGCGCGCTTGAGGTCTGGACGGGTTCTGAGCGGGTGCTTGTGCCCGGAGCGCGTCGTCAACGGGTGCTGGCCGCGTTGTTGCTGGCACCGAACTCGGTGGTACCGCTGTCCAGGCTCACCGAGATGACCTGGGACGACGAGCCGCCCGCCACAGCCGTCAAGCAGCTGCAGAACTCTGTCTCGGCACTGCGCGGACGCTTGGGCGACATCGGCCAGCGGCTCATCCGCACCGAGGAACCCGGCTACCGGATCTGCGTCGGTGAGGAGGCTCTCGACTCCCTCCGGTTCGCCGCCGCTCTCGCCGACAGCCGCCGCCACGCCGCTGAGGGGAGCCTGGACAGAGCAGTTGGGGTGATCCGGTCCGCATTGAGCCTCTGGCGTGGTTCCGCGCTCGACGGGCTGGGCTCCGCGGCGCTGGCCAGATCCGCCGCCCGGCTGGACGAGCAGCGGCTCGGCGCGCTGGAGCTGTGTGGCAGGTGGCGGCTGGAGATCGACGAACACCACGAGGTCGTCGATGATCTCGCGGATCTCGTGCACGATCACCCATTGCGCGAGGGGCTGCACGCGCAGCTGATGACGGCGCTGGACCGGTGCGGCCGACGCGCGGACGCGCTGCACGTCTTCCACCGCCTCAGAACCCGCCTCGCCGAAGAACTCGGAGTCGATCCCGGAGCCGACGTACAGCGGCTGCACGAGCAGATCCTGCGCGGCGCCCCCCGGCCCCGCCGTACCAACCGCACCCGTGCCGTCAGCGTGCTGCCCGCCCCGAGGCCGTCCCGGGCCGTCGCCTCCCCGGTACCCCGGCAGCTGCCGCAGACGATCCGTGACTTCACCGGCCGCGCCGATCACCTGGCCGCGCTCGACGCCCTGTTACCCCCGGCCGGCGGCCGGGCCGTGGTGATCTCCGCACTCGACGGCTCAGGCGGAGTAGGCAAAACGACACTCGCGGTGCACTGGGCCCACCGCGTCCAGGACCGCTTCCCCGACGGCACACTGCACACCAACTTGCGCGGTTACGGTCCCGGCCAGCCCGCGAGCCCGGACGAGGTACTCGACGACTTCCTGGTCGCGCTCGGCGTACATCCGGCAGCGGTGCCCGCCGGGACCGGCGCCCGCTCGGGACTGTTCCGCACCCTCGCGGCAGGACGGCGCATGCTGATCGTGCTGGACAACGCCAACAGCGCCGAACAAATCCGGCCACTGCTGCCGGGAGCACCCGGGTGCATGGTGCTGGTGACCAGCCGCGACAGCCTGACCGGCCTGGTCGTCACCGAAGCCGCCCACCGGCTCACCCTCGACGTCCTCTCCCCGGCCGAGGCGCTGAGCCTGGTCGTCGGCATCATCGGCCCCACCCGAGCCCGAAAAGAATCAGCCGCGGTGGAGAATCTCATCCGGCTGTGCGCCCGGCTGCCGCTGGCGCTGCGGATCGCCGCCGGACGCGCGGCCGCCCACGAACACGCCTCCGTCACCGACATCGTGACCGAACTCGCCGACGAGGACTCCAGACTCGACGCACTGAGCTGGGGTCAAGACCCCTACGCCGCGGTCCGCAACGTACTCGAATGGTCCTACGAACAACTGACCGCGCCGCAGGCCCACCTGTTCCGGTGTCTGGGCCTGCACCCCGGACCGGACATCTCGGCACCCGCCGCGGCAGCCCTCGTGCGCCTTCCTCCACACGAAACACGGCGGCTGCTCAACACGCTGGCCGACGCACACCTCATCGAACCGTCCGCGCACGACCGATACCGCTTCCACGACCTGCTGCGCGCCTACGCCGACGAGCTGGCCTGGAAACACGACGCCGAGGACGAGCGCAGCCACGCCCTCGACGCGTTGCTCACGTGGTACAGCCACACCGCTCACACCGCCGACCGCCGACTCTATCCAACCTGCACACGCCTGGTGACAAACCCCGCCGAACCTGCCCACCCCCACCCCATCCCTGACCGTGACCACGCCTGGGCATGGTTCACCGCCGAACGGGCCAACCTGGTCGCCGTCCTGCACCATGCTGTCGACCGCACCATGGACCGCTACGCCCTGCACCTTGTCGATGCTCTCGGCTTCCTTGTGCTCATGGGCGGCTGGGAGGAACGCATCGACACCGCCACAGCGGGCCTGCGCGCGGCGCGGCGCTCCGGCGAGGCCGAACACGAAGCCAACGTCCTGCTCGCCCGCGGAGAAGCACTGGCCCACCTGCAACATCCCGACGCGGAGCCCGACCTCGCCCGCGCCTCCGCACTCGCCCGGGACGCCGGCAACATCCACATCCAGATCGCCGCCCGCACCGAACTCGGTCAACTACTGCGCAGACAAACCCGGTTCGCCGAAGCACTGCTCCACTTCGACGAGGCGCGCGCACTCAGCCGAGGATTCGACACCGGACGGTGGGAAGCAGTCGCGGAAGGCAACATCGCCCAACTCCACGCCGATCTCGGCAACTACCAGCAAGCCATCGACCACGGCACACGCAGTGCGCAACTGCGCCACCAGCTCGGCGATACCGACGGCGAAGCATGCGCACTCTCTGCCATCGCCAGAGGCCGGCAGGGCATCGGCGACCACGAAACGGCGATCACCAACTGCCGGCGTGCGATCGCGCTGGGCCGCGCGTCCCTCGGCAGCCATGACGAGACACTCGCCTGGCCCCTCGCCGTGCTCGCCACATCGCTGAACCACCTCGGGCACGTCGACGAGGCCATCGCCTGCTGGCAGGAAGCCTCCGCCATCTACACCGACCGAGGACTGGACACCGACGCCGCCACGATGGACCACCACATCCGAACGGCACACCACCTGCCCCCCGATACATATCCCACCGTCCGCATCGCGGACCAAAGCCTCATCCGTTGACGGACCGCCTGCCACACCCCTGGTGGGTGAGAAAATCGGCGAGTCCAGCAGTCGGCACGCTCTGGCCGGCCACTTCCGGCCATCTGGTCGGACACCGGACACTCCCACCGGGCTCGGCCGCGCCCCCTCACTCAGGCCGGGCGGTCCGCCGTGACCAGCCATGACGTGCTGCGCAGCCGGACCGTGCCGTCCGTTGCCTCGTGAGTGCGCACATGGTCCTCCAGGGTCCGGCGGGCGCGGAGCCGCGTCGCCGCGTCGACCTGCTCCATCAGGTGGCGGCCAGGGCCCGTGCGCAGCAGGAACTCCGCCGCGTCCTCTGCGTCGCGCCCCCACGTCCCGTACGCCTGTGCCTGGTTGATGGCGATGCCTGAGAATCCAGCCGTCGCGAGGACATGGCGGACCCGGTCCGGGAGGGCCAGCGAGAACATGCCGGGCAGTCCCGGCCGCCCGAAGTCGCCGACCGGCAGCAGGTCGCGCAGGGATTCCATCGCCCCGACCCAGCCGTTGAGCGCGGCATCGGCCGGGCAGACGAACGCCAGGCGCCCGCCGGGCCGCAGCGCCCGGCCGATGTTGCTGAACGCCGCGACAGGGTCAGCGAAGAACATCACTCCATAACGGCTGAGCACGGTGTCGAACGTGCCTGTCCCGAAGGGATACGTTTGGGCGTCTCCCTGCTCGAAGACGGCATTGGGGATGCCCTCGCGCTCCGCGCGGGTGCGTGCCTCGTCCAGCATCGGGCCGGACAGGTCAAGGCCCAGCGCACGCCCTCGGGGAGCCCTGAGCGCGGCGAGCCGCGTCGTCTGCCCGGTACCGCAGCCGATGTCGAGGAGCTGGTGGTCCCCGGCGACCCCGGAGGCGTCGAGCAGCGACTCGTTAAAACCTTCGTTCACGGCGTTCCAGCGGTCCTGGTTGCGGGCCCAGTGAGTTCCTTCGGGGCCGTTCCACGCTTGCGCCTGCTCGGTGTTGACGACGTTCGGCACGGGTGCCTCCTGATACGGGCGACGAAGAATGGGCATCTGCCCATACGGTATGGGCAGATGCCCAAACTCGCAATCCTCGCTAAGATCCGCTTGATCAACGGAGGGGACGCACCCACCGACAACGGCAGCAGTAGGTACGGGAGAGGCCCATGGCACCGCGCGGAGTGGCGACACCGGACGTACGCGAGCGGCTGTTCGACGCTGCGGAGCGGGTCCTTGCGAAGGACGGGCCCGGCGCGCTGACCAGCCGGGCGATCACTACCGAGGCGGGCTGCGCCAAGGGGCTGCTGCACACACACTTCGCCGGGCTCGACGAGTTCGTGGCCGAACTCTGCCTTGACCGGTTCGCACGTACAGCCGCGAAGGCACAAGCACTCTTGGGGCTCGCCGGGCAGGGCTCGGTGACAGCGAACCTCAACGCCGTCGTCCTCGTGCTGCTCAGCTCCGGCGGCCCGGCCATCTCGGGCCTCGCCATGACCCGCCCCGCCGCCGCCCTGCGTATCCGCGAGGCCCTGAAAGCCGGAGCGCCCGGCTTCACCACAATCCAGGAGGCCATCACCTGCTACCTGGAAGCCGAGCACCGACTCGACCGATTGGCGGACACCGTCACCCCGTCCATCGCGGCCCTCGCCATCGTCGGGACCGCTCACCATCTCCTGATGACCAGTTGGCCGGGCTCACCCGATCCGCGGACCCAGATGGCCCCCCTCGTGGCCGCACTGGTGGGAGGCTAAGCAATCTCCGCTGCTGCTCAGGCGACTTGACGTACTCACCTCACGCCCGCTGACCTTGAAGGTGGGTTGTCGTTGGGGTCGGCTGTTGTTGATCGTCGCGGTACGCCGGTTGTATGAGGTATCCGCAAGGTGGGGGTCTGACGGCGGAGAGGCAAGCATTCCGCGAGCGGGTCCGGATGGAAGCAGCCGGGATGTTCGCTGCCGGGCGGGGCAGTACGGAGATCGGGAAGGGGTTACGGGGCAGCGTCCGGTCCGGCCAGCGGTGGCGGCGGGCCTGGCGGGAGGCCGGCCAGGACGCCGTTCGTCCCCACGGCCCGGCGTCCCGTCCGAAACTGAGCGAGGCACTGTTCACCGTGCTGGAGGAGGAGCTGGCCAAAGGGCCCGGCCGCTCACGGCCGGCCGGATCAACCATGGACCCTGGCCCGCTTCAAGACACTGACCGGCCGACGGTTCCACAAGAGCATGACGCTGTCAGGCAACTCGCAGATGCTGCGGCGGCACGGCTGGCGTCATCAGGTTCCGGCCCGTCGGGCCGTGGAGCGCGACGAGGCGGCCGTGGCCGCCCGGGTGAAGGAGGCGTGGCCGCACCTGGAACCACCGCGGCGGCACTCGGGGCCCGGACTCTCGTCGAGGCAGAGCATGCCGAAGCCGTAGGCGAGCATGTCTCCGTGGACAACTTTGAGCAGTTGGTTGAACAGGTCGCGGCCAAGGCTGCCGAGGGAGAGCGACTGCAGCCCCCGGTCTCAGCGCAGGCTCTGGACCAGGCAGAGCAGAGGCTCGGCTTCCGTCTGCACCCACTTCTTGCCGCGCTGTACTCGAAGGTGGGCAACGGCGGGTTCGGCCCGATGGACTCGTTGCTGCCTCTGTCAGGTGGTCCGAATCCGGATGGTGAGAAGGCAGCGGTCGAGAGCTATCTGGGGCGGATCCCGGCTGCGGATGCGGACACCTGGTGGTCATGGCCCAAGGGCGTCCTGCCGGTCCTGGACTGGGGATGTGCCATGTTCGCGTGCGTCGACTGCCTGAGCGAGGAGGGAACGGTTCTCCTCTTCGAGCCGAACGCGATCAGCGGGCAGGACCTGTCCCGGGCATGGTTCGTGGATGCCGGCAGCCTCGCAGAGTGGCTTGAGACCTGGATGGCCGGTCAGGGATGGTACGAGGAGGATGCCGTGGACCAAGGCTTCGACATGGCCAGGTGGCCCGAAGCCTCCGTTGTACGCCGACCGGGGCTATGACTTCGACAAGTACCGCCGCCTGCCGCAGAATCGCGGCATCAAACCCGTGATCGCCGGACGCGGTGTAGCCCACGGCCGGGCTTGCTCGAACTGGCCCGCAGCCTTTATATGCCGCCGACCGCCTGCGGACTTCCTTGTGTAGCGATCAGTCAGTCGCCCAGTACCCGCTCCCACAGCAGCCCGTCCCGCCAGCTCCCGTCGAGAAAGATCGAGGAGTGCGCGACGCCGTACGGGCTGAACCCGTTGCGGCGCAGAACCCGTTGCGACGGCAGATTCTCCAGATTGGTGGAGGCCTCGGCGCGGTGCAACCCGAGGTCGTCCGCCATCACCCGGAGTACAAGCCCGACGGCGCGCCCGGCGTGCCCTTGATTCTGCGCGACACTGGCGACCCAGTAACCGACGGAACCGCGGCGAAGGTGTGGCTGCGGCAGGATGCCTCCGATGGTGACCTGTCCGATCACCTGGTCGTCGGTGACTACTACGCCCGGCCAGACCGTGCCGGCCCGGTATCCGGCCAGCAAGCTGTCGATCCGCTCCGCCTGGCCCTCCGGAGTGAAGAAGTCGGCCGGCTGGGCTGGTTCCCACGGCCGGAAAGCCTCGAAGTCCCGCACTCTGTGCGCGGCGATCGGGGCGGCATCGGCGGGCTTTATCAGACGGATCCTCGTGCTGTTGTGCATGGGCTGGTCCTCGTCGCGGTCGTCGGATGGGACCGGCCAGACTATGCGAGCCGCAAGAGCCGATACTTGTCCGAGGCGTGGCTCCAGATCAAGTCCGATGTCCTGGGAGTGCCCGTTCTGCGCCCCCGCGTGGGCCGTGGCGCCGCCTCAAGGAGCCTCCTACCTGGCCGGCCTGGCTGTGGGCGTCCATGACCCGGACGCGCTGCGGCATTTCGCCGCCGACATCGAGCAGCGGTTCACCCCTGAATCCGAGGTGCGCGCGAGCTACGAACGCCGATGTGAGCGCTTCGCCCGGGTCAGAGACCTGGACCGGGCACGGAACGACGAGGCGCCACACCCGTAACTGCAGGTAAGACAGCCATCGCCGAACAACCGACACCCGAGGATCACTGAATGTCCGAGACACCATTCGCTACCAAGCCTCTGGAAAGGCCGCAGCGTCTCGCCGCCCATCCCACCCTCACGAACTACACCGGCGGCAATACCTTGAGAAGGGCCCGGAGGCGCTGCGCCTGGACCGGTTGCGGGCGCTCACCGACGTGTCCCCGTGCGTGGAGCGCGAGGACAAGACGGTGGCCGCGTTCGGCTGCTGCCTGCACGGCGGCAGGAACGGATCCGTTTCGTGTCACCCTGATGCCTCTCACGACTGTCTGCTGTTCCTGGCCTGTGCGAAATTCGGTTTGGGCCTCGGTAAAGGGTTCCTTCCGGCTGACGAGTGAGGAGTGCGATGCCGACGACAAGCTCGCCGTATTGGGTGTCCCTCACCGAGACCGAAGCGGCGTTCCGGAGCGACCTCGGCAGTGTCCAGGTCGTCGACGGGAAGAACCTGCCCATCCTCAGCCGGCTGTCCATCAAGCGTGTGGTCCTCGCGCCCGGGGCGATTCGTGAACCGCAGTGGAATGTCAACGCGAACCAGTTGGCATATGTGGTCAGCGGCGAGGTGCTGGTCTCTTTGCTGGCCGATGAGGGAGAGTTCGCCTCCTTCGTGGTCGGCGAAGGGCAGATGTACCACGTGGAGTCCGGTGCGGTGTACCACATCGAGAACCTGGGCTCCGCGGATGCGGAAATCATCATCGCTCTGCGGAACGAGCGCCCCCAGCACTTCTCGCTGCGCGACAGCCTGTCGGCCATGACCAACCCGGTGCTCGGCAACACCTACGACCTGCCGAGTACGGCGTTCACCGCTTTCGAGCGGGCCCCGGCGGAGCAGATCTTCGCCCGTCGGGGCGGCGGCACGGTCGATCCCACCCAGAGACTGCCGAACGCCCGTCTCTTCGACGTACAGGGCCAGCACGCCCCTCTCTCGTATGCGTACGGTTCGGCGAGCCTGGCGCGCAAGCAGTTCTGGGCGGCTCTCGACGACATCTCGATGTATTCCCTGCGGATCAGGGAGGACGGGATGCGGGCGCCTCACTGGCATCCGGTCACCGCCGAGATGGGCTACGTGGCCAAGGGGCGGGCACGCATGCGCGTACTGGCACCCGACGTCACCCTCGGCGAGTACGAACTCGGTCCGGGCGATGTGTACTTCGTGCCGCGCGCCTATCCGCACCACATCGAGGTCCTGGACGAGGGAGGCTTCCACTTCCTCATCTTCTTCGACCAGCCCATGCCCGGCGACATCGGCTACCGGGCGACCGCGACGGCGTTCTCCCGTGAGGTGCTGGCCGGTACCTTCGGCATCCCGGAGCGTGAACTGCCCCGGTTCCCCTTCACCCCCCGGGACCCGCTCATCGTCGCCCGGCACAATCCCATCGGCGCCACCGAATGACACCGGTGACCGTCGAACCCGCTTCGCCCCGGCCCAGGGTGTAGGACCCGGTGCGAGCGCGAGGGCCGGTGCGGACGACCACCGTCGGGACCTCTGCGGCGCAGCGCCCCGAAGGCCGGGCCGCGGTTGCCGCCTCCCGGCGCATCGGTCCGGCCTTCGTGGCGGCCGTCGCCTACGTCGACCCGGGAAACGTCGTCACCAATGTGGCCGCGGGCGCCGGTCATGGCACAACCCTGCTCTGGGTCGTCGTGCTGGCGACGCTGGTGGCCGGGCCGGTGCAGTACCTCGCCGCGAAACTCGGCGCGACGACGGGGAAGAGCCTGCCCGAGCTGATCGCCGACCGGTGCAGCCGGCCGGTCCGGGTGGCCTATTGGTACCAGGCCGAAGCCGTGTCCATCGCCACCGACCTCGCCGAAGTGCTCGGCGCCGCGATCGCGCTGCACCTGCTCCTCGGCATCCCCCTGCCGATCGGCGGAGTGATCGCCGCCGCCGCGGGCGCCGCCCTGCTGGCCGCGGGCGACCGCTTCGGACAACGTTTCCTCCAGAATGTCGCGGTCGTCTCCCTCGCCCTCATCGCGGGCGCCTTCCTCTTCTGCCTGCTCGCCCGTCCGCCCGGTCTCCACGAGCTGGGCACGGGACTGATTCCCTCGCTGGAAGGCGACGACGCCCTGTTCCTCGCCGCCGGCATCGTCGGGGCCACGATCATGCCGCACGCGGTGCACGTCCACAGTGCACTCGCCCGGGACCACCCTCGGCTGTCCGCTCACCGGATCGACGTGGCGCTGGCCATGCTCGTCGCCGGGACGACCAACGCGGTCATGCTCCTCGTCGGCGCCGGAGCCCTGCGCGGATCCACCGGCGACGACTTCGGCGCCATCGCCGACGACCTGGCCACCCGCATCGGCTCCGCTGCCCAGTTGGCATTCCTTGTCGCGCTGCTCGTCAGCGGTGTGACATCCACCGCGGTGGGGACTCAGGCAGGCGCCGTCGTGACCAGCGGGCTCCTCCGCCGCGGCATCCCACTCTGGGCACGGCGCTGCGCGACCGTTCTTCCCGCCGTCGTCCTGCTCGCCCTCGATGTCTCCCCGGTCACCCTGCTCATCACCAGCCAGGTCGTCCTGGCTGTCGGCCTTCCCCTGGTCCTCGTCCCCCTGGTCGCCGCCACCTCCTCCCCACACCTCATGGGCACGGCGGCGAACACCCGCACACTGGCGGTTGCCATGGCGGTGGCGACAACAGCGGTGATCTGCATGGACGTGTCGCTGCTCGCGCAACTCCTGCTGAGCGCGGTGAACTGACCGAGGGACAAGTGGCTTCTGCTACATCCAGTGGAGCAGAATTGCTCCGGTTTTGTTGCAAGCTTTCCGTTTTCTTGAGAAACCCATCGCTGCGCACCGGGATCGGCAACCGCTTCCCGCGCTGTGGTGTGGATCTGGTTCGTCCATACGAGACCTGATGGGAGAGCCTTAACATCGGGGCATGGATGTGGGAGAAGGTTCTGCGGCGACCCTGGTGGATGTCGTGGGGCGGGCGGGTCGCGAAACCAGGGCACGATGTTCGGCGTGTGGTCGTCATCGACCGTGGCCTTCAGCGCCGCCGTTACCTCGGGCGTATCCCTCTCGGGGAAGCCGCGCTGTCGGCCGCGCCGCAGGACCCGGCCGGACGGAGTGAACAGGGAGAGCTGTCGGTGCTCTACCGGCGCCGGCGGCGGCAGAGGCCGCACCGCCGGTTCGGGTTGCCACCGCGATGACTTTGAGCGGGAGCTGGGCAGCGGAGGCCCGCGTCGTCGCGGGTCGTCCGCCCCGGTGTGACCGACTTTGGCCGGTCGCACCGGGGACGGACAACGGCGCCTGCCGAGGACGCTTCAAATCCTCAGGTTCAGTGTTGAGCGTTTCGTCGATCTTGTGGATCAGCAGTCGTTCACCATGACTCGTGGTACAGGCGGATGAGCCCGTCGATAGAGCCCAGGCAGGCCAGCAAGGTGGGGACCGGGACCGGGGTGGTGGTCAGCAAGAGCACCTGGATCGCGGGGTGTTCAGGGGCGTAGAAGTCGTCTTCACCGGCATCGCCGGGAATCAGGTTGGGCTGGATCTCGATCTGTCCGTCGGGGCTGTCGGCAACGTGATAGATACCCCGGTAGTCGCTCTCGCGCTCGGTGAAGACAAGGCTGAGGCAGTCACTGATGAGCCGGACCAGCTCGCTGGCGGTGTGGGTGTTGGTGCCGTACGTGTGGTGGTCGGTCATGGTGGACAGACCATATGCCGCGAGGCCGGCGGTGCGTCCGGCGAGATGGCCGCGTTCAACGAGGGTTCCGGCCCGGACGAGGGCGACGAGCTGGGGTCGGCCGGAGCCCTCAGGCACGGCCCTGTGTGATTGGTCGAGGTCGATGTCACCTTGGGGTGTCCGGTCGATCAGGGCCTTCGTGCCCGGTGCCACCGGACGAGCCGTGGGGCAGGGCGGGGCGGTTGTGCTCAGTGGTCAGGCAGGAACGCCGGCCCGGTCCAGGACGGTGGCCATCTCGTCCTCGGGGAGGGCCGGGTTGGCACCCGCGCTGGCGGCCAGCCCAGGGACATGAAGTGCCTCGCGGAGCCGGCGGAGCGGGAGGCGAGGGTCGCCGGTCGCTGCCTGGCGTGTCCAGAGCGTGGGGTCGTGGCTGAGCCGTTCGATCAGCGCGGGTGTGGCGGCCGGGTCCCGGACGGCCAGCCGGCGGTAGTTGCCGTCCGGGTGGTCTGCGTAACGTGCGGCGAGACCCTCGCGGGGGAAACGGGGGTGCGTCTCGGCCATCCAGGCGGAGAACGTGCCGGCGAGGCGTGCGTACACACGCATCAGGACCTCCTCCGGGGTATCGGGGTGGTGCATGCCCAGGAGGTCTTCCACCAGCGGGTCCTCGGTGCGCGCGAGCAGGCGCAGGAGGTCGGGCGGCAGGTGGGGGCTCTGCGCGGCGGTGCGGCGGAGCAGCGGGTGTGCGGAGGTCACGGCCTGTCGCAGCACTTCGGGGTCGGCGAGTCCGTCCCGTACCCACTCCACGTTCCCCTTGGCGAAGGCCCCCACCGTGAAGTCGATCGTCATGCGTCGTGTTTCGTCCAGCTCCGGTCTGAGAGAGACCGCGAGCCGTACGGCCGCGTCGGGGTCGACGGCGAGCCGCTCCACGAGGTCGGTGGGCAGCGACGGGTTCTCGGCGAGAGCGGCCAGGTGCGTCTGCTCGGCGACGCACCGCTCGGCATCAGCGCGGTGGAGGAGCCCATGTCGCAGCGCCTCGGCGGCGGACCTCGGATCGCGGAGGAATTCGGCGGTGACGCGTGCGTCGCGCCGGCACTCCCGCAGCGCAGCGGCCCGCCGTACCTCGGGGTCGGGGTCGGCAAGGAGTGCGGACCGCTCGCCCGGCGGCAGCGTCCTCCATGCGTGCGCCGCGCGCCGGCGCGCGGCCGGATAGCGGTGTGTGGCCAGCGAGGCCACGAACGACGGCGTCAGGTGGGGTGAATCCAGCAGGGCCGCCCGTACGGAAGGGTCGGGGTCGTCGAGCAGGCGGGCGCACACGTTGTCCGGCAGCGGCGCGAACGTCGTACGTGGGTCGCGCCACTCGGGTCCGTACGCGAGAGCGGCCCGCACTTTGGGGGAGGGGTCATCCACGAGCCGGGCCCGCTGCGCGGGCTCGGCCCTGGTGCTCGTCGCGAGGTCGATCCGAGCGCCGGGGTACGGGTGAGCCAGGATCACCGCGACGGCGGCCTCGGGAAGTCCAGCCCGCTGGAGGGCGTGCCGGGGCGGACCGTCCCCGCCGCCGTCAAAGGCGAGTAAGCGCAGTAGCAACGGTGTCGGCAGCGCCGGGTTGCGGGCGACTCCGTCCAACGCGGACGCGTGGAACGCGACCATGGTCCCCCTCCGGGGCATTTGTCGGTCCTGGTGGGCGACTGGCGGGGTATATGCCCTTTTCCTGCCATGGCATCGGGCAGTGACGTAACTGCGTGATTCTTGAAGCGTCTTCACCGCGACCGACCGGTATGCAGTCAGACTGAAGGCGAGGAGGCTCGGGTGGAGCTGATGGTCATGTCCTCAGCTGTAGCTGTCGGGGTGGTCTTGCATCCAGACGTTGATCCGGTCGCGGACACCGATCAGCTGTGTACGGTGCCTTTCCAGGTTCTCCGTGGAGGTGTTGCCGTCGAGCGTCGTGCGGAGGTCCGCGATCCACGCGATGGGCTCGGGGAAGTGGCCTGGGCCTTTCGGGTCCGCCTTCATCGCCGCATCGAGACCCGTCACTTCTTCGTGGACTCTCCCCAGGAAGTACGCGCAGTCTCCCGAGCCTGGTGTGCACGTGTCGTTGAGCGTGGCCTGGAGCCCGGCGAAGGCATCACGGACCAGTTCCGACCCCGGAGATGCCGCAGGGGTCGGGGTGACGGCGACGTTGTCCTGCACCGTGGAGTCCGCCGGCGCCGGGGCGGACGAGGAACGGGCGGTCTCCCGCGTCCCGACACCTCCAGAGGTGTCGTCCGCGCCCGCGGAACAGGACAGCAGACAGGCCGCGGTTACCGCGGTGAAGATCGCTGTACGCCGGACACGCCGAATCTGCATGAGGCCCCCCTCGTAGTGATCACAGTAACTCTACTGCGGGCAGCGGAGCCAGGTCCTGCCGTGCGCCGCCGACGTCCTCCTGGCGCTCACCCCGACCACGTCCCCCTCCAAGGTCCAGGTGACCGTCGCGGAACGGGACTTCGGCACCATCGGCTCGGCCTACCTCCAGCCCGACCTCCTCCACGCCCGCTTCACCGACGCCCCCAAGAACCGTGCGGCGGGACTCGTGGACGCAGCACTTCCCTACGTGTCCGGCACCCAGAAGGGACTGCCTGCCGCCGCCACCCACGTCCTGTCCGCCCTGCGAACCGCGGTGGCCAACGACGACGATCCAGCCGTGGAAGACCTCGCAGGCCCCTGATCTCCGCCTTCAACACCGTGACCCGTCTGCCGGACACCGCTGAAGGACACCGTCTGGCCACGGCACTGAGCGCCTACCACCCCGCGCTGCGGGCCTACTGCCCCGCGCTCAACGGCGACACCGCCGCCTCGGGCACCACCGAGCAGACGCCCGCCGGCCCCTTCTCCACAGGGCCCTCCCCGGCGGCGGAGCCCGCCGGGCGGGCTCCGGACGACGGTGACGAGGACGAAGTACCTCTAGCGCGTGTTTCTTTGAGGGGTGGTCAGTTGGTCGGATGTGTCTCTCCGATTAGTGATCACCGATGTGATGTGGAACCGGATCGCGCCGCTGATGCGAGCCGATCCGGTCCGCGGGCGACGATGGGCCGACCACCGCCGCACCCTTGAGGCCATCGCCTGGAAGTACCGCACCCACTCGCCCTGGCGGGATCTCCCCGAGGAACTCGGCTCGTTCCATACCGCCCACAAGCGGCTGATCAGATGGGCCGGTCGACGGCACCTGGGAGATGGTCTTCGCTGCTGTCCTGGCAGCAGCGGACGCAGACGACGACATCGACTGGACCGTGTCGGTGGGCTCCACCGTCGTCCGGGCTCACCAGCACGCCGCCGGAGTTCGTAAAAGGGGGCGGCCCGCTCTGACGAACTCAATGACCACGCGCTCGGACGCTCCCGCGGCGGGCCGAGCACTAAGGTTCACCTGGCCGCGGACGGCGGTGCACGGCCTCAGTCCTTCACAGTCACCGCAGGTCAGGCCGGTGACGCACCCGCCTTCGAGACGGTGATGTCTCGCATCCGCGTACCCCGAAGCGGCGTGGGCAGGCCACGCACCCGGCCCCTGGTTGTCCTGGCCGACCGCGCGTACTCCTCCCGCGCCATTCGCAACTACCTCCGGCGCCGGGGCATCCGCGCGGTCATCCCGCAGCCCTCCGACCAGATCGGCCACCGCCGACGGCGGGGCCGCCGAGGCGGCCGCCCACCCGGCTTCGACGCCGAGGCCTACAAGCAGCGCAACACCGTCGAACGATGCATCAACCGCCTCAGCGGTGGCGAGGCCTGGCCACGCGAACGGGCAAGCTCGCGATCGCCTACGAGGCCGCACACGCCGTAGGAACCGTTGGCGCCGCCGACCATCCCGTTGAGGCCGCCGGGGAAGTCCAGCGTGGCGCCGGAGGGGACTTCGGTGGTGCCGTCGACCGTCCGGCCACTGACGCGCACGCCGTCCTCGGCCTTGGCCGTCACGGCCAGCGTGCCGGTGTCGGTGATGGTCCATGTGCCGGGCAGTCCGGCCAGGGTGTGCGGGTTCTGGCAGTTGATCCTGGCCTTTGCGATTTCTCTTCACCGCGCCGTGGGGCACGGCAGTTGGCGCCACGCGAGGGGTGCGCGGGCATGGTTGTCCAACCCGACGACGCGCACGGCGGTGGCGCGGCGAGGGGTTGCGTAAGAGGCAAGTAATCGGGTGCGCAGTGCGCGCCTGGTCCGAGACGCCGCGGACGCAGGCCTTCTCAGGGTGTGCTCGTGCGCTGGGGGCATGACATCAACGTAAGCACCCCATGCGCCTACCACACGACTCCTTGCGGGATGCGCAAGCGGGTGGCTTGATGTGCTGCCCGCCGCGCAAGATCACCCCTCATGTGGCGGCGGAATTCCGATCCGGCTCGGTGAGGACTGGCCGAGGTTGGCGCGGGTGGCCGGTTCCTCCAGGGGGCAACCCTGTACGACGCGCAGAGCGCGGACCCGATTGCGTACGAGGCTGCCCAGCGCCCCATCTTCTTGCGTACTAAGCAACTCCTTATGCCTCTGCTGCAATATGTGTCTAACGTCGCATACAGCTGGTCCAGCACGAGGGGCCACGTAAGACGAAAGGGCGCGACATGTCTGCGCAGACTTCCCGCTACGAGAGCGACACCCTGCCCGCCGAGACGGTGGACGTGGTGGTGATCGGCGGCGGTGCCGCGGGCCTGAACGGCGCGCTCATGCTCGCACGCTCGCGCCGGTCGGTCGTCGTGGTCGACAGCGGCACCCCGCGCAACGCACCCGCCGCGGCGATGCACGGCTTCATCGTTCTGGACGGCACCCCGCCGTCCGAGATCCTCAAACGCGGACGCCGACAGGTCCGCGCATACGGCGGGCAGATCGTCTTCGGTGAAGTCGCCTCCGCCGAGCCCGCTGAACCGGTCGAGGGTGATCTGCGGTTCACCGTCACCCTCGCCGACGGCCGCGGTGTGACCGCGCGCCGCGTCCTGGTGGCCACCGGCCTGCGCGACGTACTGCCCGAGGTGCCGGGCCTGGCCGAGCACTGGGGCCGCGGCGTCGTGCACTGCCCCTACTGCCACGGCTGGGAAGTGCGCGACGAGCCCATCGGCATCCTCGCCACCAGCCCCGCTTCCGTCCACCACGCACTGCTGTTCCGTCAGCTGACCGACGACCTAGTGTACTTCACCCATGGCACCGATCTGGACGAGGACGCGCGCGCCCGGTTCGTCGCCCGCAACATCCGCATCGTCGAGACCGGGGTGCAGGAAGTCGTCGGGAAGGACGGCGCCCTGGCCGGTCTGTGCCTGGTGGACGGCACCTTCGTCGCCCGGCGTGTGATCGCGGTGGCCACGCGGTTGCAGGCCCGTACCGAGGGCCTGGACGGGCTGAAGCTGCTGATGGAGGACCTGCCCGACGACATGGGCCGCCGTTTCGCCTCCGCCATGGCCGGCACCACCGACGTCCCCGGCGTGTGGGTGGCGGGCAACGCCACCGACCCGACCGCCCAGTTCGGCGCCTCCGCAGCGGCCGGCGCCCTGGCCGGCTCCCGTATCAACGCCCTGCTGGCCACCGCCGATACCGACGCGGCCCTCGCCGCCGCTCAGGCCGCGAACACCCCCGCCTGACCCTCGGCCCCATCCACGCGGACCGCAGCCGGCGGTCCGCGCGACGCGTCCCCTGTTCCACCCCCCTTCGGCGACCCGGCCCTGTCCCGGCGCTGATTCTGCATGCCCCTTTCGAGAGGAAAACATGAGTAGCAACCAGCCTCCACGAGCGGCGGCCACGCCGGCAATCGGCGAGGGCGCGCCGGATGCGCGTCAGCTGCGCGCGATCCTGATCAGCGTGTCGATCGCGCTGATGGCCGTCATCGCGTCGGTGTCCGGCCTGAACGTCGCCCAGACCCACATGGCCGTCGAGTGGGGCGCCTCGCAGACCACTGTCCTGTGGATCATCAATGTTTACACCCTTGCCCTGGCCGCCCTGCTGCTGCCGCTCGGCGCGATCGGTGACCGATGGGGCCGCAAGCCCATGCTGATCACCGGACTGATCATCTTCGGCGCGGCCAGTGTCGTCGCCGGGCTCGCCCCGTCGGCCGCAGTGATGATCGGCGCCCGTGTGGCCGCGGGCATCAGCGCCGCGATGATCATGCCGATCACACTGGCCGTCATCACCTCCACGTTCCCGGAGGAGGAACGGGGCAAGGCAATCGGTGTATGGACCGGCGTCGCCGGAGGCGGCGGCATCCTGGGCATGTTCCTCTCCGCGCTCCTCGTGGACGTCGCGGACTGGCGGTGGCTGTTCGTGCTGCCCGTGGTACTGGCCGTCGTCGCGCTGACCATGACCCTGAAGTCGGTGCCCAACTCCCGCGAACACTCCACCCATTCCTTCGACACCATCGGCGCGGTGGTGTCCACCATCGCCGTGATCGGTCTCATTTTCGTCCTGCAGGAAGGTCCCGAGCGCGGCTGGACCGACCCCGTCTCCATGACCGGCCTGGCCGTCGGCGTCGTCGCCGCCATCGCCTTCGTGGCCTGGGAGCTGCACCGCCGCGACGCATCCCTGCTGGACGTACGCCTCTTCCGTGAGCGCGGCCTGGCCGGCGGCTCCATCACACTGCTCGTCGTCTTCGGTGTCCAGGCCGGTATCGCCGTGGTGCTCTTCCCGTTCTTCCAGGCCGTGCTGGGCTGGTCGGGCCTGCTGTCCACCGTGGCGATGATGCCCATGGCCGTCATGATGATGATGACGTCCGGCCTGGCCCCCCGGATGGCCGCCAAGACCGGCGCCCGCTCCACCATGACCGTGGGCATCGCCCTGGCCACCCTCGGCCTCGCGCTGATGGCGCTGTTCGTCTCCGTCGACGGCGGCTACCTGTCCATCCTCGCCGGCATGCTCGCCATAGGCACCGACATGGGCCTGTCGATGACACCCTCCACCGAGGCCATCACCAGCTCCCTGCCCCGCGCCGAGCAGGGCGTTGCCTCGGCTCTCAACGACGTCACCCGAGAATTCGGCACCGCCCTGGGCGTCGCGATGCTCGGCGCGCTCCTGGCCAACGGCTACCGCAGCGCCATCGACGACAAGCTCGGCGGCATCCCCCAGGGGGCCGCGGACACCGCACGCGAAGGCATGGCCAACGCCGTCGAGGTGGCCCCGAGCACCGGCAGCCACGCCCAGGCCCTGATCCACACCGCGCAGCAGTCCTTCGTCGACGGCTGGCAGCAGGCCATGTGGGCAGGCACCGCCGTCATGGGCATGCTGCTCATCTACATCGCTCTTCGCGGGCCGAAGGGCTCCGACCTCGCCGTCGCGGACGAGCCGGAGACTGACGAGGCCGTCGCCGTCGGGTGACCGCGTGACAACCGGGCGGATCATCCGTCAGACGTCAGGCATCGTGATACCGCGATGCCTGACACCCCAGCTCAGCAGCGCACGTCGCAACGAGGACGCCCATGCCGGACGAGTTCCTGGACACCTTCGTCACCGGACTGCACGTGGAGATCGAGGGCGAGAGCGCCGGAGACCCCGATGGCTGGGCAGGTCACCGCAGTTGAGCGACTCCGATCTGGTGTGCCCAGCGCCGGCGCAGGCTCTGCCGGGCTTCGCCTCAGGGCCCGCTGGCTGCGGTTCGCCCGTACCCACCTTGCGTCGTGGACTCGACACCAGTGAGTCCGCCCGCGCCGGCTGATCGAAATCAGGGCCACGAAGTCCCCGGTCATGCAGCTCTCTCGACACGGGAGGCGAGCAGGCGGAGGCAGTGCAGCATCGCATCAAGCACGGAACCATCCGCTACTACCGGGTCCTTGGCGAGTCGCCGGAATCGCACCCGGTGTCCACGCCCTCAGCCTGCGCCACACGTTTCTCCATGACCTGCCAACGAGCGAGACGGGCTGACGCATCGTTCTGATCGAGCGGTGGGCGGCCGCACGCCAGGATGGCGCACCGCCGCCCTCGTCCAGCCCGGCCGGCTTCGCAGGGGGTTTCCCGAGCGCGCGTGCCTGCCCGTAGTCTTGTGGGGTGAACCCCGGAATACCACCGCTTGGCGACTCAAAAGCTTCCGTATCTCGTCGGGCGTGGTGGCGGCGGGTGTGGGGAATCGGTTCGCTGCTCGGCGCCCTGGTTCCGTTGCTCGCGGTAGCCGGTTTCGCGGCGTCGGTACCCGAGGCTGTCGGGACGGTCCGCGCTTTCCGCTCGGCCGACAGGTGCACGGACGGGAGTTCACGGACCGACTGCCTCCACTCGAAGAGCGCCACCGTCCGGAGCACGGAGCGGACAGGCGGCAAGAGCCCGAAGTACGAGGTGCGACTCGACGGTCCGGCGGGGGTCCCGGACGAGGTGGACCTTGGGGCGGACGAGCCACTCTTCAAGCGGCTGAAGCCGGGTGACGAGGTCGCCGTCACAATGTGGCGCGACTACGCCACCGCCCTGAGCCGTGACGGCATCACACAGCAGTCCGGGGACAGCCCGGAGAGCGAGCCCGAGTGGCAGGCGGGACTGGCCGCGGTCTCCTTGACCCTCGCCTGCTACCTGCTCTACCTGGGAGTTGTACTGCTCGCCCGCGCCCGGAGGATAGCCGAGCACGGACCGCCGTACGGCTTCTGGTTCTTCGGCATGTGCACGTTGTGGGCAGTCATCGCCGTAGTTCCGGCGGGCATCGCGGGTGCCTTCGCCTCGATCGGCCCGGGCCACGAGGACCGGGGATGGCTCGTCCTGGTGGCAGTCTGGGCAGCGCTACTGCCCGGCGTGTACGTCGGAGTGCAATGGCACGGACGCAGACGACGACGCACCGCACGGGCGAAGCGCCTGTACGGCCCTCGGCCGACCTGACCCGAAAAGTCCCCCATCCGTGCGCACTGAGCAGTAGACACATCGTCAAGGAACAGTGGATTCCCTGTCATGGACGGCCCATCGGTGACACGGCATTCTGATGGCGTATTCAGCCGTAAAGACAACCTCTTCTTGAACGGGGAGAAATGATCAGAATCAAGACCGTGATCCAGTGCTCCTTGACCTTATGCCTGGCGGCCTCCGCTCTCGCAATTACCGAAGGCACCGCCAATGCCGCCCCCATCTGGTCCTCCTCCTGCTCAGCGACCGGAGTCGCCGGTCGGGGAACAACGGCACCATCCTGACTCGATGGCCGTGGCGGCACCACTACGACGGGAACGGGACGTCCGCGACGTGGCAGACAACGGCCCAGAACGGCGCGTACGGCATCGGTGCGGCCGGGGTTGAGGCAGCCGTCTTCGAAGGAAATCAACTGCTCAGAATGTGCCAGGACTGGGCCAACTAAAAGCGAGGGAGCACCTGCTCCTCTCCCTTTCGGGAGGCAGAAAGAGGACTGGCCCCCGCCCGGGCGGGTGAGGGCCAGTCCTGCCTTACGGCTACGGCGCTTTACTCATCTTCCGGGGTCAGCGAGATGCCTCCTGGCGGAATCCACTGCTCTTTGACGGTGCGTCTACTGCTCGGCGCTGAGAGCTCGGTGTCGGTAGTCGCGGGGAGGGACACCGTAGGCGGCGTGGAAGGCGCGGCTGAAGACGGCGTGCTGGGTAAATCCCCAACCGGTGCCGATGCGGTGGACGGGGACGGCACGGAGTGCGGGGTCGGCGAGGTCGCGACGGGCCGCCTCCAGGCGCTGGTGGCGGATCCATGCGGAGACCGTCGTGCCGCGGTCGTGGGCTTGGAAGACTCGGTGGAGGTAGCTGACGGAGATATGGTGCGCGGCGGCGCTGTCGATCGCGTGGCAGTCATAGGGCTGCGAGGTATCGACGATCTGCAGGTCGCCGGGGCCGCATGCGCCCTCCATGCCGGCCTGGGCAAGGCGCTTGGTCCCCCGCAGCATGAAGGTGAGGTTGTAACCCTCCGGATCCGACTGCCCAATCAGCCTGGGAGTCCGCTGATGACGCACCGGTCTCATGGCCGCCGGCCACACGCATGTGGTACCGAGCTGAAGAAATCGCATCTCCGCCCGGTAGTCCCCGACGTAGTCGCTGCTCAGGTCCATGGGCGCGTGCAAGTTCACCATGCGCTCACGCCAGCAGTCGAACCTGTCCGCCACATGCACGTCAGAAGTGCTGAATACCGTCTCGATCACCCAGACCACCCCCTGATGCAAAAACGACCGCACCGCGCAGATTGGTTCCGCGCAGACCGAGTTCAAGCGCCGCCGGCATGCGCTGGTGACGGTTCAGGATTTGGAAGCCCGCTCTGATGTGTCGTAGGTCCCGGTCAACTGGCCGCAGGACGCATGACCGACCGGAGGCCCCCAGTCTTGCCAGCTCGGGCTCGTCGTTGACGACGATGCCGGCTCAAATCGCGGCCATGGTGCCTTCGTGCGGTGCGGGGACGAGGAACTTGTCCGGAGCGGTCAAGGCCCACGTGCAGCGCTGCGCCGCCGCCAGGGCGTCCTGTGCGTCCAGTGCCACGGTCGGGGACGCCGGGGCGGGGGAGGCCGGCTGCTGAAGCTGGGAGACCAGCAGGGCGCTGGCGGCGGCGCGCCCGCGCTGAGCGGTGGCGGTGGTGTCGGCGATGCACAGCGGGTAGTTGGCGACGTTGAGGACCCCGGCGAACCAGCCGTTCTCGAACCGCGGCTCGGATCCGTGCGGTGCGTTGCTCTCGGAGATCCGGGTGTGGGCGCCGGCCATCGTCCCGGCCTCCAGCTTCGAGACGATGTCGTCGGCCTGCTCGTGTCCGATGCCGACGGCGGCCAGGGCCTGGAAGACCGTGAGCCGTGCCGCCGTGGCCTCGTGCTGGTGGTGGCTGATGCGGGCCGGCTCCTGGCCGTACGCATCCGCGTCGTGCTGCTCGGTGCTCACGTGGTGCCTCCCTTGTATGCCTGGGCGCGGTGGGCAACCCAGTCCGGATCGTGTACGGGCGCCGGAGCCCGTGTGGTGGTGGCCGGCGCGCATGATGCGCCAGCTGGTGCGCGGCGCGATGACGACGTGGACCAGGACGACGAAGGCCTGCCGCCCAGCGCCGCCCCGGATCCACGCCCCCGGCCAATCGGACCTGGCCGACCGCCCGGTCGCCCCAGGCAACGCCACGGGCGCGGCCGTCCAAGCAGATGAGCCGGCCGTGAGCGTGGCGGCCGCGGTGACGACGATGCCCGTCACGTCCACCGCATCCCGGTCGCGGAGAGCTGCTCCGTCCGTTCCGGGGTCAGTGTCGCGGCCCGGCTCCGCTGGTTGCCCATCCACGCACCGAGTCGGTACTGGAGCTCCCGGCCGTCTTCGGAGAGCACGGTCTCGACATGCTTGCGGGGCGCCCGGAGGCGGCCCGCACGCTCGTAATTCGCTGGTCAGGACGGTAGAGGTGTTCATAGGGGTGAAGTTGTCGGATTCTGCCGTAAAACACCCGCTGTGCGGTAGTAGCGTCGTAGTGCTGTACCGACGCTGGCACCCTCAGGTGGGTGCTGGAGCTGGGGGCGGCGACGCGAGCGGGGAACGATGGTTCTTTTTTGCCGCGCGCGGCTCCGTACGACGGTGAGTACGTGGGTTGTGGACTCGTTACTCGATGAACCTGGGAGTGGTTGCCATGGTGGGATTGAAGGACACATCGAAGATGAAGAGCCGTACGAGGAAGGTCGGCGCGGCGTTGACCGCGGTCGCGGCGGTCGCCGGGGGGATGGTCTTCGCGGCGGCACCCGCCACGGCCGTAGCCGCCGGCAGCAACTTCTCGGTTGAGTACACTGCGAGCTACTACAAAGGCACGGCCACCTTTTCCAACCGGACGGTCGACGTCAAGGGATCGTTCAAGGCCACCGGGTGTCGGCGGGTCTACGCGCGGGCGTTTGCAGGCAGCACCACACTGGACTTCAAGAGCACCAGCACTTGGTGCAACACATCCGGGCCGGCGAATTTTTCCCTTGACGCGAACGTCGCCGGTGGGGCCGACAACATCTGGGTCTACATGACCGACGAGAATCAGAAAATCCTCGACGGACAGACCTGCTACCGCTCCGGCTCCTGCGTCGACGGCCTGCGCTAGTGTCGGGGCTGGGTTCGCTTCCTGGAGGACGAGATGCCCTCAGGCCTTCCGCTCCACAAGGGACCCCAGCCCCGGGGACGGGGATATGCCGACGCCGAAGGCGCCCCGATAGCGTGTCAGCCCCTACCGGCACCGGTCCGGCGGCGGTCCTGAACCGATGAACCGGCCGTGCTTGAATGCTCCACGCCCTACGGTGCCCCATGCCGAACAAAAACACCGTCGTGGAACTGACCGCGCGAGCCGAGTACGACACCGACTGGCACGTCTACATCGACGCCCCCGACCGCGGTCCGTTGGGCTACTGCACCGGCGTCGGCCCCGACGAGCCCTTCGACGGCGAGGCCGCCACCCAAGTTCTGCAGAAGAACGGCTGGCGGCGTGATCTCCAGGCGGGCGAAGCATCTCGCTGAAGGTGAGTGACGAACAGGCGGTCGTTACCACAAGGACTGCTGGACACCTGTTATCCGTTCGGCACTGGGCTGAGTCCGCCCCGGTTCAGCAACCGGTACGGGTCGCTGGAGTTCGGCGATGAGCCTCTCCGTCAGCTCCGCTCCATGGCGACGCCCGCCCTCGATGTAGGTGCGGGCACCTTTGGGCTCGGCCCAACCGCACGCCTTTGGGCTCTTCAGCTTGTTCCGGCGCTCCGGGTTACACACGTCGAAGGGCAGCAACTGCCAGCCGCTGCCCTTCGGCCCAGGCATTGTGAACTGCCTGAGGACCGACCCTGCCGTGCCGGCCCCTGGGCGACTGCTCCCGCCGACGTCCGGCGCCACACGGTCGCCCTGCCGAAGAACGATGGCTGCAGCCACCCGTCGCCAATCCATCGGTCGTCTCTTGCTCCTCGATCCTGTACGACATTCGTGACCCCAACCCTGTCGCCTGGAACTCAACCTCTACCGGAACGGGTCCCCGGAGCCGTCGGCGCAGCGGGGGCGCGTAAACCCGTCGCGCACGGGCAATCCCGGGTTGCGCCCGGTGCCTGGTGGTGTCAACAGATCTTGCCGGGCCGGATGGCAGTGGCCTTTAGCAGGTCCCGTAGCAGGTCGAAGTCGATGTTCTCCGGCCTGATGAGCCGCAGGCAGCCCTTGCCCATGTCCTGCCCGGCCAGCCGTTCCTCGAACGCCTCACGGACGTCACTGCGCATGAGATAGCGCCTCCCACCCGCAGCCAGGATCATCCCGAACCGGGCCGGGCCCGGGCTCCCGTTGGACACCCACCACCTGTACGCCGACTCGAAGTGTTGGAGCGCCTGGTCATGGCCTACGCGGGCCGGATCACCGATCCGAGTCATCCGCAACCCCGACAGCCTGCGCTCCCGCGGCAGCCGGTGCTCCAGGCGCAGCATCAGCACCGCGCCCAGCGCGGCGAGGAGGCCCACGGCGAGCCAGGGGAGCAGGCGATCCTGGCTGAAGAGCAGGCCGAACAGGGCAGGTGCGATGATGTCCGCGCAGGCTGGGGAGTACTGGAACGCCGTCAGGTAGACGCCTCGCGCCCCGGCTTCAGACCTCTGGCGGTGCGCCGCGTCCCATCGTGGATGCGGGAAGGCCGGGCACATGAACCGCAGCGGGTTTGCTATTGCCCGAATGCCCGCGCATCGGCGATGTCCGCCGCGCTCCCCGTGTTCCTTCATGCGCGCCGGTCTCTCACCGGCGCAAGCCCGCGGAACGCGGTCGGCGCCAAGTGATCCGGATCCAACCGCGAATGCAAGGAACGCCGCTAAGGTATTGTCCGATTAATGTCGGGCGGTGCCGAGAATGCCGGGGGCGATTGTTTCCCGGCGTACGCTCATGCATACTGCTTGAGGCGGCTTGACGAGAGGGTCCTGAAGAAGGGCGGTTCATAGCGTGCCGGCGCGGAAGTTATCCCTTTTAGCCATCGGTGGAAATTCTCCCCGGTCAGCGGTGACCTGTGCATTTCGGTGCGGCAATGCCTGTGCGCAGGATGTCCCGAACACCTCGGGGAATACTTACTTCGGGACAATATTGCGCAATGCTCTGTCGCGCCGGGCGGTTCTCGGCGGCGGGGTGCTCGCCTCCGTGTCACTGGCCGCCTTCACCGCACCGGCCGCCGCAGCGTCGCCGGAGGAGTCCCCTGCTGGGCACGGCAGCCGACGGTACTTCGAGTCCGTGCCGCCCGATGACGGGGACCGTGTCACCGTCCCTGCGGGATTCGAGCACGAGGTGCTCATCAGCTGGGGGGATCCGGTCCTGCCGGACGCCCCCGCCTTCGACTTCGACCGGCAGACGGAAGTGGCGCAGTCCCGCCAGTTCGGCGTGAACAACGACTACTGCGCACTCGTTCCCCTCCGGGGCAGCGATCGCTGGCTGATGGTCAGCAACCACGAGTACGCCACCGAACCGCTGATGTACCCCGACTGGGATCCTCATGCTCCTTCCGAGGAACATGTGCGAACGGCCTGGGCCGCGTACGGGATGTCCGTGGTGCTGGTGGAGCGCTCAGGGCGTGACGGCCGTCTGCGGACGCGTGCGGACGGGCGGTGGAACCGGCGCATCACCCTGACTTCCCCCTTCGAAGTGCGCGGGCCGGCTGCCGGGTCGCCACTGCTGCGCACCTTCGCCGACCCCGGCGGGACCCGGGTCCTGGGGACGATGGCCAACTGCTCGGGCGGCACGACCCCCTGGGGCACGGTGCTGTCGGGCGAGGAGAACGTGCACATGCCCTTCGCATACGCCGAGCGGGTGACGGACCCGTTGACCGGACGGGGCCTGAAGCGCTACGGATTTCCTGAAGGCGCGTCGTCGCGGGGCTGGGAGACGTACGACGCCCGCTTCGATCTCGGGCGGGAACCGAACGAGGCCCACCGGTTCGGCTGGATCGTCGAGGTCGACCCCCTGCAACCCGGCTCGGTACCCGTCAAGCACACCGCGCTCGGCCGCTTCAAGCACGAGGGCGCCAACGTCTCGGTCTCCCCGGACCGCCGGATCGTGGCCTACATGGGCGACGACGAGCGCTTCGAGTATCTCTACAAGTTCGTCTCGGACGAGCGCATGCGCGACGGCGACGACTGGGCGGCCCGCGAGCACAACAAGCGGCTGCTGGACTCCGGGACGCTGTACGCGGCACGCTTCACCGGTGACAGCCCCACCGGGGAGATCGACGGCAGCGGAGAGCTGCCCCGGGACGGCGAGTTCGACGGGACCGGTACCTGGATCCCCCTGGCGCACAACGGCCGCAGCTTCGTTCCCGGCATGACGAGCGACGAGGTGTACGTCTTCACCAGGATGGCGGCGGACCGGGCGGAGGCGACCCCGATGGACCGGCCGGAGGACGTACAGACGCATCCCCGTACGGGCCAGGTCTACGCGGCTCTGACCAACAACGACTACCGGGGTGCCGCCGATGTTCCGGGGCCGGACGAGGCCAACCCCCGCACGGGGAACCGGGACGGGCACATCCTGGAGTTGCGCGAACGCGGTGACGACGCGACGTCCGAGCGATTCGTATGGCGGCTGATGCTGGTCTGCGGCGATCCGGAGTCCCCGGGGACGTACTACGCCGGCTATGACAAGAGCAGGGTCAGCGCGATCTCGTGCCCGGACAACCTGGCGTTCGACGAGCACGGCAACATGTGGATCGCGACCGACGCCGGCGGGCGGGGCGGGGTGAACGACGGGCTCTACATGGTGCCCCTGAGCGGTCCCGAACGAGGATGCGTGCAGCGCTTCCTGACCGTACCGACCGGCGCGGAGTGCTGCGGTCCGGTCATCGGGCCCGACTTCGTGCTGGTCTCCGTGCAGCATCCCGGGGAGCTTCCCGGTGCCGGCCCCGGTCATCCCGTTTCACACTGGCCGGACGGCGGGGACAGTCAACCGAGAGCCGCCGTCGTCGCCGTACGAAGAACGGATCGCGGCCCTCTTCTCGGCAGACGTTAGCCGGCAGGCGCCGGCCGACACCGCAGGGCGTATTCCCGCCATTACGACGCAGTCCCGATGACCGTGGCAGGCCCACGGCGATCACGGGCCGATTTTCCGTGACGCCGCGTGTCTCTGGAAGCGCACAACCGGAGAACTCGAAAGGGTGGAGGTTTCTCGTACGACTTTCCGAGCGGGTGCATCCGCGCGTTCGAAGCCGAATGCGCGTGATCGGTGCTCTGTTGGGTTCGGCAGAAAATGGGTATCAGCGCATTATTCTTCGAACAAGTGGGTGACCGTGCAGTCGTCTGTGAATTTCTCCCCGGCAGCAGATTTCTACGACAAGACACGCGGAGGTGAGGCGCGGGGTCGCAGGATCGCCCCCGCCATCACCGAACGCATCGCGAAGAACGAACTCGTCCTCGATGCCGGGATGGGAACCGGAGTGGTGGCCCTCGCGCTCACGGAGCTGGGGCACGCGGTGGTGGGCATCGACCTGTCCCACTCCATGCTCACGAAGGCCGTGAGCCGGATCGGCAACGCCGCGGCGGCCGCTTCCCTCACCGCTCTGCCCTTCCAGCCGGCCACCTTCAGCCAGATCTACAGCGTGTGGGTGACCCATGTCGTCGGTGACCTGCGCAAGGGGCTCTCAGAGGTCCATCGGGTGCTCAAGCCCGGCGGACGGTACGTGGTGATCCCCGGGATGATCCTCTTCGACGACCACGAGGTCAGCAGGATCATGGAGGAGATCCAGTCCCGGACCGCCGAGGCCGACGACCGGGCGGAACGACTGGTGCCCCTCGCCGAGTCCGTGGGATTCAAGGCCGTCGAGGTGGGGGAGCTGGAGGCGGCGACACACGAGCACAGCCCCGAGCAGATCGCCTCCGGGCTGGAACAGCGCATGCTGTACCACTTGTGGGCGGTGGACGACTCCGTCTTCGACGAGCAGGTCGCGCCGCTCGTACGGGAGTTGCGTGCCCTGCCCGATCCGGAGGCCCTGGTCACCCGGCAGACCCGGCGGCAGGTCATCGTCCTCGAGAAGCGGGCCTGACCATGGCGAAGACGCTTGGCCCGGACATCGCCGCCGAGGTCGCGGGCACACCGCTGATCGCCATGCTCACCGAGCCCGAGTCCCCGGCCGTGCCCGGTGTGACCGAGGAGCTCGGCAAGGCCGGCATCCGCGCCGTGGAGATCACCCTCACCTCACCCAACGCGCTGCGCTCCGTGGAACGCAGCGTGGCCACCGGCGCCGCACTGGTCGGCGCCGGAACCATCCGTGACCGGGAGACCGCCGTCCGGGCGGTGGAAGCGGGCGCCCACTACCTCCTCACCCCCGGGGTGCTGCCGGATGTGCTGGACGAGGCGCACAGGCTCGGCGTCCCCGTCGTGTGCGGCGCCTTCACCACCACCGAAGTGATGGAGGCCTGGCGGCTCGGCGCCGCTCTGGTCAAGCTGTTCCCCGCCCGGCTGGGCGGTCCGGCGTATCTGGCGTCGCTGACCATGGCCTTCACCGACATCCCGATCGTCCCGACCGGTGGGATAACCGCCGAGGACCTGCCGGACTACTTCAGGGCCGGTGCCCACGCCGCCGCGCTGGGACGGCCGCTCGTCGGGGACGCCCTGCACGGCGGGAACCTGTCGGACGTACGGCACCGGGCGGCGGACCTGCTCGACCGGGTGCGCGCCGTACGGGGCGGATAGCCGCCCCGTACGCCGACGGCGAACCGGCACCGTCCGCCCGACGCGCCACCCGTCCCGCGACCCCTACGTACCGACATTCGCGAACCGGCACCCCACGCACGCTTCCGGCGGCAACCCCGCACCGGTCGCCGTGGCGATCGGGCGTGCCCTAGCCGAAAGGGATTCCCTTGGGCCTGGACCATTCCTTCGAACTCGATCGCAGGGCCGAGCAGATCGACGCTCTGGCGGCCAAGCGGAAGAACGTCATCGCCTCGGACCAGATGGTCGAGGGGCACTACCCGATCTTTGCCGACCGAGCCCAGGGAGCCCACTTCTGGGACGTGGACGGCAACAAGTACCTCGACTTCTTCCTGTCTTACGGAACGGTCATCCTCGGCCACGCGGACCCGGACGTGGACGAGGCCGTCGTCAGAGAGATCCGGCGCGGCTTCGCCACCGGCCTGATGAAGCCGATCCAGACGGAACTTATCGGGGAGCTGTTGGAGATCATCCCCGGCGCGGAGATGGGCATGCTGCTCAAGACGGGCTCCGACGCGACCGGCGCGGCCGTGCGGCTGTCCCGTGCCTTCACGGGACGCGACCGGGTGGTGCGCTGGGGCTACAACGGCTGGCACGACTGGTGCGCCCAATGGGACAACGGCATCCCGGCCGTCAGCCGCGAACTGGTGGACACCTTCACGTACAACGACCTCGATTCCCTGCGTGTGCTGTTCGAACGGCACCCGGGACGCATCGCCTGCGTGGTGATGATGCCGTTCATGGTCGACCGCCCCGACCCCGGGTTCCTGGAGGGGGTGCGCGAGCTGACACGTGAGCACGGCACCCTGCTCGTCTTCGACGAGATCCGGTCCGGTTTCCGGCTCGCGGTCGGCGGAGCCCAGGAGTACTACGGCGTCACCGCCGACCTGGTGACCCTCAGCAAGGCGTTCGCGAACGGCTACGCGATCTCCGCGCTCACCGGCCGGGCCGACGTGCTGCGCACCCTCGACACGGTGCACATCTCATCCACCTACTACGCCAACGCCGAGGCCATGGCGGCGGCCCTGGCCACCGTGCGCAAACTCCGCTCCGGAGAGCACCTCAAGCGCGTCCGGCAACTGGGCGAACGTCTCCAGAGCGGACTGCGCGAACTCGTCACCGCCTACCGGGCGCCCGTCGAGGTCGTCGGCCACCCGCCGATGCCGTTCCTCGGCTTCGGCTTCGGCAGCGAGGAGCGCAATCAGCAGGCGAAGCGCTCCTTCTACAAGGCCACCATTGCCGAAGGCGTCTTCCTGCACCCCAATCACCACTGGTTCATATCGGCCGCCACCACCGAGGACGACATCGACACGGCGGTACGCGCCGCGCGAACCGGGTTCGAGGCGCTGGGCCGGGACGGGTGGCTCACGAGCGAGGAAGCGAAGGCGCGATGACGGATTCTGTGACGACCCCTCCCGCCGCCCGTCCGCCGGTCCCCGCCGCCGGGCACGGCTGGGGCATGATCCGGCCGCGCACCGCCACCGAGCGGCACTGGGCGGAGGAGCAGGAGGTGATCGGCCCGGGACTCCAGGCCGTGATGCTGCTCTCACGGCTGTGCGTGGCGGACGCGGACGGCGCGGTGCTCACCGACATCGACGGCAACCGGATCATCGACTTCCAGGGAGCGGGCGGCGTCAACTCCCTCGGCCACGCCGAGCCGCGGTTCACGGCTGCCCTCACCGAGGAGCTCACCCGGGCCACGGCGGGCGCCTTCGCCACGCCCGCTCGCCTCGACATGGTGCGGGTGCTGCGCGGCTTCCTGCCGGAGGGCCTGGACGCCATCCAGCTCTACAGCGGCGGCACCGAGGCGGTCGAGGCGGCCCTGCGGCTGGCCAAGTCCGTCACGGGCAAACACGAGTTCCTCTCGTTCTGGGGCGGCTTCCACGGCAAGACCATGGGGAGCCTGGCCCTCACCGCGGGCGCCAGGTCCGGCCTCGGGCCGCTGCCGCCCGGCTACTTCTCCGCCCCGTACGCCAACTGCTACCACTGCCCCTTCAAGCTGACCGCACCCGGCTGCGGCTTCGCCTGTGTCGACCACGCCCGGGACGTGATCAAGGAGAACTCCACCGGGGCCCTCGCCGCGATCGTGGTCGAGCCGGTGCAGGGCAGGTCCGGCAACGTCGTACCGCCGCCCGGCTACCTCTCCGCCCTGGGCGAGGTGGCGAAGGAGTTCGACGCCCTGCTGATCGCGGACGAGATGATGACGGGATTCGGCCGGACCGGCGCCTCGTTTGCCTACCAGCACGAGGACGTGCTCCCCGATGTCCTCACCGTCGGCAAGGGCATGGGCGGCGGCTATCCCGTCACCGGGGTGATAGCAGCCGGGACGACCATGGCGGCATCCCCCTTCTCCGACCCCAGCGCGAGCTCGTCCAGCTTCGGGGCGTTCCCCATGGCATGCCGTGCGGTGGCCACCACGACGGAGATCCTCACGGGCGACAAGCTCGTCGAGAACGCCGCCGAGCGGGGACGCGAGATGCTGGCGCGACTCCTCGACCTGACCGAACTGGCCCCGTTGGTCGGAGATGTGCGCGGTCTGGGCCTCGCCATCGGGATCGAGCTGGTCTCGGACAAGGAGACCCGGGAACCGGCCCCCAAGAGTGTCGTCCAGAGTGTCTACCTCGAACTGATGGAGGCCGGCGTCCTGGTGATGCTCGGCGGGAACGCGCTACGGCTCTACCCGCCGCTCGGTATCGGGCGGGAACAGGCCGACACGGCTGTCGGAATCATCCGCGAGACGCTGATCCGCACGCGAGGTGAAGCATGACGGTCACCCTCGACATGGACCGTCTCACCGCAACCGCGGCACAGGCCGCGTCCGTGGCCGGAGAGGAACTCCTGCGCCGTCGCTCCGCGCCCCGCGAGGTGCGCATGAAGGAGGGAGACGCACCGGTCAGCGACGCGGACCTGGCCGCCGAGAGGCTCACGCTGGCCGTACTGCGCGAGCACACCCCGCGGTTCGCCGTCGTGTCCGAGGAGGAGAGCCCCGACGGCGGCGGCGACGGCCGGCCCACCTGGATCGTCGACCCGCTGGACGGCACCACCAACTATCTGCGCGGTCTGCCGGACTACGCGGTGGCCCTCGCCCTCGCCGTCGAGGGCCGGACCGTTCTGTCCTTGATCCTGCTGCCCGAGTACGGGGCCGTCTTCCGGGCGGTCGAAGGACGCGGGGCCTTCCGGGACGGCGTACGCCTGCGCGTCCCGGACCCACGCGCCGGACGCCCCCTGGCGGGCACGGGCTTCGGCACGGAAGGGGTGGTGCGCGGACAGCAGCGTTCCGTGGTGGACCGGCTGCTCAACGCGGGATTCGAGATTCGGGAACCGGGCAGCGCCTCCACCGGGCTGTGCCGGGTCGCCTCGGGCGCGTACGACGGCTATCTGGAGTTCGGCATCGGGGTGTGGGACACCACGCCCGGTGCCTTGCTGGTCACCGAGGCGGGGGGAACGGTCACCGGCTGGGGCGGCGGCGAGTTCGTGGCGGCGCGGGGGCACCTCGTCGCGGCGTCACCCGCCTTCCACCGGAGTCTGGTCGAGGCCGGCGGCCCCTGCCCGCCGGCCGCCGAGCCGGGAGGACAGGCATGAGGGTGGCGATCGTGGGGTTCGGCGTGGCCGGCACCGCACGGCTGAGCGGCTATCGGTCCGTGGACGGCGCCGAGGTGGTGGCCGTTGTGGATCCGTCCGGGGAGCGCCGGGACCGGGCGGCGCGGCTGCTGCCCGACGGGCGGGTGTTCGCCACGCTCGACGAACTGCTCGCCGCGGACGGTGCGGACGTCGTGGACATCTGCTCCCCGCCGGTGTTCCACGGCCCGCTCACCCGTGCCGCGCTGGCGGCCGGATGCCATGTCATCTGCGAAAAGCCGGTGGCCGTGCGCGGCGACGATGCCCTCGACCTCACCCGTGAGGCGGCCGAGCGGGGCCGGCTGCTGTTCCCGTCGCACAACTACGGGACATCACCGGTCATGCGGACCCTGCGGGAGGCCGCGGCCGACAGCCGCCTCGGACGGCTGGAGTCGGCGGCTTTCCGCATTCTGCGCGACCGTCACGCGCGCGGCGTCTCCGAGTACGCGCCGGACTGGCGCCGCTCCCGCGAACTGGCGGGCGGCGGCATCCTGCTCGACCACGGCACGCACTGTGTGTACATGGCGCTGCGCCTGTTCGGCCGTGTGCCGCAGAAGCTCTCCTGCACAGTCGAGAGGCCGGGCGGGGACCCGGACTCGGTGGACGAGGCAGCACGGCTGCGCCTGGAGTTCGGCGAGGCGTACTGCGACATCGAGCTGAGCTGGACGAGCGGCGAACGGTCCAGCCACTACCGGGTGTCCGGGACCTCGGGCCTGCTGCGGATCGACGACGGACTTGTCACCGGACGGAGCGCGGACGGCTCCTGGCAGCACACCCTGGTCTCGCCCAGCAAGGACCAGACCCACCTGGAGTGGTTCCCCCCGATGTACGCGGACTTCCGCCGCGTACTGGCCGATCCGACCCTGTGGCACGAGCCGGCGCGGGAGATCGTCGACACCGCACGTGTCGTGGAGACGGCGTACGCCTCGGCCGCCGGGGCCGGCCGGCTGATGTCGCTGTGAACGCGTGTGGCCGGTACGGACCCGGTCCGTACCGGCCACACGGGTCACCCGGTCACCCCGCGGTGCCGGGGGCGAGGCCCAGCGCCCGGGAGAGCAGCGGCCCTTCCCCGGCCAGGTTGTCGAAGGTGGTGGAACGTTCGTGGGAGGCGAAGTAGTGGCAGATCACGCGGTCCTCGATCAGGGGCAGCCATTCCAGACGGCCGGACCGGTACGGCTCACCGAGGTCGAGCGTTCCCTTTTCACCGAGCCTCCCGCCGAGGAGGGAGTACGACATCTGCGTCACGTAGCGCGGCGCGAAGCTGACCTCCCGGGGCAGGGCCGCCAACGTGCGTTCCAGGAAAGCCGGGTCGAAGAACGCGGCGGTGTCGACGGCCGCGAACCCGCAGCACATGTACGGCACGTACGGCGTGCCCGGCAGGTGGTCGGTGATCCAGTGCACCCCCTGCGGTTCCCAGCCGAACTCCGGCGAATACAGGAAGGCCGGGCGGTCCGCGGGCGGCGTGGCGGCCCACTCGATCAGCTTCGCCGGACGTGCCAGGAAGACCACGTCGCTGTCCATGCTGACCACCATCGGGGCCTCGCTGAGCAGGAAGTAGTCCACGAGTTGCAGGATGCGGACGTTGTTGCGCCGCACCGCCGCGAGCACGGGGAAGTCCCCGAGCAGCTCCCCGACCCGGCGGTCCGCCTCCGCGCGGCCGATGATCCGCGCATCGGGAGCGTGCCGGCGCAGCCGTGCGGCGTCGCGCGCGGTCAGTGTGCCGTCGTCGTGCACGACTGGGGTCACCTCGGGCCAGAAACGGGCCAGCGACTTCGCGGCGAACAGGTAGAGCGGCACATGGTCCGACGAGACGAGGCTGTGCACCTCCACGCCGTGGCGTCCGGTGAAACGGGGTGCCGTCGTGGCCAGGAGCTGCTTGGTGAGGGCGAAGGCCCCGTCCCTGGCGTCCCGGCGCTGATCGGCAACGGCGGGCGGAACGGGTTCAGTACGGCTCATACGGATCTCCCCAAGTACGGAGGAAAGAATGTGGTCGTAACAGGATATTATGGTCAAAGTTCCCTGAAGTTAGAAGAGTTGGCGTGGAGCTTCTTCGACGCCCACCAGGCGGAGGTGGTGCGCGAAGCGACCGCGCTGCTCATTCCCGGCCCCACCGACGCGCCGGGGGAGACCGACCCCGGAGCCCGTGAGGCGGACGCGGTGCGGTACGCCGACCGGCTGCTGGGCGCCTTCACGGCCGAACCGCCCCTCGTTTACGCGTCCGGGCGGGGCGACGGCGCGTTCCTGCCCCTGACCCCCGCCCAGCGGGTGGGCTGGCGTCGGCGTGTCGGGGAGCTCCAGGAGGCGTACCGCACCGGCATAGCTGTGCTGGACCGTCTCGCGGGCGGCGACTTCGCCGCCGCTCCGGTGGCGGCCCGGCACCTGGCGCTGCGCGACCCCGGGGCGGAGGATTTCCGGGGACTGCTCTTCGACCACGCCGTCGAGGCGACATACGGCGACCCGGTCTACAGCGGGCGCACCACGCACCGGGAGCCCCCGGCCGCCGACGGCCCCCTCCACCTGGGGATGCCCGGCCCGGCCGGCGCCCCGGCGCATCCCGGCCCTGTTCCCCGCACACGCGCCAGGACCGCGCCCGGCGACGGTGCCCGCGGGCCCGCGCCGCTGCGTCCGTACGCCGGGGAGGGTGAGGACCCTGTGCGAAGGCTGGCCCGGCACTTCACCGACGCCGCCCGCGCCGTGGCGTCCGGAGGGGCCGATGACTGAGCGCGCCGTGGTGATCGGCAGCGGCCCGGGCGGAGCGGTGGCCGCCATGGTGCTCGCCGAGAACGGCTGGGACGTCGTGGTGCTGGAGCGCGGCCCGAACCACTTCGAGGACCTGCGGGACCCCGCGCCCCGCCACATCTTCTCCGCCGACGAGATCAAGGGCCCGGTGCGCGGTTTCGAGTACCCCGACGCGCTGGCCGAACCGCGCGTCTACCAGGACCGCGCGTTCCCCGGGCCGCCGCACACCGGCTTCGTCAACGCGCTGCCCGCCGCCGTCGGAGGGGGATCGGTGCACTGGGACGCCAAGACGCCCCGGCTGTGGGACCTGGACTTCGCCAAGCGCTCCCTCCTCGGCCCCCTCCCGGACTGCCAGGTCGTGGACTGGCCGTTCGACTACACCGAACTCGCCCCGTACTACGCCGAGACCGAAGAACTGCTCGGCGTCCAGGGCGATCTGGCGGCGCTGCCGGCTTCCCCGACGCTGCGCCACGCGCCGCGCGAGGGCGGCTTCCCCATGCCTCCGGGCCCGGACCAGGAGTCGTCGGTGCGGGTCGCCGACGCGGCGCGCGGGCTGGGGTTGCGCCCGTACCCCATGCCGATGGCCGCCAACTCCCGCCCCTACGGCGGCAGACCGGCCTGCACCGACTGCGGGATGTGCTGCGGCTACGGCTGCCCGAACCAGTCGCGCGGCAGCGCGCTCCCGGCGCTGCGCCGCGCGGTGCTCGCCGGCGCGGAAGTCCTGCCGCTGTCCACCGCCACCGGGGTGCGGCACACGGGGCGCCGGGCGAGCAGCGTGGTGTACGTGGACGCGGCGGGGCGGAGCCGTGAACTGGGCGCTCAGCGGGTGGTGCTGGCCGGCTCCGCGGTGGAGAGCTGCCGGCTGGCCCTGTTGTCCGGACTGCCCGACCCCTCGGGTCTCCTCGGGCGGCATCTGATGTTCCACTGGTACTCCGTCGCGTACGGGCTGTTCCTGAACGAGCGGGTACGCGAGGACCGCGGACGCAACATCACCCACGCGCTGGACGACTTCGCCGACCCGGAGCATCCCGGAGCCCGCGATGCCGCGCGGGAGGCGGGACTGGCGTACTTCCGGGGCGGAGTGGTGGAGCTGGGTTCCAGCCCGCCGGGCCAGGTCCAGGAGGGCAGGATCTACCGTCGCCTGCTGGCCGGAGCGGCGGGCCTTCCGTACGGCACGGCATTCAAGCGGCTGATGCGCGAGAGTCCGTTGCGTGACCGGCTGCTGGGCGTCCAGATGCATGGTGAGGACGTCTCCCAGCGGGAGAACCGCGTCGAACTCGATCCCTGTACCCGGGACTGGCGCGGCGTGCCGGTGCCCCGGATCTCCTGGGCGCCGCACCACCACGAAACGACGGCCCAGCGCTTCTACCTGCCCCGGCTGGCCGCACTGCTGCGCGCCGCGGGCGCCGACGAGGTCGCGGCCGTGCCCGAGACGCGCTCCCGTGCGTTTCCCGGTGAACCGGCGACCGTGCCGGGGAACTTCCACACGCTCGGCGGCATGCGGATGGGCGAGGACCCACGCGCCGGCGTCACCGACGGCGTCGGCCGGCTGCACGCGCTGGACAACGTGTTCGTCGCCGACGGCAGCCTCTTCCCCACCTCCGGGGCGCACAACCCGACCTTGACGATCATGGCCACCGTGCTGCGGAACACCAGGAGGACGATGTGACCGACGAGCCCCCCAGCGGAACGTCCACGGACACCGCCGCCCGCCCCTACGCCTTCGACCCGGCCACCGCGCTGGGCTGGAAGAACATCGGACTCGACGGCCTCGGCTGCTTCCTGCGCTCGGTCGAGGCGGTGCTCCTGCACCGTGGCTACGGTGCGAGAGAGGTGGCACAAGGGCTGGCGGCGCCCCTGGACCTGGTGCGGCGCGGTGACTGGTACGGCCCGATGAGCGAGTTCGGTGCCTGCACCGCACGTTGGCACCTGACCAGCATCGGGACGGGTGCGCGGCAGTGGCCGCAGATCGCCGCCCTCATCGCGTCCGGCACCCCCGTGGTGCTGATGCCCGACGGCCACCACTGGCCCGGCGACGAGTACGAGGGGAAGGAGCACTTCCACCACCACATGGTGCTCGCCCACCGGCTGGACGAGGACGGCCTGCATCTGCTCGACACCGACGCCCCCGCCTCCGAGGGGTTCCGGCGAATAATTCCGGTCACCGAGGGTCTCAGACGGTCCTGCACCCGGTACGCGGTACTGGAACGCGTGGAGCCCCTGGTGGCGCACCGGCCGGAGGAACTGGCGGCCCGGCTGGTGCCCGGGTCCGTGCTGCCCCTGGCGCTGGACATCGCCGAACTGCGCGCCTTCCACGCCCGGGTGTGGTCCGGGGCACGGCTGCCTCTCCTGCTGGCCAAGGGCATGGACGTTCTCGTGCTCGGCGACATCCAGCCACAGCTCTTCGTCCTCGGGCACGCACTGGCCGGCTCGGACGACCGGCGGACGGCTGAGGTCTCGACCGCGTGCCTCGAAGCCGCCGCCCGCGCCCAGAAACTCGGATTGCTCCTGCTCGGACTGCACCGGTTCCGGGCGGAAGGTGTCTACGCGATGGCGCACGAGGAGGTCGCGATGCTGGCCGCGAGTCTCGATGTGCTGCTGGACGCGATGTGCCGGTACGCCGATGCCGTACGCCCACAGGCCGCCGGGGACGGGACCCGTCTCGTACGTCGGCTGCGCGGGGAGACGCACTGGTGTTTCGGTGAGGAGAAACCGCTGCCGGAACTGCCCTTCGGGTAGGGGGAAACGCGAAGGAAAAAGCGATGAAGCCTTGTGGAAAGGGAAAGTCCGCAGGGAGGTCCGGCGTTCTCCGATGGCATTTCCGAAGTATTTTCCCAAGGTTTGACAGCTGTTGAATATCTCTCTAGCGTATGGCCTGGGTTTTGCGTCTCAGTGCCGTGAAACGAAGGAGTCATGATGTCGCTGACCAGCGAAAACAGCTTCGAATTGCCATTGCGGAGTCAAATCTTCGATGATATTCGAAAGGTGCTGGTGGGGCAGTGTGAAACTCCGCCGGAGCGTGCGGAAACCCTCACCGAGAAGGACTCGATGTCCTCCCTCGAACTCGACTCGATCACCCTTGCGTATGTGTTCACGTATTTCGAGCAGAGGCATGACCTGACCTTCGAGAACGACGACATCGACCCGATGCGCTACACGACCGTGGGCGAACTCCTCGACACGCTCGTCGACCGCGTGGCCGGACCGGACGCCCGGTGACCGGAAGGGCCGTGACGCCCCCCGGCGCCGACACCGACGCGACGGCCCCCGACGACCGGCTGCTGATGGACACGTACATGTCCCAGTACCGGCTGCCCGCCCTGGCCGTCGCCGACCGGCTCGGCATCTTCTCCGTGCTGTCCGAGGAGCCCGCGTCCGCCGAGGACCTTGCCCGTACCCGCGGCCTCGACACCCACGGCACCACCGTGCTCCTCTCCTTCCTGACCGCGCTCGGCTTCCTCGCCGTGCATGGCGCGAAGTACCACCTCACCCCCTCCGCGGGCGCCTTCCTGCTGCGGGGCGCCGCGCGCTACTGGGGCCCGATGCTCGGTCTCGGCTGGGACGAGAGGTGCACAGCCGTCCGCCACGTCGTCAGCAACGGCGGCTCGCACGGCTACCGGGGAAAGGCCATCTGGGAGACGCACGAACGCTCCCCACACCACGGCGAACTCTTCGCCCGCGCCATGCACGCGCACTCGGCGGCACCCGCCGCGGCGCTCGCCGCCCACCTGGACCTGTCGGGCTGCACCTCGCTGCTGGACGTCGCGGGCGGGGTCGGCACCTTCTCCATGGCGCTGGCCCGGCGCAACCCGTACCTCGAGACCACCGTCATGGACCTGCCCGTCGTGGAGGAGCCTGCCACGCGCGTCCTGACGGACGCCGGACTGACAGACCGCGTCACCCTGCGCCCCGGGGACATGTTCACGGACCCCTGGCCGGCCGGCCAGGACCGGATCCTCTTCGCCGACGTCCTCAGCGACTGGGACGACGAACGGACCCGCGAACTCATGGACAAGGCGCGCGAGGCCCTCGCCCCTGACGGCCGCCTGCTGATCCACCAAGTGCTGCTCGACGACTCACGCCACCTGTCCGCGACCGCCGCCGGATACTCCATGGCCCTCGCCGTCATGACCGGAGGACGGCTGCGGACCCTGCCCGAAATCGCCGCCCTGCTCGAAGAGGCCGGATTCCCGCGGTGTGAGGCCACCCCGGTGTACGGCCACTACGCACTGGTCACCGCCCGACCCGACTGACCTGCACCGGCCCTCACCCGTACGCGAACGGAGCAGACATGGATACCTCGCCCCGCGTCACCGCCGTCATCACCAGCCGGGAGCGCTTCTCCTACGCGGAGGAGTCCCTGAAGAGCTTTTCCGAGAACACCGGTGTCCCGTGCCACGTGGTGTACGTGGACGTCAACTCCCCGCGTGAGCGCTGGGAACGCCTGAAGCGGCTGAGCGACGCGCACCGCTTCACTGCCGTGCGCGTCAACAAGTACGTGTCCCCGAACTGCGCCCGCAACATCGGACTGCGCTATGCCCAGGGGGAGTACGTCGCCTTCCTCGACAACGACGTGGAATACACCCCCAACTGGCTCGAACCCCTCCTCGCCTGCGCCGACGAGGAGAAGGCCGCGATGGTCGGACCCCTCTACCTGCACGGGCCGCTGGATGAGCAGACCGTACACATGGCCGGCGGCGACATGGAGTTCTCGGGCACCTGGGGGACCAGGAGCTTCGTCCAGACCCAGCGCCACTTCATGAAGCACATCTCCGAGGTTCCCGCCGAGGAGCTGAGGCGACAGCAGTGCGACATCATCGAGTTCCACTGCGCGCTGGTGCGCCGCTCCGTCCTCGACCGGGTCGGCGGCATGGACGAGGGACTGCTGACCACCCGTGAGCACCTCGACTTCAGCCGGCGGGTCCTGGACGCGGGCGGCACCGTGTGGTTCGAACCCTCGTCAGTGATCACCTACCGGATGCCACCGCCGTTCGCACTGACCGACCTGCCGTACTTCATGCTGCGCTGGAGCGACGCCTGGACGGCCGACACGCTGAAGCACTTCGCCAACAAGTACGGCATCGAGCCCGCCTACGTGGAGCGCGTCACCAAGAACCGCAAGGGACGCCAGTGGCTGCTGTTCGAACAGATCAAGCAGTACCTCCCCGACGCCCTCGGCGAGACGGGCACCAAAGCGGTCAAGCGCGCCTTTCAGAAGGTCGAGCCGATCGGCAACCGCCTCCTCGTGGAACTCATGACCTTCCGTGAGCCCCCGCTCAAGTGGCAGGTCCACCACGGCTCCGGCAGCGCGACCCGTGAACCGTCCGCGGCCGGAGCCGTCGCGTGAACGAGGCCTCACACGACTCCGGCCGGGGGCGGGTGTTCGTCCTCACCGGCATCCCCGGCAGCGGCAAGTCGACGGTGAGCGCGCTGCTGGCCCGGCGCTTCGACCCGGCGGTGCTGATCGAGGGCGACGTGCTGCGCCGCCTGGTGGTGACCGGCCGGGCCGAGATGACCCCCGCCCCGTCGCCCGCCGCGCTGCGCCAGTACGGTCTGCGCCTGCGCCACCTGGCCCACCTCACCCGTTCGTACGCCGCCGAGGGCTTCACCGTGGTGGCCGAGGACAACCTTCTCGGCCGGTACCTGGAGGAGTTCGTCGGCCTGCTGGGCGACGTACATCCGAGGCACGTGATCGTGCTGGCACCCGACAGCGACACCGTGCTGCGGCGCGACGCGGGCCGGGCGGCCCGGGCGTACGGCAACGGCGGCTGGGGCGCCCCCGAACTGGACCGGGTCTTCCGGCGGGACACCGCACGGCTCGGCCTGTGGATCGACACCTCCGGGCAGAAGGCGCAGGAGACCGTGGAGGACATCCTGGCACGGCTCGACGAGAGCGAGATCCCGTGACGGAGCTGCCGACGGGCCCCGCGGCGGCGACCGAGGCCCTCACACACCCGCGCAGCCTGGCCCGGCTCGCGCGCTGCGGGCCGCCGCCGGAGGACGGCTCCGCCGATGTGCGCCAGGCCGTGGTCAGCCCGGAGTTCGCCCGGCACTGCTCCGGGCTGCTGAGCCCCGCCGAGCGGGCCAGGTCGGCCCGGATGGGCCTCCGGGCCCGGGACCGGTTCACCGTCGCGCGTGGCCTGCTGCGCTCGCTGCTCGGCGGCCGGCTCGGCCTGCACCCCGCGCGGGTGGGGCTGCTCACCCGCTGCCCCGGGTGCGGCGGAACCGACCACGGTCCGGTGCGCCTGGCACCGGACGGGCCCGACTGGCGGATCTCCGTCTCCCATGCCGGTCTCCTGGCGGCCGTCGCCGTCGACTACGCCGGCCGACCGGTAGGCGTAGACGTGGAGACCGCGGCCAGGACCGTCGACCTGCGGGGGCTGGAGCCCAGGCTGTTCGATTCCGCCCAGCGGCGCCGGCTGGCCGGGCTGTCCCCGTACAGCCGCCGGATCGCGCTCCTCGGGGCATGGACGAGTGCCGAGTCCTACGCCAAGGCGTCGGGCACCGCCCTGGGCCACGCGCTCGGCCGCATCGGCGCGAAGGTCGACGCCGACGGACGGGTGAGCGTCGCCCGCCCCGGCGACCTGGAGGGCTGGGCGGTGCGTGCGCTGCCGGCCGGTGCCCCCGGCCATGTCGCGGCCGTCACCGGCCGCGAGGGCACGCACGTACGAACCCACTGAGCGGGACACACGAGAGGGGAGACGGATGCGGCACACACACGACGGCCAGGACACCACCGGGCGGCTGGAGAGCCTGGTGCGCGACCGGCTGGCCGACCGGATCGGTGAGGACCTCGCGAGAAGCGTCGGGCGGGAGGAGAAGTTCCACGACCTCGGCATCGACTCCCTCGACATCGTCACCGTCCTCGCCGCACTCGAACGCGAGTGCGCAGTCGACCGGATCGCCGACGGCGAATTATGGGACATCGCCGACACCGTCGACGCGCTGGTGCGCTACCTGTCCGAGCACGGCCGCCCACCCGCGGAGCAGCCGTGAACGCGGTGCCGCGCGGCCGGGACACCGCGCCGTCCGTCGCGGTCACCGGACTGGGCGTGCTCTCGCCGGGCGGGGCCGGTGTGGACGCGCTGTGGCGGGACTGCGAGCGGGGCACCGCCGACTTCCGCACCATCGAGCACTTCGACGTCTCCCGCACCGGAGCCCGGATCGCCGGATTCGTACCCGCCGACGCACCCGACGCACCCGCCCCGGGCCGGCCGGGGAGGCTGCCGTACCTGCTGCACCGGGCGACGACCGACGCCCTGGCCGACGCGGAGGCACGCACGGGACGCCGCGGTGTGCCCACCGTCCTGGTGCTCGGCAGTACCGACAGCGGAGACTGCCCCTCCGCGGAGGCGTGGCGCGACTGGCGCGACGGCCGTTCCCCGAACGCCGGCGCGGGCTGGACCCCGCACTCCGCACCCGCGTGGGACGCACCGGTGATCCAGGTCGGCAACGCCAGCGCGGCCGGCGCCACCGCACTGGGCGTCGGCGCGGACCTGCTGCGCGACGGCACCGCGGAACGGGTCCTGGTGTGCGGCGTGGACACGGTCACCGAGACCGCCTATCAGGGGCTCGCCTCCCTGCGCACACTCAGTCCCCGCGGCTGCCGCCCATTCAGCACCCGCCGCTCCGGCATCCGGGTCTCCGAGTGCGCTGCCGCCATGGTTCTCGAGTCCAGCTCGCCGCACGCCTACGCCCACCTGCGCGGCTGGGGCGGCAGCAACGAGGCCAGCCAGGCGGCCCGACCCGACTTCGAAGGCGTGGCCAAGGCGATCCGCCGCGCCCTGCGGGACGCCCGCACCGAACCGGAGGAACTCGGCTACGTCAACGCGCACGCCGCCGGAACCCGCCACGGCGACGTGGCCGAACTCCGCGCGCTGGAAGAAGTGCTGGGCGAACGCCTGCCCCGCATCCCCGTCGTGAGCACCAAGGCAGCGCTCGGCCACTGCCAGGGGGCCGCAGGCACTGTGGAGGCGATCGTGACCGTACTGACCCTGGTTCGCGGCGAGGTGCTCCCCACGCTCGGCCTGGAGGACCGTGACCCGCGCTGGGACCACCTCAACCTGGGCGACAAGAGCCCCGACCACCCTCCTCGGACCGCCATGACCATCTCGTGCGGCCTGGGCGGCTCCAACGTCGCGGTGGTGTTCGGCCGTGAGGCGTGACACCGCCCGGATCGCCGGGACCGCCCTGCTCTCGGCGCCCCGGCAGATCCCCCCGATGCCCGGGGACACCGACGACCTGCCCCGCATGCCGCTGGCGGTACGCGACGTGCTGGGCCCCGAACTCCTCGCCACCGCCCGGCAGGCGCTGGACGCCGCCGGGATCACCTCCGAGGACGCCCGCGAACTGGGCTGTGTCACCGCCTCCCACCGCGCCACCGCGGCCACCGCCACGTACATCGCCGAGGTGCTGGACGGACCGGGCCCCCGTTGGCTGGCACCGGAGTGCTTCCTGGACTACTCGCCGCACTCGCTGACCGGACGGCTCTGTATCGAACTCGGGCTCGACGGCACCGCGATCACGCTGACCGGCCCCGCCGGAGGAGTGGACGCGCTGGGCTACGCGGCCGGGATGATCGCCTCCGGGCGCTGCGCGCGGGTCCTGGTCGCCACCGCGCACTGGCCGCTTCCCGAGGTGCCGGGGGACACCACCCCCACCACGCTGAGCACCGCGGCCGTGGTGCTCAGCGCCGACGGCGGCTGGGGGACCATCACCGACTGGCGCCCCGGCGGCGGCCACCCGGCCGTACGACCCCGGAACGACGCCGGCGACGAAGGCGGCACCGGCGCGCCCTTCGCCGCGCTCGCAGACTGGTACGCGCGGCGGCCGTCGAACGGCATCGAGCTGTACGGCGGCGGGTCCCGCGTCGCCCTCGTACCGGGAGCCGGCGCATGAGCGCGGCGCCCCTGGCCGCGGCCCTCGCCCGGTGGGCCGCGCACACCCCGCACCGCCCCGCGCTGGAGCACGAGAGCGGTGCCGTCACCTGGGAACAGCTGAACGCACGGGTCACCCGGGCCCGCGCCCGGTACCGAACGGCCGGCGACCGGGTGCCGGGCCGACGTGTCGGCATACTCGGGCGCAATCATCCGGACACTGTCGTCGCCCTGCTCGCGGTGGCCGCGAACGGTGCCGAACCACTGCTCTACGACGCCCGTGCGACCGCCCACGAACGCGGCCAGGTGGCGGCCCTCGCCGGCGCCACCACCTGGCACACCCCGGCCGGCGAGCCCGCCCCGACGCCGGCCGGCCCGCCCGTAACGGCGTCCGCCGTTCCCGTCGCTCCAGGGCCCGCCTCACCCGTGTCCTTCGGGCACGCACCGGCCGGACAGCAGCCGCCCGCGCGGTACTTCGGCCTGGTCACCTCCGGAACCGGGGGCCTGCCCAAGGTGGTACGCAAGCCCTGGGACGCCACCCTCACCAACGCGGCGGCCTTCGCCGAAGCCGCCGGTTACCGCGCCGACGACCGCATTCTCTGCACCACCCCGCTGCACCACGCCTACGCCTTCGGTGTCGCCCTGCTGCCCGCCCTCCTCACCGGCGCGACGCTGGTGCTCGCCCCGCACCCCGCCACCCCCGCGGCACTCGCCGCCGCACTGCGGCGCAGCGATGCCACCGTCGTGCAGAGCGTGCCGTTCCTCTACCGCTCGCTGCTCGCCGTCGGCGAACCGCCGACGGCTCCCGCGCCGCGGGTCTGCGTCAGCGCGGGCGAACCCCTCCCCGCCCAGCTCGCCCGCGACTGGCTCAAGGCCGCCGGTGTCCCACTGCGCGACCAGTACGGGTGCACCGAGTTCGGCCAGATCGCGTACACCGTCGGCGACCCGGGCGGGCCGATGCGTCTCATGCCCGGCGTCGAGGCACGGCTGCGCACCGAGGACGGCAGTTGGGCCGTGCACGACCCGGACGCCTCCGGCGAGCTGTACCTCCGCCATGACGGCGGACCGGTCATCTACTGGGGGCTGCCCGACCTCAGCCGTACGAGCCACATCGACGGCTGGTTCCGGACCGGGGACACCGGACGGCTCCCCACCCCCCGCACCGTCGTGGTCGAGGGCCGGACCACCCGCCGCATCTCGGTGGCCGGCCGCAAGGTGGACCCCGACGAGGTGGAACGCGCCGTCCTGGCTGCACCCGGCGTGACCGAATGCCGGGTCGCGGCACCACCGGAGGGCACCGAGGGACACGGCGATCTCTTCGTGGCGTTCCTGGCCGTCGAACCCGGCGTCACCGAGACCGAGGTGCGCCGGCACGTCGCCCGGACCCTGTCCTCGTACAAGGTGCCCACCCGCTTCGACCTGCGGGACACGCTTCCGCGCACCGGGTCGGGCAAGGTGCATCTGGCCCGCCTGTGGGGGGAGTTGAGCGCATGACGGTCCTCGACGACATCTCCCTCGGCCGCTACGCCCTGGTCTTCCCCGGCGCGGGCTCGCACCTGCCCGCGATGGCCCGCCGGCTGTGCCGTTCCTTCGGCTCCGCCGCCGACGTGCTCGAACGCGCCCGGAAGGCGACCGGTCTCGATCTCGTACGGCTCTGCCGCGCAGGGACCCCGGCCGAGCTGGCGCCACCGGAGATCTCCCACCCGGCGGTCGTCGCGACCGCCCTCGCGGCCGCCGCAGCGCTGCGCGAACACACCGGAACCCACTGGTCACCGCCCGCCCTGGTCGGCGGCCACAGCCTCGGACACTTCGCGGCGCTCGTCGAAGCCGGTGCCCTCGGTTTCGATGACGCCCTGCGCCTCGTCACCCGGCGCGCCCGGCTGATGGGGGAGGAGGCCCGCCGCAGGCCCGCCCTGATGGCATCCGTCAGCGGCCCCGGACCAGGCCGGGTGGCCGACTGGTGCGCCGCCTGCCCCGCGGCCCTGGGCGTGGTGGTGCCCGCCTGTTTCAACGGACCGGCGCAGACGGTCGTCTCCGGCGACACCGCGGCGGTGCGGTGGGTCACCGAGCGCGCCGCGCGGGAGCAGGACGTCCGGGTCCGGGAGCTGACCGCGGGCGTCGCGTCCCACTCGCCGCTGATGGACCCCGTGCAACGGGCCATGGCCCCGGCACTCTCCTCCGTACCCCTGGCCGAGCCCCTCGTTCCCGTCCTGCTCAACGGTGACGGCAGGGCCGCCCTCGGCACCGGCGAGCTGCGTGAGGACCTGCTGCGCCAGCTCTCGGCCCCGGTGCGGTGGAACGACGCGATGCGCACGGTCGTGGACGCCGGCGTCACCACCGTCGTGGACACCGGCCCCAACCAGGTGCTCGCCCGCGCCGCCCTCCTGCACCCCGAACCCGTCGCCGTGGCGCTGAACTTCATGCAGCCCCTCGAAAAGGCGGTGCCGCTTCCGTGAGCCACCGTCACCTCCGGCCGCAGGACCGGACCGCCGAGGACACACAGGGGGCGCCGGTCCCCAGGGACGAAGGCGCCGGGCGCTCCGCCCTGGTGATCGGCGGCAGCCGGGGCATCGGCCTGGCCGCCGCACACGCCCTCGCCGCCCAGGGACATCGGGTGACCGTCGCCTCGCGCGGCGGCGAAGGACCCGACGGCTTCGCGGCCGTGCGCTGCGACGTGTCCGACCCCCGGCAGGTCGACACGGCGTTCACTCGCGCCGAGGAAATGCAGGGCCCCGTGCAGATCCTGATCTCGGGGGTCGGTATCCGTGCGGACGGCCTGCTCATGCGGACCGACGAAGCGTCCTTCCGGCGCGTCGTCGACACCAACCTCACCGGATCCTGGCGTGCCGTGCGCCGGGCCGCTCCCTCGATGGTCCGCGGCGGCTGGGGCCGGGTGGTCCTGATCTCCTCCGTCGCCGCCGCACTCGGCATGGCCGGGCAGGTCTCCTACGCGGCCTCCAAAGCAGGCCTGACCGGACTGGCCCGCAGCGTCGCCCGCGAACTCGGCCCGGACGGAGTGACCTGCAACGTGGTGCTCCCCGGCTTCGTCGACACCCGGCTCACCTCCGGCCTGCCCGCGCGGCGCCGGGACGGCATCCTCGCCGGCACCCCGCTGAACCGGGCGGCACGCCCCGAGGAGATCGCCGCCGTGGTGGCCTTCCTCGCCTCGGAGGCGGCGAGTTACGTCACCGGAGCCGTGGTGCCGGCGGACGGGGGGCTGGCCATGGGCCACTGACGCCCGGCACGGGCCACCGGGCACCCCCGCCGCCCGACCGTCATCCGTTCGCGGGCCCGCCCCGCCGTCGCCGTTCGAACCGCACCAGGAGCCCTCATGCGGACGCTGCTCGTGGACAACTACGATTCGTACAGCTACAACCTCTACCAGCTCATCGCCCGGACGACGGGGGTGGAGCCCGTGGTCCTGCGCAACGACGACCCGGCGCTGCGGCAGGTGGACCCCGACGCCTTCGACGGCCTGGTGATATCCCCCGGGCCGGGGCACCCCGGCCGGCCCCGTGACCTCGGACCGGCCGCCGACCTGCTGTCCGGCTCCGGGCTCCCCACCCTCGGGGTGTGCCTGGGGCACCAGGGCATCGCACTGGCCACCGGTGCCCGCGTGCACCGGGCGCCGGTGCCCCGGCACGGACACCTGAGCCCGATACGCCACCGGGGCGAGGGCCTCTTCGCGGGACTCCCGCAGAACTTCACCGGGGTCCGCTACCACTCGCTGGCCGTACCCGAACCCCTTCCCGCCGCCCTGGAGGCGACTGCGTGGGCCGAGGACGGCGTGGTGATGGGACTGCGCCACCGCACCCTGCCCCAGTGGGGCGTGCAGTTCCACCCGGAGTCCGTTTCCACCGAGTTCGGCGCGGAACTGATTGCCAACTACGCGCGCCTGGCCCTCGCCCACCGCGACGCGTCCGTGTCCGGGGCGCGCAGCACCCGCCGCCGGGCGTCCGGCCCGGCGGGGAGGACGAACCGGGGCGACGGCGCCCGGCGGGGCGGCGGGCCGTACCGGCTGCACGTACGCCGGCTGGGGAGGGAACCGGACACCGAGAAGGTCTTCCGCGCTCTGTTCGCCGACTCCCCGCACGCCTTCTGGCTGGACAGCTCACGAGTGGAACCGGGCCTCTCGCGCTTCTCCTTCCTCGGCGACGCCTCCGGACCCCTGGCCGAGACCGTGCGCTACCGTGCGGACTCCGGCCACGTCGAGGTGACCGCGGCCGACGGCACCATGATCAAGGTCGCGGGCACCGTCTTCGACCACCTGCGCGACCAGCTCGCCCGCCGCCGGACCGAGGCATCCGGCCTCCCCTTCGACTTCGCCTGCGGCTACGTCGGCTACTTCGGCTACGAACTGCGCGCCGATTGCGGATCACCGCTCGCCCGGCCGTCCACCGCCGACGACGCCGGGTGGATCTTCGCCGACCGGCTGGTCGCCGTCGACCACGAGCAACGGACGGCCTACCTCCTGTGCCTGTCGCGCCGTGACCGCGCCGACCAGCAGCGCGCCGAGCTCTGGCTGCGCGAGACCGGCTCACGCATCGCCGCGCTCCCGCCGCACTCCGCGCGCGTAACCGCCCCGGGTTCCGTCGCCCCCGCCCCGCCGGACCACTGGCTCGCCCGGGGCCGGGAACAGCACCTGGCGGACGTGCGCCGCTGCCGCGAGGAACTGCGCGCTGGGGAGAGCTACGAGATCTGCCTGACGAACACGCTCACGGTCCCGGCCGACGCCGACGCCCTCGCCGCGTACACCCGGCTGCGCCGCCTCAACCCGGCCCCCTACGCGGCTTATCTGCGGTTCGGCGAGATGGAGGCGGCCTGCTCCTCACCGGAACGCTTCCTGCGTATCACCACCGACGGGGTCGTGGAGAGCAAGCCCATCAAGGGCACCGCACCGCGCGGCTCCGACGCCGCCTCCGACGCGCGGCTGAAGGAATCCCTCGCCACCGACCCCAAGACCCGGGCCGAGAACCTGATGATCGTCGACCTGCTCCGCAACGACCTCGGCCGCCTCTGCGAGATCGGAACCGTCCATGTGCCGCGCTTGATGCATGTGGAGTCGTACGCGACGGTGCACCAGCTCGTCTCCACCGTGCGCGGCACGCTGCGCCCCGGCGCGGACGCCGTCAGCTGCGTGCGCGCCTGCTTCCCGGGCGGTTCCATGACCGGTGCCCCGAAGCTGCGGACCATGGAGATCATCGACCGGCTGGAGGGCGCACCGCGCGGCATCTACTCCGGGTCCATCGGATACCTGGGCCTGGGCGGTGGCGCGGACCTCAACATCGTCATCCGGACCGCCGTCCGGTCCGGCGGGCAATGGACCGTCGGAGCCGGCGGCGCCATCGTGCTCGGCTCCGACCCGGCCGAGGAGTACCGGGAGATGCTGCTCAAGGCCGGAGCGCCGGTGTCGGCACTTCTCCCCGAGGACCCGCTCGACGAACCGTCCCCCGCGGACGCCGTACGCGAACATCCGCCCGCACAGGCGCCGACACCGTACCGGGCGTGACCACCGCGGTCCGGCACCACCGAGCACACCCGAGCCCCGGGGACCCGGCATCGGAGCCCCGACAACCTTGGATCCGGCAACACGAAGGAGAGTCACCATGATCGAAACCCGTCTGCTCGACATACTCGCCTGCCCCGTCTGCACCCAGCGGCTCGAACTCGCCCCCGACAACAGCCGTATGACCTGCATCGGCGACACCTGCTCCCGCGAGTACCCGGTGGTCGACGGGATCCCGGTCCTCGCCGTCGGCGCGCAGCCCCCGACGTCCCCGGCGGCCGGCTGAGTTCCGGCCGGCCGGTATACGCGGGGGAGGAGGACGGGTTGAAGGCGCAGGACACGGCCCCGGCCCGGAGGGCCAGGGCACGGCACCCACGAGGACTGCTCACGCTGTGGAGCATCGAGATGTGGGAGCGGTTCAGTTTCTACGGCATGCGGGCGATCCTCGTGCTCTTCCTCGCGGCGTCGCCCGACGTCGGCGGACTCGGCCTCGCACCGCACGTGGCGGCGGCGGTCTTCGGTGTGTACGGGGCGCTGGTCAACCTGCTGGCGCTGCCCGGCGGCTGGTTCGCCGACCGGGTCCTCGGTTCGCACCGGGCCGTCCTGTCGGGCGGAGCGGTCATCACGGCGGGACACTGTGTCCTGGCGCTGCCCGTCGGCGCTGCCGGCACCTACTGCGGCCTGCTGCTCGTCGCCGCTGGAACCGGCATGCTCAAGCCCAGCATCTCCACGATGGTCGGCAGACTGTACGACGCCGAGGCCCGGCCCGAGAGCGACACCGCCAAGGGCGCGGCCCGGCGCGACGCCGGGTTCTCGCTGTTCTACATGGGCATCAGCGTCGGGGCCTTCGCCGCACCGCTGGTCACCGGCTTCCTCGGCGAGCGCGTCAACTGGCACGCCGGGTTCGGGGCTGCGGCGGTCGGCATGCTCATCGGACTCCTCATCTGCCTCAGGAGCGGCAGCCGGCTGCCGGACACGGTCCGCCGGCCGGTGCGGACCGCCACTCCGGACGGAACCAGGAGCATGCTCGGCGCGTGCGGCGGCGCGCTCGCCTTCGTCGGCGTGGCGCTCGGCGTCAGCACGCTGTTCGGCAGGGCCTTCACCGACGGGGTCATCCAGGCCATCACGTTGCTCACCATTGTCATCCCGGTCGTCTACTTCACCTCGATGTTCCGCGCGGCCGGGCTGGATCCGGTGGACCGCAGCAGGCTGCGCGCCTACGTGTGGATTTTCCTGGCGGCCGCCATGTTCTGGATGATCGCCGAACAGGGTGGTTCCCTGATCAGCCTGTTCGCCCGCGACCACGTCGACCGCACGCTGTTCGGCTGGGAGTTCCCCACGAGCTGGTTCCAGTCCCTGGGCCCGCTCTACAGCATCCTGCTTGCCGGGGCGTTCGCCGTGCTGTGGCTGCGTATGGGCCGCCGCCAGCCGAGCACCGCGGCGAAGTTCGCCCTCGGCCTGTTCGGACTGGGCCTGGCGACACTGATCATGGCGGGAGCCGGGCTGGCCGCGGCGGACGGCGGACGCGTCTCACCCATGTGGCTGCTGGGAGCCTTCTTCGTCCAGATCATGGCCGAGATGTGCCTCAGCCCGACCGGTCTGAGCGTGACCACGCGACTGGCACCGGCCCGCTTCGCCAACCAGATCATGAGTCTGTGGTTCCTGTCCGTCGCGATGGGCAGCGCACTCAGCTCCCAGGTCGTTCAGCTCACCACCGTGTGGTCGGCCGCGACCTACTTCGCCGTACTCGGCACCGCCGCGCTGCTCTGCGCCGGTGCGCTCGCCGCCGGACGCAAGAACCTCAGCAGGCTTATGCGCGGGGTCTCCTGACGCTACCTGGGCGTCCCGGCGGCGGGTACCCAGGCCCTCACGGAAACCAGGGCCGGGGCACCCGCCGCCGGCACGGCGGATCAGGATGCGCCGGTGCCCGACGTCGTCGCCGACATCCACGCCGCGTACAGCTCGGCGTACCGCCCGGGGCGCGCGACCAGCTCATCGTGACTGCCCTGCTGGACGATCCGCCCGCCGTCGAAGACCAGCACCTGGTCCGCCGCCCGCGCCGTCGACAACCGGTGCGCCACCGACACGGCGGTACGGCCCCGGGTGGCTTTTTCCAGGGCTTGCTGGAGCCGTTGCTCGGTGGCGGGATCGACTGCGGACGTGGCCTCGTCCAGCACCAGCAGATCCGGGTCGGCGAGATAGGCGCGGGCCAGTGCCACCAACTGCCGCTCGCCCGCGGACAACGCTTGGCCGCGCTGCCCCACCGGTGTGTCCAGACCCTGCGGAAGCCCCTGGCACCAGCTCTCCAGACCGAGAGTGGCCAGCGCCTGCCGCACCTCGTCGTCGGACACCCCGGGGCGCCCGTACCGGATGTTGGCCCCGACCGTGGTGTCGAACAGGAAACCGTCCTGCGGCACCATCACGACCCGTCGGCGGAGTGAGGAGAACCGCACCTTCGTCAGCGGCACGCCGTTCACCGCGACCCGGCCCGAGGACGGGTCCGCGAGACGGATCAGCAGCTTGGCGAAGGTCGACTTGCCTGACCCGGTCTCACCCACGACGGCCATTCGGGTGCGCGGCGCGATGTGCGCCGACACTCCGTGCAGCACCTGCGGACCGTCCGGGTACGCGTAGCCGACATCCTCCAACCGCACCTCCATCGGGCCCCGTTCGAGCTCCACCCCGGCCTCCCCGGGGTCGGCCACATCGACAGGCGTGTCCACGACCGCCAAGGAGCGCCGCCAGCCGGCCAACGCGTTCTGGAGCTCGTTCAGCACCTCCGTACTCATCTGGGCAGGCCCGATGAACAGCGTGACCAGGAACAGGAACGCCACCAGCTCACCGGCCGTCAGATGCCCCTGAATGCCCAGCACCACGCCCAGACTCACCACGCCCCCGATGGCCAGTGCCGCCGCGACCTCGCCGCTGGAGAGCGTGACGGCCACCAGCCGCTGGGCACGGCTCTGCGCCCGCCGGTGCTCCTCGACGGCCGTGTCGATACGCCGTCCGATCAGGTCGCCGGCGCCGTACGCATGGATCACCTCGACCCCGACCACCGCCTCCCCCGTCGCGGCGAGCATGTCGCCCGCCCGGGCCCGTACCCGCCCGTAGTGCTGCGAGAGCCTGCGCTGCATCGGCGGCGACACCAGCAGCAGGGGTACGAAGACCGCCCACACCATCAGCGTCAGGCCCCATGAGTAGGCGAACATCACCGCGCTGCCCACCACCAACTGGCACAGGCTCACCAGCAGCATCCCGCCGAACTGGAGGAAGGTGCTGAACTGGTCGACATCAGCGGTGACCCGCGCCACCAGGTCGCCGCGCCGCTCACCACTGAGAGCGGGGGCCGACAGATCGTGTACCCGCTGGAACGCCTTGACACGCAGTGTCGAGAGCCCCGCCTCGGTGCTGCGGTAGAGGCGGTAGTTCATCCGGTACGTCACCCAGGCCGTGAACATCACCGCCACCGCGCACACGCCCACCGTCGTCAGGACGAAGCCGGTACGCGGTTCCCCGGGCGCCTGGAGCCCCCCGTCCAGCGTGATCTGGACGGCGATCGGGACCACCACCCTCCCCGCCGCGGCGAGGAGGGCCAGCCCCGCCACGACGAGGAGCCCCTCCCGCAACCCCGGGGAGACCTGGAGCGCCCGCCGGAACGTGGCCGTGGCGGTCCTGTGCTCCGTGCCGATCCGGCTCATGCTGTCCGCTCCTTCTCCGCCCTCGCGCCACCGGAGCATTCCTGACCGGCCGTCTGCTGCTCCTCGCGCTCGTACGCGGTGACCAGCGCCCGGTAGCCGTCGCAGCGCGCCAGCAACTCGTCGGGCGTTCCGCTGTCCAGGACGCGTCCGCGCTCGATGTAGACCACGTGGTCGGCGAGCGCGATGGTGGCCTGCCGGTAGGCGACCAGGACCAGCGTGGACGGCACCCGCGCCTCCCGCAGGCGTCCGAGGATCAGGCTTTCGACCTGCGGATCGATGCTCGACGTCGCGTCGTCGAGGACCAGCAGCCGCGGTCTGCGCACCAGGGCACGGGCCAGGGCGACACGCTGGCGCTGGCCGCCGGAGAGCGTGGCACCCCGTTCGCCGACCCGGGTGTCCAGTCCCTGCGGCAGCGACCGCACGACACCGGCGACCTGCACTGCCTCCAGCGCCTCCCATACCCGCTCGTCCGGAACCTCCAGGCCGAGCAGCACATTGCCGCGCACCGTGTCGTCGAAGAGCAGGGCCTCCTGCGGCACGAACGCCACGGCCGAGGAGACTTCACCGGACCGCATCTCACGGGCGTCCTTGCCGTCCATCAGGACATCGCCCTCATGCGGGTCGACGAGCCGCACCATGAGCGCCGCCAGCGTCGACTTGCCGGAGCCGGTCGGGCCGACCACGGCCACGGTTCGTCCGGAACCGACCCGAAGGGTCACGTCGTGCAGCACGTTGCCACCGTCGTAGGCGTAGCTCACGCCCCGCGTGTCCAGGCTGATCGGACCGGCGTCCGAGAGCCGCAGCTCGCCCATGGGCTGCTCGCCCTCGGCGTCCAGGACGTGCCGTACCCGTGACCAGCCCACGGAACTGCGGGGCAGTTCGGCCAGCACCCAGCCGAACGCCCTTACCGGGAAGGCGATCATGGTGAAGAGGTAGGACACCTGCACGAGTTCGCCCACGTTGATCGCCCCGGCCGCCAGCCGCACCGTACCCACGGCGAGCACGGTGAGGATGCCGAGGTTGGGCAGGGCGTCGAGCACCGGGTCGAAGCGGCCGCGGGTGCGGCCCACCTCGACGTTGGCATCGCGCAGCCGTTCCGCGGCGACGGTCATCCGCTGTGTCTCGTGGGCCTCCAGACCGAGCGTCTTGACGACGACGGCACCGTCGAAGCTCTCGTGCGCGATATCGCTGACCTCGGCCCGCAGGCTCTGCGCGCGTGCCGCCAGGGGCGACAGTCTGCGCTGGTAGAACACATTCAGCAGACCGATCGCGGGAAAGACCAGCAGGCTCACCCCGGCGAGCACCGGATCCACCAGCGTCATGGAGACGATGGCGGCGAGCAGCATGACCACCACGCCGATCGCGGTGGGCAGTGGCACGATCGGCGACCACGCCGCCTCCACGTCCGCGTTGACGTTGGAGAGCAACTGCCCCGCCGGGTGTCGCCGGTGCCAGGAGAGGGGGAGCCGCAGATAGCGGTGCACGACCTTGCGGCGGTACGTGGCCTGGAGTCGGAACTGCATGATGCCGGCTCCGACCCGGCGTCCGATGACGCCGACCACGCGGAGCATCGCCACCCCGAAGATGGCGAGTCCGGCGCCGACGAGCGCGGCCGTGGTGGTCCGGCCGGTGTCGAACGCGGGCAGTACCACGCCCTCGGTGATCCGGCCCAGTACCCAGGAAGTGGCGACCGGAGCCACGCCGTAGAGGCAGCTGGCCAGCAACGCCGCGGTGAAGATCCACGGTTCCTCACGTACGGCGACGGAGAGGACTCCCAGACCTCTGCGGAGGGTGGACCTGTCGGTTCCGGACACGGAGAGGTTCCTTTCGTACGGCGTCCGCGTAGCTCGGTGGCGCGTGGGGGCGCCGTGCCGACCGCGTACGGGATCATTGGCGGGCTCCGGCCGGTTCCGGCAGGGCGTCCAGCAGCGCCAGTTCCGCGTCGTCCAGCCGGACGCCGGCGGCGGCGATGTTGTCCGCCAGGTAGCGGGGGTTCTTGGTGCCGGGGATCGACACCACGTGCTCACCTCGGGAGAGCACCCATGCCAGGGCGACCTGCGCGGGGGTGAGGCCACGTCGCACGGCGACCTCGCGCACACTCTCGGCGAGCGGCAGGTTCGCCGCGAAGTTCTCCCCCTGGAAACGTGGAATCGTCCGCCGGAAATCGTCGGCGGGAATGTCGTCGGCCGAGCCGAACCGGCCCGCGAGAAAGCCCCGGCCGAGCGGGGAGTACGCGATGAGCATGATCCCCTCCCGGGCGGTGAACGGCAGCAGTTCCGCCGCCCTGTCCCTGGTCCACAGTGAGAGTTCGCTCTGCACCGAGGCCACCGGGTGCACGGCCTGGGCGCTGAGGACCTGGTTGGGTGTCACGTCCGACAGGCCCAGCATCCGTGCCTTGCCGGCCTTCACCACCTCGGCCATGGCCTCCCAGGTCTCCTCCAGCGGCACCTCGGGATCGACCCGGTGCAGTTGGTACAGGTCGACGTGGTCGGTGCCCAGCCGGCGCAGGCTGGCGTCGATCGCCGCACGGATGTGTTCGGGGCGGCCGTCACGTCGCAGCCGGGTCCCACCGGCGACGAAGCCCACCTTGGTGGCCAGGAACGCCCGCTCCCGGCGGCCGGCGAGCGCGCGGCCGACCAACTCCTCATTGGTGTGGGGGCCGTAGACGTCGGCGGTGTCGATCAGGGTGGCGCCGAGATCGAGGGCGCGGTGGATCACGGCGACCGAGGTGGTGTCGTCCCGCCCGGCGGGATCGTAGGCGTACGACATGCCCATGCAGCCCAGGCCGATGACGCCCACCGGCTGCCCGTCCGATGCTGTTCGAATGGTGCGCAACGCGGTTCCTCCTCGGGGGCGTTGGAGTGCGCACGGGGAGACCGGACCGGCCGGACGCGCAGGGGAACCTCCGTCGCCGGCCGGTCCGGCCGATGGGTCGTTCAGGAGACGGCGCCCTCGGTCCAGGCCCGGTCCAGGATCTCGTCGACCGTCTCGTCGACGGTCTGCGAGGAGGTGTCGAGCCAGAGCCCGATCCGGGGCGTGCTGTCCCGCAGCACCTTGTCCAGGTCGCGCGGCTGCCAGTTCGGCCCGTATCCCGACTTGGCCCGCTTCTCCTCGCGCGCCGCGACGGCGTCCGGGTCGGGCGAGAGCACGACGACGGCCAGCGGACGGCTGGTGATGGACTCGGTGATCTCGGCCAGGTGCTCACCCAGCAGGATGTCCTGGACGATGGCGGTGAACCCGGCGCGGCAGTACGCGTCGGCGGACGCGGCGGCGAGCTGGTGCCGCAGTCTGAGCTGGGTGAGGGCATCCGGCGGCGGATCGGCCGTCATGTGCACCTGGCCGTTGACGATCATGCGGCGGAAGAAGTCACCGCGCACATGGACGGAACGGGTTAAACGCTCGGCGAGTGCCTGCGCGACGGTAGATTTCCCCGCTGCGGAGATGCCCGAGATGACGATGACGCCGGGTTTTTCTCTGTCCTGGGGAGATGCGGTGGTGTTGTTGGTCATGAGCGGAAGGAGTTCCTCTCTGGTGAGCCGCCGCGTGAATGGCGGGACGGCGGCAACGTGTCGTGTCGCTAGGCGCGTTCGAGGAAGAGAAGGTCCATCGAAGCGGGCCGTTCGGTGGAAATGCCCCAGGTGCCGAGTCGAGGCTCCCGACGCATGCGCAGACCATATCGTGCCGCCACCGCCTGAATGTGCTCCAGACGATAGGCGATGGCGTATGTCGGTTCTTCTTTCGAATGCACGAAGTAGTCGTCGTGATCGTGCGTGAAGCTGAACGCGGTGTTGCCGCGGGAAATGTTCTCGGCCACCTTGTCGTCCACCAGGTAGGCGGTCGCGAAACACTGACCCCCGGGCCGGAGCACTCTCGCGGATTCCGCCAGATAGTTGTCCATCTCCTCCGGTAGCAGGTGACTGATCAACCCGACCAGGGCGGCGAAGTCGAAGGCCGCGTCGTCCGCAGGGAAGCGGAAGTCGGACGCGGAGAGGGTGCCCTCGGGGTTGTAGATCTCCTGGCGGATGTCGACGTGCTCGAAACGGAAGTTCGGGTGGCGGGAAGTGATCGCCGAGCTGCACCATTCGATCGCGTGCGGCACGATGTCGAAGCCCAGGTACGAGCCTTCGGTGAGCACATCTGTCAGGGGTACCGCGATGCGGCCCGCTCCGCAGCCGGCGTCCAGCACGTCGTGGGACGGGCTCATGCCCAGTTCGTCGCGCATATAGGCGGTGATCTCGCTGCCGACCTTGAGGAAGTCGCCATTGCCGATGAAGCGGCGGTAGCGGCGGGGCGGCAGGAGCTGGTGCTGCCTGCCGCGCGCCCGATCCAGCAGATCCAGCAGGTGGAGCCCCGCGCGGAAACCGGAGCCGCGTAATCGCTCGACGGCTCCGGCCCGGCGGAGCGACGAGGTGTATTTCGTCGCCCTGAGCGACTTCAAGTCGGACTTGTTGCCCGGCACAGGTAAATCCTCTCCGTGGTCTCGGGAATCGATGTCGAGGCGGAGCGGCGCCCTCGGCCCGACGAGGGTCTGTGCCGCCTCCGTTTACCTCCCGGAAGGAGCGCGACAGGCACTCCTCTCCACGTGATTAGGATGTCGATCCGTCAGGCGCCGGTCAACAGCGCCTCAGGCCCCGAATCCGCCGCCTTCATCTTCGAACGTCAGTGCCGAGGTTTCGGGGAAAAGAGAGAAGGGGTGAGAGGGAGGAGAGTGTGCGCCGTTCATCTTACTAAATTAACGGGCCGCGATTTCCGGCCAATTGTGGCATGGGCCCCCGGTAATGCCCGCCATGCACCGCCGCATCGTCGACCAGTACGCGGAGGCCTTCGACGGCGTCCGCTTCTCCATCACCCCGTACAACCTCGGCTACACCGGCCGCAGCCCCGGCATGGACCGCGACACCTACGTATCGGACCTCGCCGCGGCCCTGGCCACCTACCGGCCGCTGCTGGACCGCCTCGGCCACGGCGCCGCCACCGCCGCGTGCGAAGTCCGCGCGACGCTCGCCACCGAGGAATACGACGACCTCACCGACGGCGGACAGGAAATCGGACATGTCGACTGGATCGACTACCGCAAAACTGGTGAACTGCCGATCTTCCCGCCGATCGGCGCGGGGCGGTGTGCGCGGTGACTTTGCGACGGGTGCAGAGGACGTTCTCCAGAACGGTCAGCTCGGGGAACCTCCCGGCGTGCTGGAGAGTGCGCCCGATGCCGAGCCCGCGGCGGGCGGTGGCACTGGTTTTCAACAGGGGCCTGCCGTTGTACAGAGCCCGGCCCGACACGCGTCTGCCTCCGACGAGCCCGGACAGGACGTTCACCAGCGTCGTCTTGCCGGCACCGTTGGGGCCGATCATAGTGAGGGTCTCGCCCGCACGTACGGACATCGAGGTTCCTTCGAGTGCCGTGAGGCCTCCGAAGGTGACCGCCGCCTCGTCAAGTCGGAGCAGTTCCCGAGCGTCCGCGCCCGGTGCGGGAACGGACCCCGGTGGTTCTTCGGTGGTCTCGGGAGCGGTCGGGGCGTGCGACGGTGCGGGCCGCCGCAGCAGCCGGCGCGCCGTACGCCCGAGGAAGAGCACTACTCCACCCGGCAGGAACAGCAGCGCGGCGATGAGCACGACGCCTTGGAGGATCGGCTGCGGCACCCCCGCGCTGTCGGCGGCCGTTGGTGCCCATGTCAGGTACGCACCGCCGACGACGGCGCCGAGCAGCGTGCCCGCGCCACCGAGTACGCACGCGGCGATCAGCGAGATCGCCAGAGCCGGCGAGAAGGGGTCCGGGCTGACGAACCCGACGACGAGGGCCAGCAGGACACCCGCCAGCGCGGCGAACGCGGCGCTGACGGCGGAGGCCAGGGCGGACTGGGCCTCCGGCGCGATGCCGATCGACCGCGCTTCCATCGGGTGGGACTTGGCGGCGACCAGCCGCACACGCAGGGCACTCGGCCGGGCCGGCGCTGCCACCGCAAGAGCGATGCCGGCCCCGCCCACCGCGATGTACTGCGCCTGAGTGCCCGCGCTGGCCAGCGTGCCAAGGCCCAGGGCGCTCTCCAGCTTCGCCATCGAAATGCCCTGGTCGCCACCGGTCACGCTGGTCCACCGGCCCATGACTTCGAGCGACACCATGGTGAAAGCGAGCGTCAGCAGGGTCACGTACAGCATCGAGAACCGTGCGCCCGCAGCTCCCAGGAACGCCCCGGGGGCCGCACCGCACGCGGTCGCGCCGAGCACCACGACCTCAAGTGACCAGCCGTGGGTGCTGCCGTACGCCGCGAAGTAGGCGCCCAGGGCGAAGAGCGCGGGATGAGCGACCGACCAGATACCCGCCCAACCTGCGAGCAGACCGACCGAGAGGACGAGCACGGTGTAGACCGCCGCGAGTCCGACGCTGTACGCCTGGTACGGAGGGATTGCCCCGGCGTTCAGCCGGACGATGAGTACGGCTGCGGCGAGCGGCCGAGCGCCGCCCTGGCGAGACTGGCACGACTGACGACAGACATGGACCGCCTCTTCAGACCCGCTGGAACGTGCACACGCCGAACAGCCCCTGAGGGCGGATCAGCAGCACGAGAATGGTGAACGAGAACACGAAGGTGTCCCGGTAGCCCGCCGAAACATAACTTGCGGCCAGGTTGTCCAGAACGCCGATGGTCAGCCCGCCGACGACGGCGCCGTACATGCTGGTCAGCCCGGTGAGGAAGATCCCGGCGAAGGCGCGGAACAGTGGCGCGCTGAGCACTGTCGGCACCGGCCCGGCCCGGGGGGCGTAGAGGAAAGCGGCGAGCGCGGCGAGGCCGAGCCCGAGCGCCCAGGCGATCCGTGCGATGCGCTGCGCACCGAGGCCGAGGATCTGCGCGGTGTCGGCGGACTCGGCGACGGCGCGCATGGCGGAGCCGATCGTGGTGCGGCCGAAGAGGTACGCCACCATCGCCATCGCGACGGCCGCGACGCCGATGGTCAGCAGACTCTGCGTGGGTATCGAGTAACTCCCGAGCGATACCGAACCCTCCACCAGGCTTGGGAAGAGCCGCGGCTGGTCGTCCCAGACCGTGCTGATGACGCTGTCCGCGATGAGCGAGAGGCCCATGGTCATGACGAGCGCCGAGAGCAATTCCCCCTGCGCGAGCGGCCTGATCACCACTTCACGGGCAGCCAGGCCGACCGTCGCGGTCACGGCGATTGCGGCCACCGCGGCCAGCGGCAACGGCAGGCCGCTGCTGTACAGCGCCAGGGCGGCGTACAGACCCACGGTCGCCAGGCTGGCGAGCGCGAAATTGCCCACGTCCGTCGCCCGATAAATGACCACTAGGCCGAGGCCCATCAGGCCGTACACCGCACCACCGGCGAGACCGCTCACCAGGACGACCGGAAACTGATCCACGTCGACCGTCTCCTCGTGCCAGGCGCCCGCGCGCCCCGCGCCTCAGTACTGTTCGAGCACTTCGCAAACTGAACTCAATTCGCGACCGTAGGCATCAGGTGCCGGACGGGCAATACCGTGCACGAATTGATTCGTGCCCCTTCATCCACGGCGCGGCACGGAGCGGCGCGGCGGCCGGCGGACCCCGCCCATCCGGGCCGGTACCGGCGGGCCGCAGCCCGTCAGGCCGTGAAACGGCCGCCATTGGCGAGCAGCACCGCACCCACCAGGTTCGCCGCGGCGTCGCTCGCCAGGAACAGGGCGATGTCGGCGATCTCCTCAGGTGTGGCGTACGGGCGCACGCCCGGGTCGGTGAGATCACTGCGCAGTGCGGCGGGTGTACGTGCCGCCATGCCGGTCTCCGTCGGCCCCGGCGCGACCACGTTCACCCGGATCCCGGACGTGATGACCTCCTTGGCCACCGCCTGGCTCAGGGCGTGCACGCCTGCCTTGGACGCGGCGTAGTGGGGATAACCGACAGGGGTGTCGAAGACCGAAGAAGAGCCTATGACGACGATCGCGCCCGTCCCGGCCGGCCGCATGCCCCGTACCGCTGCGCGCAGCAGGTGGAAGGTGCCGTCCAGGTTGATCCGCATGACGCGCTGCCAAGCCGCGTCGGTGAGCCGGTCGGTGACCTCCGGTGGCCGGCTCTCGGCCAGCGCGTCCGCGATCACCTGCTTGGCCTCCGGGTCGTCGACTCCGGCGGCATGGACCAGGACATCGAGCCTGTCGTGTTCCCGCAGTACGTCATCGACGGCCGCGTCGACCGCAGCCGCGTCCGCCACATCGAGCGCGACCGCCCGACCGGCGGGCAGTTCCTTCGCCACGGCCGAGGCGGCCTCGCTGTTCACGTCGGCGAGAACAACGGCCTGCGCCCCTTCGGCGGCCAACTGCCGAGCGGCCGCCGCTCCCATGCCCGAACCGGCGCCCGTCACCATCGCGACCTTGCCCTCGAATCGGCCGACCCGCACATCGCCATCCATCCTCGCCACTCCTCTCTGCGTTCATGTTGAACTGACTTCATCTCTAATTACCGTTGCCTGTCATAGGCTGACAAGGGCTGGGACGGTGAAGGTGCGCACGATCTCGTGCGCGGTCGCCAGCGGCATCGCGGTCTGCGGGGTGACCTCCGGCCGCTTCAGCGTTGGTGCCTTCGAGGTCAGCCCATGTTGTGCCAACCCGGCCGTCCGCGCGGCCGGAACCGTCCGGCGTCCACCACGCCGACGCCCAGGACTCGCACTTCGCGGGCCGCCGCCTTCAGTAGCGAGACCATCTCCGCGCGCAGCGCGTACGGCACGCCTCGTGCGGCGCGGGGTGATCGGCAAGGACGCGATGCCGCGGCTCTTCGGGGTCCTGCCCGACCCCGAAGTCGGCCAGGTGCGGGTCCTGGCCGACGCCACCGAGCGGCTCGTCGCCCGGCTCCGCCTGCAATGACCCACCCCCGCCGGAGAACCCGAGGGCATACGAGCCCAGCATGTCCGCGAACGTCACGCCACAGTCCACGCGCTGATGAACAAGCACATGGGCATCGGCGGCATCGTTGCTGAACTTCGTCTCGACGTGACGATCGTCCGCAAGAACGTACGCGCGGCCACAGCGGGCGAGCTGATCGGCTCCAGCCCCACCGGGCGGCAGAGCGGCCTCGACGGTCATGCCGTCTACCTCGCTCCTCGAGACGGCGCAGACGACGTCCTGGCCCGGATCCAGGCGGCCGGCGTCAACCTGCTGGACTCAAGCTCCGTGACGGGGCTTCAAGGCGGCCCTTCGTTCCGTCGTCCGCTCATCCTGGGCATCGCCGATTTCCAGGACGACTTGGCGGTCGAACCGGCCACGCTCACCATGGCGGAGGCCGCATCCGTCTTCTGCCGCCCCGACCGCGTGGCAGGCACTGGTAGAGCAGGCAACCGACTCTTGACATGCATGAAACAGGGCTTATACAGTCCTGCATTAATTGAATTCACTTCAATTTTCATCGCTGTGGCGCGCGATGGAGTGGCGATTCGCTTCGCATGAGGAGAGGTCAATGACGACGCTCAATCGGAGGCGCTTCATCGGGGTCGCTTCGACGGCCGGAGTCGCCACGGCAATGTCGCAGGGCGTTGCCCTGGCGCGCGGCCGGGATGCGCGAGAACCGCGCCTCATCGGAGTCCAGGCCGACAACGGCGCGAAGGTGATCGCGCAGAACTTCCTTGATCCGCGCACGATGGACATCACGATCAACTCGGTGGCGCTCGGCCACACCGCGTCGGTGCGCATCATCCTTCCGAACCGGTTCGGCTCGCAGCCCAGCGCCTCATGGCCAGTCCTCTACCTTCTCCATGGCGGATACGGCGACTACGTGGACTGGACGCGGCACAGCGACATCGCGCGCCTGGCCCGTAAGCGCGACGTACTGGTCGTCATGCCGGATGGCGGAGCGCTAGGCTTCTACACGGACTGGTGGGCCCGCGGTACCGGGAACAAGCCGGGCTGGGAGACATTCCACCTGGTGGAGCTCTCGCAGATCCTCGCCCAGGGGCTCCACGCTGCCGGCCGGCGCGCGATCGCGGGGCTGTCGATGGGAGGCTTCGGTGCGATGTCCTACGCGGCGCGCCATCCCGGTTTCTTCCGCGCGGCGGCGTCCTTCAGCGGCACCCTGGATACGCTCCACCCGACCACCGAACCCGTCTCCTCCGAACGGTACGCGACGTGGCTCCTGCAGACGCATATCGCACCGAACGGGTTCGACCCGCTCGACCTCTTCGGCGATCCAGTGGCGCAGCGCGCCGTGTGGGCCGCGCACAACCCGGCAGATCTCGTAAAAGACCTGCGTGGCACGGAGTTGTTCGTGTCCTGCGGTAATGGGCGAATCGGACCACTGGATCCATCGGAAACCGATCCTTCTGACGTCTCCGTCCAGTTCGAAGCCTCTCAATTGCTGCAAAACCAGGAGTTCGTCAAGCGGGCGACCCGCTTCGGTCTCGATGTGACCTTCGAGACCTACACCGGTTCGCACACGTGGCCCTACTGGGCACGTGAGATCGAAAAGGCGTTTCCGGTCCTGATGCGGGCGATCGAGGTGAGGTAAAGCCGGGCTACGAGAGGCGGCGGCCAGGTTTCGGGAGCGTCCCGCCGTGGCGTACGCGGTGGAACGGGGCTAGGAGGTGCGCCTGCTGGCAGCCTGGGTGCGATGAGAGATCGGCCGCTACCTGGGCTACTGGCACCAGCGGCTGCGCGACGCCTGCCTCGCCACGGTGGCCGCCCTCGGCGTCGACGCGGACCTGGTACAGGCGGACGCCCTAAGGGCCTGTAAAGAATCAACACGGTGCTTCCCCTGATCCGGCTCGTTGGTGTGGTACGGGCATCTCCGAGTTGATCTGTCATCAACTCGCAGTGAGGTTTGAGGTTTTGTTTCCGCATCTGGACGAGCGGCAGCGACGGCTGATGATGGGGGCTTAGGCCCGGATTCTGGGTCGCTGCGGCATCCCGGCGGTCGTGCGGGTCGCCCAGGTCAGCGAGACAACGCTCCGCAAGGGCGTGGACGAGTTGGAGGCCGGCGAGGAGCCAATGAACCGGGTCCGCAGGCCCGGTGGTGGTCGGAAGAAGGCCGTGGACCTTGATCCGGGTCTGCGGTCCGCGCTGCCGGCACTGGTGGAGCCTGACGAGCGGGGCGACCCGATGTCGCCGCTGGGCTGGACGGTGAAGTCGACCGGAAGCCTCGCAGCCGAGCTCACGTGTCTGGGGCACCGGGTGCCGTGCCGGTCCGGTGGACGGCTCAGGCCAGCGATCGGCAGGGCGGTTGCAGGCCCGGGTACGCAACCCGGCTGGCGATGAGCAGTTCCTGGATGTCGCGCAGGGGTGTGCCTTCGGCATCCTGTGCGTGCCTGGCCCAGCTGCCGTCCGGGCCCAGGTGCCAGGACGCGGTCCCGTGGGACATTCCGAGGTCGAGCAGCTCGGACAGCTGTGCCCGGTGCTTGGGGGCGTTGACCCGAACGAGGGCCTCGATGCGGCGGTCGAGGTTGCGGTGCATCATGTCCGCGCTGCCGATCCAGACTTCGGGGGCGCCGCCGTTGGCGAAGGCGAAGATCCGCGAGTGCTCCAGGAAGCGTCCGAGGATGCTGCGCACCCGGATGTTCTCGCTCAGCCCGGGCACGCCTGGCCGGATCGCGCAGACGCCGCGCACCCACGCGTCCACACGTACTCCCGCCTGGGAGGCGCGGTAGAGTGCGTCGATCATTTGTTCGTCCACGATCGAGTTGACCTTGAACTTGACGTATGCGGGCCTTCCGGCCTTGTGATGCGCGATCTCGGAGCGGATGCGCGAGAGCAGCGTGTCCCGCAGGCCGCGCGGCGATGTGAGCAGTCGGCGGTAGTTGTCCTGGCGGGAGTAGCCGGAGAGCCGGTTGAACAGGTCGGACAGGTCGGCGCCGACGTCCGGGTCCGCGGTGAGCAGTCCGAGGTCCTCGTAGAGCCGGGCGGTCCTGGGATGGTAGTTGCCGGTGCCGATGTGGCTGTAGCGGCGCAGTGTTTCGCCTTCCTGGCGGATCACCAGTGAGAGCTTGCAGTGGGTTTTCAGCCCGATCAGGCTGTAGACCACGTGGCAGCCTGCCCGCACCAGCGTGCGGGCCAACTTGATGTTGGCGTGCTCGTCGAACCGGGCCTTGATCTCGACCAGGACCAGCACCTGCTTGCCCGCGCCGGCGGCGTCGATCAGTGCGTCGACGATCGGCGAGTCGCCCGAGGTGCGGTACAGCGTCTGCTTGATCGCCAGTACGTGCGGGTCGGCCGCGGCCTGTTCCAGGAAGGCCTGGACCGAGGCGGCGAAGCTGTCGTACGGGTGGTGCAGCAGTACATCGCGCTCACGCATCACGGCCAAGATGTCCGGCTGCGAGGCGGATGTGACGTCGGACAGGACGTCGCACGCGGTGCCGGCAACGAATGCGGGGTACTTCAGCTCCGGTCGGTCCTGGTCCGCCAGGCCCAGCAGGCCGGTCAGGTCGAGCGGTCCGGGCAGTGCGAAGACCTCGGCCTCGGTGATGTTCAGTTCGCGTACCAGCAGATCGAGCAAGGAGGGGTCGATCGACGCCTCCACCTCAAGTCGCACCGGCGGGCCGAAGGGGCGACGCATTAGCTCGGTCTCCAGCGCTGCCAGGATGTTCTCGGCGTCGTCCTCCTCGACCTCCAGGTCCTCGTTGCGGGTGACCCGGAAGGCGTCGTGGGCAAGCGTCTCCATCCCTGGGAACAGGTCCTCCAGGTGCGCGCCGATGACGTCCTCCAGGGGCACGAACCGCTGCGGGGAGACCTCGAGGAACCGGGAAAGGGACTGCGGGACCTTGACCCTGGCGAAGTGTCTTTGCCCGGAGGCAGGGTTGCGCACCACCACCGCGAGGTTCAGCGAGAGACCCGACACGTACGGGAACGGGCGGGCAGGGTCCACCGCGAGCGGAGTCAGGACGGGGAAGATCTGCTCGCGGAAGAGGGTGTGCAGGTGGGCCTGTTCCTTCGCCGACGTGTCCGGCCAGCGGATCAGCTCGATGCCCTCGGCTGCGAGATGCGGCCGGACCTCGTGCTGGAAGGCCGCGGCGTGCCGAGCCATCAGCGTGCGGGACCTGCTCCAGATCTGCTTCAGGACCTCTCCTGGGTGCAACCCGGACGCGGAGCACTGGGCCACCCCTGTCGCGATCCGACGCTTGAGACCAGCGACCCGGACCATGAAGAACTCGTCCAGGTTGCTCGCGAAGATGGCGAGGAATCTGGCCCGCTCCAGCAACGGGACCTGCGGGTCCTCGGCGAGCTCCAGTACTCGCTCGTTGAACGCCAGCCAACTGCGCTCCCGGTCGAGAAAACGACTGTGCGGCAGCTGCTGGCCGTCCGACAGCTCCTGCGTCTGTGGTACTGCCCACGTCAGCGGTTCGGAGTCGGTTCGTCTTGATGGCACAAGATGCGTGGTCATCAGACTACTTTAAGTTATATGTCCTTTATGTTGCTATTTATGCATCCTAAAAGCCGTGACGCCTCGACGGTCCGGCCGCATCGCGATCCGGCCGCTGTCGGCCGTCCCGGTGCCGGGCCGTACGCCGAAGCCCCCGGCGTGCGGCGGGCGGCCGCCGTCGGCTCCGACTCCGTGTTCGGCCCGTTCGGCTCCGGCGCGAGGGTGTGGTGGGCTTCCGTCCGCCGCGGCGGCGACGCCGGATCGCGCCGCGGGCTCGGCCCGGCCGGAGCCGACGGGGCGGACCGCGGTCCGGGATCCGGATCGGTGACTCTTTCACGTTGAAATGCTCATACTTGTCGCGTATCTCTGGACTCGCCCGTCCGGGTGACCACCCCATCAACAAAAGACCGAAATGACCTCTATTTGCCAGACCCTCTTGGCATGGTGCAACTTGTTTTATTTTGGGGCCGAGTGGCCTGCCTGCAGGAAGACACCTACTCGGCCCTTCGCGCCGGGCATCCGCCAGGACAGGGATCGACGGGACGAGGAGCACATGGTGGTGACCGCGCGGAGCGACATGCTGCGGGAGGAGAATCGGACCGCCGCCGAAGGCTGCGGAGTCGAGCGCATCCAGTCGGCTGAAATGCCGAGCAGAGGGCCTGTCGAGGAGAGGGAGCCGGCCCTGGCCGACGGCACAGAGCCGCTCGACGCGATGGCAGCGCTCGACGCGGCGCCTGCGGCCGACGCGGCGCCCGCAGCCGACATCACGGCCGTGGGCGACGGCTCCGCCCCGGTGGCCGGCATCGAGCCGATCACGCCCGCCGAGAACCCCGCACCGGCCGTTGCGGCCGACCCTGTAGCCCAGGCTGACGCGGTCGGACCGTCCGTGGGCCCGTCTGCGCATTTCCCCGGGCGCCCCGCCGCCGCGCCGCGGACACTGCTGGACGTGTTCGAGGCCACGGTACGAGCCCACCCGCACGAGACAGCGCTCGACGACGGCCGTAGCGCCCTCAGCTACCGGACCCTGGCCACCGAGGTCGAGGAACTGCGCCGGAGGCTCGCGGCCGCGGGCGTCGGCGCGGGCGACCGGGTGGGAATCCGGGTCCCGTCGGGCACCAACGACCTCTACATCGGCATCCTGGCCGCCCTCGCCGTAGGCGCCGCGTACGTCCCCGTCGACGCCGAGGACCCGGACGAGCGCGCGAAATTCGTCTTCGGCGAAGCATCGGTGACGGCCGTCCTCGGGGCACAGCACCGTCTCACTCTGACGCGAAGCGGTGCCGCCCCCACCCCCCAGCGCCCTCCCGGGCCCGAGGACGACGCCTGGATCATCTTCACCTCCGGCTCCACCGGAAGACCCAAGGGCGTCGCCGTCACCCACCGCAGCGCGGCGGCGTTCGTCGATGCCGAGGCCGGGCTCTTCCTGCGGGAGAAGCCGATCGGGCCCGGTGACCGGGTGATGGCCGGCCTGTCGGTCGCCTTCGACGCCTCCTGCGAGGAGATGTGGCTCGCGTGGCGCAGTGGCGCGTGCCTGGTACCTGTACCGCGCTCCCAGGTCCGCGGCGGCGCCGACCTGGGCTCCTGGCTCGCCGAGCAGGAGATCACGGTGGTCTCCACGGTGCCCACGCTGGCCGCGCTGTGGCCGGCCGAGTCACTCAACGAGGTACGGCTGCTGATCTTCGGCGGTGAGGCGTGCCCGCCCGAGCTGGTCGACCGTCTGGCCACCGAGGGCCGCGAGGTCTGGAACACCTACGGCCCCACCGAGGCGACCGTAGTGGCCTGCGCCGCCATCCTGACCGGTCGGGGACCGGTCAGGATCGGCCTGCCGCTGGACGGCTGGGAGCTGGCCGTGGTGGACGAGGCCGGCGTACCCGTGCCGATGGGCGGCAGCGGCCAGCTCATCATCGGCGGGGCCGGCCTGGCCCGTTACCTCGACCCCGCCAAGGACGCCGAGAAGTACGCTCCGCTGGAATCCCTCGGCTGGTCGCGCGCCTACCGCAGCGGCGACCTCGTCCAGGCCGACCCCGACGGGCTGGTGTTCCTGGGCCGCGCCGACGAGCAGGTCAAGCTCGGCGGCCGTCGGATCGAGCTCGCCGAGGTGGACGCCGCGCTCCAGGCGCTGCCCGGCGTGGCCGGCGCCGCCGCGGCGGTCCGCACCGCCCGGCGCGGCAACCAGCTCCTGGTCGGCTACGTGGTGACCACCGCCGGCTGGGATCGGGCCGCAGCCGTCGACCTCCTGCGCGCGCAGCTGCCGGCCGCCCTCGTACCGCTGCTCGCCTCCGTCGACGTGCTGCCCACCCTCACCTCGGGCAAGGTGGACCGCGCGGCCCTGCCGTGGCCGCTGCCCGGCGCCACGGAGGGCAGCGGGAAACCGGTCACGGGGGACACCGCCGCGCACCTCAACGCTACCGAGGCGTGGATCGCCGAGCAGTGGGCCGAGGTCCTCGGCATGCCGGTCACCGACGCCCGCGACGACTTCTTCGTGATCGGCGGCAACAGCCTGGCCGCCGCCCAGCTCACCACTCTGCTGCGCTGCCGCCACCCGGCGGTTGCCGTACTCGACATCTACCAGCACCCCACGATCCGCAAGCTCGCCCGGATGCTGGAGGTCACCGCACACACCGAGACCAGGGCACGCGAGGTCGCGCCCGTCCCGACCCGTGCCAAGATCGTCCAACTGCTCCTGCTGCTGCCCCTGTTCACCCTGGTCGGGCTGCGCTGGACGGTGGCGTTGCTGGCCCTCGGCAACGTTCTGGCGTGGTTCGGCGGGTTCCCGTGGGCACCGACCGCCTCCTGGTGGCTGGTGACGGCCGCAGGCGCGGTGCTGTTCAGCCCGCCAGGCCGGCTCGCGCTCTCCGCGGCAGGGGCGCGCTGGCTGCTCGCCGGGGTCCGCCCCGGCAGCTACCCACGCGGCGGCAGTGTCCACCTGCGGCTGTGGACCGCTGAGCGGTTCGCCGAGGTCACCGGGGCGACATCCCTGTCCGGGGCGTGGCTGATCCGATACGGCCGTGCCCTCGGTGCCCGGATCGGCCCCGACGTGGACCTGCACTCCCTGCCGCCGGTCACCGGGATACTCAAACTCGGCCGGGGCTGCGCCATCGAGGCAGAGGTAGACCTGTCCGGCCACTGGGTCGACGGCGACCGGCTGCACATCGGAGCAGTGAAGGTCGGCCCCGACGCGGTCGTCGGCACCCGCAGCATCCTGCTGCCCGGCACCCGCGTCGGCAAACGAGCCCAGGTCGCAGCCGGCTCCAGCATCACCGGGCAGGTACCCGCAGGTCGGCACTGGGCCGGCGCACCCGCCGTCGAGCTCGGCCGGGCCGAACGCCGCTGGCCCAAGCACCGCCCCCCGCGTCGGGCCCGATGGGCCGCTGCCTACGGCGCCAGCGGATACGCACTGAGCCTGTTCCCGATGGCCGCCGCGGTCCCCGCCCTCGCGGTGGTCGGCGCCATCATTCCGGTCGGCGCTGGCCTCGGCGGCGCGCTGCGCGGTGCACTGGCCGCCCTGGTCCCCGCCACCTTGGCCTTCGGACTGACCTACGCCGTGCTGCTGTGCGCCGCCGTTCGGCTGGTGAGCATCGGACTGCGCCCCGGCTGGCACCCCCTGCACAGCAGCACGGGCTGGCAGGCATGGACCGTCAGCCAGCTGATGGACGCGGCCCGGCAGCGGCTCTTCCCACTCTACGCAGGGCTGATCACCCCGAGCTGGCTACGCGCTTTGGGCATGAAGATCGGTCGCCGGGCCGAGGTGTCCACCGTGCTGGCACTGCCGAGCCTGACCACCATCGGCGACGGCGCCTTCCTGGCCGACGACGCCCTGGTCGCCCCGTACCAGCTCGGCGGCGGCTGGCTGCGGATCGGCGCCGCAGAGATCGGCGAGCGGGCCTTCCTCGGCAACTCCGGGATGACCGCCCCCGGGCGCACCGTGCCCGACCGCGGATTGGTGGGTGTGCTGTCGGCCACACCGAAGAAGACCAAGAAGGGCCGCTCCTACCTGGGGATGCCGCCGGTACGCCTGCCCCGCTCGGCCGACAGCGCCGATCAGAGCCTGACCTACGCACCGCCGGCCCGCCTGGTGTGGGCGCGCGGCCTGGTCGAGGTGTGCCGACTGGTCCCCGTCCTGGCCTCCGGGGCCCTTGCCGTCCTGACCCTGGCCGCACTCGCCGAACTGGCAGAGGCCGGCTCCCCGCTCCTGACGGCGCTGGCCTCCGGCATCGTGCTGCTGGCCGCAGGCACCGCGGCAGCCATCGTGTCCATCACCGCCAAGTGGCTGCTCGTCGGCCGGTTCCGGGCCATGGAACGCCCGCTGTGGAGCGGCTTCGTGTGGCGCAACGAGCTCGCGGACACCTTCGTCGAGGTACTGGCGGTGCCCTGGCTGGTCGGCTCGGTGACCGGCACCCCGGCGATGAGTCTGTGGCTGCGCGGACTGGGGGCCACGATCGGTCGGGGCGTGTGGTGCGAGAGCTACTGGCTGCCCGAGGCCGACCTGGTCACCCTGGAGGACGCGGTGAGCGTCAACCGGGGCTGTGTCCTGCAGACCCACCTCTTTCACGACCGGATCATGCGGATGGATACGGTGGTCATGCGCGCAGGCGCGACCATCGGACCGGGCGGCATCGTGCTACCGGGCTGCGAGGTCGGCGCCCGCAGCACGCTGGGACCGGCCTCACTGGTCATGCGCGGCGAGTCCATCCCGCCGGACAGCCGGTGGCTCGGCAATCCGGCCCAGGCCTGGGCCGGGCAAGGTGAGGCACGTCCCGACGCAGCACGATCCGCGGACCACGAGAGAGAGCAAGACCGTTGAGGCAGAAGCAGGCAGCCGCCCCGGACACGGACCCCTACTTCCCCGCCCACGGTGACACCCGCTACCGGATCCACCGCTACGAGCTCGCGCTGGCCTACCGGCCCACAGCCAACCGGCTCAGCGGGACCGCACGCCTCAGCGGCGTGGCCGACCGCGGGCCGCTGCGTGAGTTCTCCCTGGACCTGGCCGACTTCCGGCTGAACCGGGTGACGGTCGACGGCCGCACCACGCACTACACCCACCGGGGCGGCAAACTGCGGATTCGCCCGGAAAGGACGCTGGAGGCAGGAGCGGCGTTCACCGTCGAGGTGCACTACGCCGGCAATCCCGCACCGATTCGCAGCCACTGGGGCGGTCTGGGCTGGGAGGAGCTGACCGACGGCGCGCTGGTCGCCAGCCAGCCGATCGGCGCCCCCTCCTGGTACCCGTGCAACGACCGCCCCGGAGACAAGGCGTCCTACCAGATATCGCTCACCGCACCGTCCCCGTACACCGTGGTCGTCGGCGGCCGACTGCTTACCAGGACCACCCGGGCCAGCAGCACCACCTGGGTGTACGAACAGCCCGCGCCCACCTCCAGCTACCTGGTCGGCGTCTCCATCGGCCGGTACGAAACCGTACCGTTCACCAGCCGGGCCTCATCGTCCGACGCCCGCCGGCCTGTGCCGCAGACGGCATACGTACCGGCCCGGCTGGTGCCGGAGTTCACCACGGACTTCGCCCGGCAGCCACAAATGATGAAGTATTTCGAGGATGTCTTCGGGCCGTATCCGTTCAACGAGTACGCCGTGGTCGTCGCGGACGAGGAACTCGATGTCCCGGTGGAGGCGCAGGGGCTGGCCACCTTCGGGACGAACCACCTCGACGGGCAGGGCGGCTCGGAACGCCTGGTCGCCCACGAACTGGCCCACCAGTGGTTCGGCAACAGCCTCACCGTCGCGGACTGGCGGCACATATGGCTCAATGAAGGCTTCGCCAAATACGCGGAGTGGCTTTGGTCCGAGCATGCCGGAGGCCCAACCGTCCAGATCCTGGCCGCGCGGGCGCACGCCCATCTGCGGCAGCATCGGCAGGACCTGCGGCTGGCCGATCCGGGACGGCGATTGATGTTCGACGACCGGTTGTACGCGCGCGGCGGGCTGGCAGTCCACGCCGTGCGCTGCGCTCTGGGCGAGGACCCCTTCTTCCGGATGCTCAAGGGCTGGACGACGATACACCGCCACGGCCTGGTGACGACCACCGACTTCGCTGCCCACGCCCAGCAGTACACCGCCCGGCCGCTCGGCCCGGTCATCGATGCGTGGGTACGGCAGTCCGTGCTGCCGCCACTGTCGACTCCGGGATAGGCCGGCGGACGCAGGCGCTCCTCATGACCAGCGCCGAAGCCCGCCGACAGTCACGGCTGCCGGAGAGGCGGAGAGGTCTGCACCGGGGCCTGACACAGCACGGGCCTGATGCCGCGCCTTCCTGAAAATGAGCGGTCCTTCGAGGCCGACCTGTGCATCGCTCAGTTCGGAGAGCGGGCACCACTGAATACTGCTGAAGGGCAAGTCGGTGGGGCGTGCCGGCCGAGCCGGTGTGGCCTGCGGGTTTCCGGGTTCTGCGCACTATGCGCGTTGACTGTTCAGGGTTGCGCAGCCGTTGGTGGTAGCGGTCGAGTCGGTGGCACCGGTGCAGGCCGCAGGGGCGAATACCTCACCCTGATCCGCCCCGAAAGCCACCCGGGCCCGCGCCACCCACTGCGAGCCCAGGGACACGGCCCCGCGTCCTGTTCATCCCCGCGGCTCGGCTGGTTTCTCCGCCAACAGCGGCAGCCGATGGCAGAGTTACCCCGTGCACCCTGCGGAAGAAGAAACGGTCCGGGCCACGGTTGCTGAGCTTGTCCGGCAGCGCTGGGGGACCGTCCTCGATGGGGAGGACCTCTTGGCGCGGTTCCGGGAGCCGGGGTGGTCCTACCAGGAGCAGGTTTCCCGTTCCTGCCCCACCTGCGACACACCGCTCCACTCCCTGCGCCGCCCCTATGAATCAGCCGGCCGCCAGTACCGCTACGTCTCCGTGGTCTGCCCGGCCTGCCCCCGCGCCTACACACTCGCCGACCTGGGCGTGAAGACATACGACAAACTGATCACCCTCCCCAAACCGCGCCCCGCCACGCCCCCCGCACGGCTGAAGCCGCCCGTATCCGCCCCGCCCTCACCCTCAACCCCCGTGACCGGACTGCCCCTGGGACCAAGCCCTGCCGGTCCCGGCGTCACCGTGACCGCGATCCGCGCCGCCCCTCCCACCTGTGCCTCCCGCCAGCCCGAGCCGGCATGGCCGTCGGACCTTGCCCCGCCCGTTGATACGGAACGCCGCGCACTGCTGTGGTGCAAGGTGACCGACCCGCGCTGGCGGCCGGACGAGAAGGCTCTGGCCGCAGCCGAGGACATCCGGGTCATCGTCCCGACGAGCCCTGATTTCGACGCGCTGCGTGCCTTCCTTGCCGAACATGACCTTCAGGTCCGCAGCGCCGGCAACTGGGTAGAGGCCGAGCAGGTCAGCACCGTCGGCGACCTCGGCGATCGTACGGACCTCGTGGCCTTTGCCCCTACCACCGGCAGCTTTCCCGGCTCCCCAACAGCCGGCCCCGCGGCGTACGCAGCCCGGGACGCCTTCGCCGCGCAGTGGGACGCCCTCGCGGACCTGCCCCCGAATGAGGCGGCAACGTACACCCCCGTGACCGACCTGGTGCCCGAGGACTGGAAGGAACTGCTGCCCCACCCCACCTTCAACCCGGTCCAGTCGGCCGCGGTCCCCGCTGTCCTGGAGAGCGACCAGCACCTGGTCATCGTCGCACCCACAGGCGCCGGGAAAACCGCCATCGGTATGGTGGCCGCCCTCCAGGCCCACAGCCGGGGCCGCAAAGCGGCCTGGCTGGTACCTCAGAGGTCCCTGACCGACGAGCTCGACCGTGACCTGGAGACGTGGCGCCGCGCCGGCCGCCGCGTCGTCCGCCTCACCGGTGAACACGCCGTCGATACCGAACTCATCCGCACCGCGGACCTGTGGGTGGCCACCACGGAAAAGTTCGAAGCCATCAGCCGCACCGGGTCCCAGCGCGCGGCCCTGGCCGAGGTCGGTTGCCTGATCGTCGATGAGATCCACCTGCTGGGCGACCCCACCCGCGGACCGGTCCTCGAAGCGCTCCTCACCCGGGTCCGTGAGGACAGCGCCCAGGTCCGGATCGTCGGCCTGTCCGCCACGGTCGCCAACGCCGAGCAGGTAGCCGACTGGCTGGGCGCCCGCCTCATCCGGTCCCCTTGGCGCCCCACACGTCTGACCTGGCAGCTTCCCGTCCTGCCGGACACGGCCGACGACCCGGGATGGAATGTCCGGAGCCAGACCCGGACCGCACAAGCCGTACGCCTCGCACGGGAGATCACCGCATCGGGCGGCAGCGTCCTGGTCTTCTGCGGCAGTAAACGGGGCGTGCGCGCCACCGCCCTCGCCCTCGCCGCCGACCGCGGTGTGCCGGCCAAAGGAGCCGACGCCGACGACAGCGAACTCGTCGAGCGTCTGTGCACCCAAGCCGGCGTGCGGCTCCACTACCGGGACTGGCCCTACAAACGCGAGTCCGAACACGCCTTCCGCACCCGGCAGGCCGACGTCCTCGTCGCCACCTCCACCGTGGCCGCAGGCGTCAACCTCCCAGCCCGCGCCGTCATCGTCCGTGACACCCAGGTCGGTATGGACCGCATCGAAGTCTCCATGATCCAGCAGATGTTCGGCCGTGCCGGGCGCGTAGGAGCCGGCGAACGTGAAGGCTGGGCCTACCTGTTGACCAGCCCCACCGAACGCCCCCATTGGCAGGCCCGCCTCGCCGCCGGATACACCGTCACCTCCCGCATCCGCGACCACCTCCCCGACCATCTCCTGGCCGAAGCCGTCCAGGGCCGACTGACCGATCTCGACCAGGCCGAGGTGTGGTGGACCAGAACCTTCGCCCACCACCAGGGACACCACCACCTCGACCCTCTCCACGACGCCCTGGACTTCCTCCACGACGCCGGCTACCTCCACCGCACCCCCGAGCCCGGCGGCAACGACCTCCTGACCATCACCGAAATGGGGAAACTCACCAGCCGCTTCATGGTCGAAGCCGACATCGCCACCACCCTCACCGACGCCCTGCACACCCTGCCCCCTCCCGGCAACCCCGACGCAGCCGAGAACACCCTCACCACTCTGCTCAGCACCCGCCTGCCCGCCCTCGAACAGGCCCCCTTCACCGAACGCGCCAAAACCGCCCTCCACCAGGTCCTGCGCACCGGCGGACACCCCGACGCACCCGACACCCCGCACCCCACACAGGAGGACAAGCCCGCAGCCGGCGACCTCGCCCGGGCCGTCCTGCTCCTGGTGGCCAACAACCCCAAAGCATTCCGCACCCGCCACAACTACGTTCTGGGCATCCCCGTCGACTCCATGGCCCAGATCCTCGACGAAGCCCGCCGCTACCTCGCCTGGCTCGCCGCCCAAGGCCACCTCGCCACCATCCACCCCTGGGCCGCCATCACCGCAGCCGACCTCGCCCAACGCATCCGCTGGCGCACCCTCGGCCCCCGCCGCGGCTCCGGCCGCCTCCTGTGGATGTGCGAACGCATGGCCACCCCCGCCCACGCCCACCAACTCGTCCCCACCATGTGGCGAGCCGCCCGCGACCGAGACATCGACGCCCCCGACTGGCCCGGCACCACCCCACCCCGCGACTGCAAGCTCCACCCCGACGACTACCGCACCCTCCTCGCCACCCGAACCACCGGCGTCGACATCGAAACCCGGCCCGACGGCATCCGCGCCGGCGCGCCGCGCGGCACCGTCATCCGCCTCTGGACCGGCACAACCGTGGTCAGCCACACAGCCGACGGCACCACCCGCGACCTCCCCTACCCGACCCCCCTCACCCCACCGGCCCCGAAGACGGACTGCGGGGGAGCAGCGTTCACCCGAGGCGACCATTTGGGAACCGGCTGGCTGTCCGCGTACAACGCCATCGCCCCACGCACATAGCCCCCCAGGAACGAGAGCCGATCGTCATTACGGCCGCCCGAGAGCCTTGGACTTCAACGCCGCCGGCTGGCCCCGGGCAACCACCCAATGTTCAGTCGGTGTGTTGGTCAGCCGCCGGTCTCGTGTGGCTGAAGGCCGTTGTCCGGTAGGTTGCGGATGATCTCGCCTTACCGGGCGAGCCGCCCAGGCTGCCCACCGTGCGTGGGCGGCCGCCGAACAGGCGGCGGGACAGGAGAGGTGTTCGCCGACGCCTATGAATGCTTCGCCGTCAGGCTGCCTGCTCATGACCGAGCGAAGCTGCCTGGTGGGCAACGTCGCCGCTAGGGCCTGTTGCGAAAGTGAGTATTGAGGTCGCGCTAGCTACCGAGCCTGGTGAAGGGTCGGTAGCGCCCCTGCTGCCCGAAGGATTTCGGCGGTGTCAGGGTGGGGGCCGTTGTCCGCCCATTCCAGTGGAGACATCCCTGTGCCATGGTCCTCGCGGAGGTTGGGATCGGCGCCATGCGCCAACAGTTGCCGGACTGTTTCGGTGTGCCCCCAGCATGCGGCTGCGCACAGAGGTGTGCCCTCCGAGCCGGGACCACTGCTTTCCGTGTCGGGGGACGCTCCGGCTTCCATGAGCACGCGGGCTATCTCGGCCTCACCCTGCACCGATGCCAGATACAGCGGAGTGGTGCCGTCGCTGTTCCTCCTCTCTGGACTTGCTCCACTGCGCAACAGGGCTTTCGTGCTCCTGGCGTCGCCTGTCAGGACT